>JAFYDQ010000184.1 GCA_017544705.1 Lachnospiraceae bacterium | reverse complement strand
GCTCCGGAATCTGCGTCGCCGATTCCACTTCGCGAACCGTAGCTTCCGCCTTGCGTACCGTGTTTTTCAGATCGGTCTGTTTATCTGCCAGCATATCATACATAAACAGAACTTCCTGATGGCTCTTATCTATGCCTTCCATGATCGTGTCCGAATACTCGGAGAGCGCCATGATCTTCTCATTGGATACCCGTTCCAACTGTCTTTCGGCTTTCTCCATGGCATATTCTACGGTTTCGTCAGTCGCTTCATTAACACGCAGTTTCATTCCGTTCAATTCCGTTTCCATCATTTTACGGATTTCCTGCGGGTCAACACTGCCCTGCTCCTTTTCGCCTTTTTTATCCGGAATTAAAAAGCTTAGGACAAAAATAATCACTCCCGTAATAAGGAGTGCTATTTCCATTGTACTCATAAATCGACGGACTCCTCTCTGTCAGATTTTGATATCAAATCCATGCATGCTCTTGGCGATCACCTGATCCTTGGGCTGTTTCTTCTTTCTCTGCTTATTGCGCTGGTCGATATATTCATTGCGCCCCTTTTCTCTTGCATCATGATGAGTATCCGATTCCCTTGTGTTATCTGCATCATGGACCGTATGAACAAACTGATCCCGTTCATTATCAAACGTATCCTGCGTTTGCAGATGTGCAATATCGCCTTTTGCATCCTCATTCTGCTTCAGGATCGAAATATCCTGTGTTCTGGATATAACAGCATTGGTCTCAAGCGGTGATATCATATTTCCTCTCCTTACAGCGGTTTAATACGGATATCTGCACCATCTTTCACGAACCTGCAATGCTGGGCATTGGAATTTAATGTCAACGAGATATCGCTGATCTTGATTGTTGTACCGGTATACGCAAATTCCTGCACCTTGACGATCGCATCGGTAGTCATGGAATCCATTGTTGTGCTTAACCGCTCCAATTCTTCCGTTTCTTCCGTCAGCTGCGGTTTCAGCTTCGTATATGCGGTCTTCAGCTGATTGAAGTACATCTGTTGTTCCATTGTCAGGGTATCACCCTTTTTTAATTTCTGTGTAAAGGTAACCAGCACCGGTTCGACCGTGGAAAGCTGCTTTTTGATTTCTGCCGTGCTCTGCATCAGATGGTTGACACGTTCTTTGATCTTCGGATCAACGCCGACCTCGATCTCCGTCTTGGCGCCCATGGTCGATCCGATCGTTTTGGCGGATACCGTTCCCATGGAATGCACGGCCCCGCCGGTAATAAACCCTTTCTTACCGGACACTTCCACATCACTGCCTGCCGTAATCGTACTGTGCATGATCGCTTCCGCATGTACGTATCCTCCGGCTTTTACATCTGAGTTTTCAATGAATTTTGAAACAATGTTCCCACCTGCGATCAGCTTTCCTCTGCCCATTCCGTTCATACCGCGCATGATAATGATATCGCCGTCACAATGCAGAAGGGCACCTTCCACGACACCGCGTACTTCGATATTACCGGTCGCCTGGACCACAAACCCGGCTTTGACATTGCCAAGAACCTGAACATTTCCGTTATATTCAATATTACCGGTGGATGTATCCACATCTGTTACTTCGTAAACATCCGTTACGGTAACAAGATCTTCCGTTAACGAAACATGACCGTTCACATTTGAAGTGATCGTATTGCCGTCTTCGGATAATGTGATATTCCGGCCGTAGCGCAACCGCATTTTGATCACGTCTCTTGGTGCAACACGCTCGCCAAGGACGTTATAACCTGCTTCTCCGGGAACTTCCGGGTGCAGGGTCGCCAGTTTCTGTCCGACTTCACATTTGCTGATTACTTCAAGATTGTAAAAGTCGACTGTGCCGTCTTCATTCAGTTTCGGTTTGGTATTCGGATTGGTATTGAAGAAATACTCTATGGAAGCATCCTGCCCCTGTACGGCTTCTTTTCCTTTGGCAAGGATATAATCCGAACAGTAATGCTTTTCCGATAGGAACCTGTCGATCTCACTCTCAACGATCCCGGCTTTGATCCCTTTATGTTTCAGATCATTGATGATATCTTCCTTCCGTAAAGATGCGCCGGCATTGCTTGGCGGATAAAATCTTGCTTTCGCTTCCATTTTATTATCGGAAACCTGCAGGATAAACATTTCCATTTCGGCAAATGCTTTTTTATCATCCAGTTTAAAATCTTTTTGGGCACTTAAGTCCTGCAGCGCCTGACTTAACTGCACGGGATCCGGTGCAAAATTCTTCAGGGAAAGATACTGGCGCAGTTCATCCATGCGGATCGGCTCGCCGCCGTCCACGGGTGGAAACAGTCTGACAAAGGTACCGCCATCCGTCATTTGCAACTGAAAATATCCGTTTCTTTTCATATAAAACCCTCACTTGATTGGTATGATCCCAATCTACGCTTCCAACAGAATTCCCATGTATTTTCCCATTTTGACTTTCATTTTCTGTAATGCCTTGGTATGAAGCTGGGAAACTCTGGATTCCGATACTTCCAATATATGACTGATCTCTTTTAGGGTCAGTTCTTCATAGTAATATAATAATACGACTTTCCGTTCTTTTTCTGTCAGCTGATCCAATGCTTCCATAAGCATCTTCTTCAGTTCTTCTTTTTCAACGGCCTCTTCCGGTCTCTCGATCTGGGAAGACAGACCATGCGTATCTGCAACATCGCTCCCCTGTTCCACAAATTCATCCAGAGAAACAACATTGGTAACCTTCATCTGGGATTGCCAGTCATCATATTCATCCGTTGACAAGCCGAGTGCTGCGGCAATTTCTTCATCCGTGGCACTTCGTCCCGTTGTGGTTTCGATTTCCTTGATTGCGGCAGTTATCTGTTTCTGTCTCTGACGGACTGTTCTGGGAATCCAGTCCATTTTCCTGATCTGGTCAAGAATTGCTCCACGTATTCTGAGACTTGCATAAGTTTCAAATTTAACAGCTTTCTTGGCATCAAATTTATCGATCGCATCTATCAGGCCGAAAATGCCGTAACTTACCAAATCATCATACTCGACATTATAGCCCAGATACATAGACAGTCGTCCCGCTACAACCTTCACGAGCGGGGCATACTCTAATATGATCTTTTCACGAAGTTCGGGTGTCGGCTTATCCGCATAAGCTTTCCACAACTTCATCTTTCCGGCGTCGTCCATTTTCCCCTCCGTCAACTACTCCCCGTTTATGCTTGTGGTTCTTCTTCCGTCTGCTCCGTTTCAGCCTCCGCGGAAGTTTCTCCCTCTCCGGCTCCTTCTTCCGATTCGGAACCTTCCTCATCACTCTTTTCGATCACTTCCCCATCCGGATTTACTGCATCGGCACTGGGTAAATGGATCGAATCAAAAATACCTTTCACTACTAATCCGATAAATAAGAAAATAATCAAAACAAGAATCAGAACGATCAGCATATCCTTCAGATCGTAGTGATTCAGATAAGTCATAACACAGGCAATGGAGCCTGCAAGCAGCATAATGATCGCTGGTATCTTTCTGGTATTCATCCGGGTCTTATATCGTCTTAACCGATTTTCCGACAGCCTTGATCACGAAATCACCGGTTTCGGGATAGAATTCCACGGTACGTCCGTAGTTCTCTCCCGTATCCTGCGCAAGGATCGGAATCTTCATTTCTTTCAGTATTCTTGTAACCGCTGCTACATTTCTTTCACCGACGGTCATTAACTCACTTTTGTTCTGGAATGAGAACATCTGTGCCCCGCCCGCGATCTTAGCCACAAGACGCGTACGGTTCGCACCTGCAGCCACAACAACCCTGACCAGTTCCTGCAATCCCGTATCTGCAAATTTGGGCACATGAGAAACGCCCTGAATCGCAGTGGAGTCGGGAAGCATGATGTGAGCCAATCCGCCGACTTTTGTCATGGGATCACGGATTGCGATCCCGACACAGGACCCCAGTCCCAGCGTCGTGATCGCATCCGGAGCTTTACATATTTTTAAATCTGCCATTCCAACTTTGATCATGGTACTCATACAACAATCAGCCTCGCATTCAACCGTCACATACCTATGGATGATAAGATTTTGTCATAGGATTCCAGATCAGGTACCAGAATAAAGTAACCATCCAATTGTACATCATCTGAAAAGGCTGTCTGTATCAGCAACAGCTTGTCCCCGAGTTCTCCGAATTCGATTGCGGGAACACTCATGATCGCACCCGCCATATCAATACTGATGGCCGGAACTGAGGATATGATCTTAAGGTTTGTCAGCATGGACAGCGAAGAAAGATATGAACCGGTAATGATATTGCCGATTTCTTTCAGCGCTGATAATTCCATTTCCGTAAAGGGGCCTTCGGACGGCGGCGTACCCATAAGAGAGGAAACCAGCGTTCTGGCTGATTTTTCTTCCAACAGGAACATGATACTGCCCGTAATATCGCCTTCAACCAGCTGATAGATCCCTGCCATCAACTGTTCTTCGCCTCCCATGGCCTCTCCGACCTCGGAAAACTCAAGCAAGGCAACTTTGGGCACTTTCATATCAACCTTTTGGTTCAGGAGTTGTGCCAGTGCAGTTGTTGCATTCCCCGCACCGATATTTCCGATCTCCTTAAGGACATCGAAATAAACACCCTCCATATTGTCCAGATCCACTTTTGCCATACCTTCACCCCTCTCTGTGAAGAAACTATTCGGAAATCACCATGTTCAGATCAAGCAGGGAGATCAGCGTATCACCGGTCTTTCCGATCCCGTTAATATAAGAGTTCTCTTCCTTCTTGGAACTTCTGGAAACGGAATCTACGCTGCCATTCTCAAGTGTCACGACTTCCTTCACTTCATCGACGATCACACCGATCGGTGCGTTTGCTTCCAATTTGATAATGATGATCCTGGTATTGTTAGTGATCACATCATCATCCAGTTCCAGTTTACGGCGAAGGCTCATAACCGGAACAACTTCTCCGCGCAGATTGATTACGCCTCTGAAATACTCCTGTACATTGGGTACTCTGGTAATGCTCTGCATCCGCACGATGTTCTCTACATATTTGATATCAATACCATACTGTTCATCACCGATATGGATTACGATATATTGTGTGGTATCATACTCAGTAATTGCTTTTAATTCATCCATGTCCGTACCTCCCCTAAATTAGATCAATACATTTGCATCAATGATCAGGGCAACTTCGCCATCACCCAGAATGGTTGCGCCGGAAATCAGGCGGCTGGAACAATTGATATATTTTCCGAGTGACTTGATAACGATCTCCTGCTGACCGAGTAACTCATCAACAACAAGGCCTGCAAGCGCATCGCCTTTCTTTACGATCGCAACGATCAGATCGCCATCGGGATCTTTTGTGGATTCCACGCCCAGAATCTGATCCAGTCTGACAAGCGGAATAACACTGCCTCTTAAATGGATCACTTCCTTGGCTTCCACAAATTTGATATCTTCATTGGAAATATTCTCGATCGTCTGGATGGATCCTAATGAGATCGCGTACTTCTCGCCACCGACGGATACCATCAATGCCTGAATGATCGCAAGCGTCAGAGGCAGTCTGATCGCAAACGTGGAACCTTCGCCGAGTTTGGTCTTAACGGATACGTCGCCGCCGAGTGCCTCGATCTTAGATTTCACAACATCCAGACCTACGCCACGTCCGCTGACATCGGATACCACTTTTGCAGTCGAAAAGCTCGGCAGGAATAAGAGGTCGATGATCTCCTTGTCTGTCATATTCTCGGCCTGTTCGGGTGTAATGGTGCCTCTCTCGATCGCTTTCGCTTTGACAGCCTCTACATCAATACCGTTACCGTCATCCCTGACCTCGATCACAACGTTGTTACCGTCCTGATATGCATCCAGGAAAATGGATCCGACTTCCGGTTTGCCTCTCTGTACTCTGACCTCGTTTGTTTCAAGACCATGGTCAGCGGAATTACGGAGTAAATGCATCAGCGGATCACCGATCTCGTCAACAACAGTACGATCCAGCTCGGTTTCTTCACCGGTCATGAACAGTTCCATTTTCTTTCCAAGCTTCTTGGATAAGTCTCTGATCATTCTCGGGAATTTATTCACAACACTTTCGATGGGAACCATTCGAACCTTCATAACGGATTCATGAAGATTCGTGGTTACGCTCTCCAGATACTCAATCTGCTCATTAAATCCGGAAGTTCCTTCATTAACGGCATTTGAGAAGGAAACAATGGAGTTCTTGGCAATGATCAATTCACTGACAAGGTTCATCAGAACATCCAGTTTCTCAATATCCACACGTACAGTCCTGTTTACAACAGGCTTGCCGGCACCGGCGTTCTTCTTTCCGCCGCTTGCCTGCGTTGTAGCAGGTGCCGCAGATTGCTGCGCCGGAACAGGCGCTGTTTCAGCAGAAGGCTTTTCTTCATCCGCTGCCGTATCTGCAGCCTGACTTTCATCTTCACCGCCTGACAGGATTGCTGAATCGGCAAGGATTTCCTCACCGCTTGCATGATCGATCTCGGATACGCCCATGATCGCATTCTTAACCTGATCATAGGAAGATTCCGTGATCACAAAGATACTGAAGTCAAATTCAAACCGTTCATCTTCGATATCCTGCGCAGAAGGAACGGACATCACGATCTCACCCAGTTCTTCCAATGCTTTGAATACCAGAAAAGCGCGGGCAGCCTTCAGGATACATGTTTCCTGAATATATACGGTGCAGCCGTATACATGCATTCCTTTCGAGATCGCTTCTTTAATGACACTGACCTCATGCTCCTGCAGTTTGACGGATTTCCATTTCGCATCACCTGCATCTTCTTCTGCGGACTCGGCTGCATCAGGAGCTTTCTCACTCGCTTCGGTCTTCTTCGGTTTCTCTGCTTCAGGCTTTGCTCCGGATTCACCGGCGCCGGTACCCTCATCAAGAATCTGCTGCAGCTCTTTGATGATCGCTTCATTATCATTCGTACCCTCGTCCTGGGTTTCCTGAATGGTATTCTTATACTCTTCCAACGCATCCAATGCCTGGAAAAGTACATCGATCAGGTGTGAACTGACTTTCATCTTACCGTTTCTGACTTCGGAGAAAACATTTTCCATGTCATGCGTCAGATTCTGCATCCTCTTATAGCCCATGGTTCCGGCCATACCTTTTAAAGAATGTGCCGCACGGAAGATCTCATTGATCGTATCTTCGTTTTCGGGCTCATTCTCAAGGATCATCAGCTGATCGCTCAATGACTGCAAATGTTCACTTGTCTCGTCCAGAAAGATCTCTAAATATTGGCTTACATCCATAATCACTGTACCCCCACTTCCTTAATAATCTGGTCCGCAACTTCATCTAGCGGGACAATAGCATTGGCCAGTCCTGATTGTACGATGCTCCGCGGCATTCCGTAAACCGTGCAGGTTTCCTCGTTCTGTGCGATCACATGAACTTTCTTGGACTTGCTTAAGTTCAGGATTCCCTCGGTACCATCAGCACCCATACCGGTCATTACAACACAGACAACTTCATCGAATGCAGAATCGATCAACGACTCAAACATATAATTCGCACAGGGTTTTACGCCTTCCCTGGTCGGTTCATCCGTACATTGCAGATAATATACATTGCTCTTGTTAACGGCTTTCAGATGCTTTCCGCCCTGCGCAACATATACATGCCCGTTTTCAACCTTCATGTTCTCTTTCACTTCTTCCACACTGATCTCACTTTGTTCATTCAGGTGTTCTGCAAGTGAAAGCGTGAATCCTTTCGGCATATGCTGTACCAGAAGAACCGGTGCACATAAATTTCGCGGTAGTTTCGGAATCACATGTTGCAGTGCTTTCGGGCCGCCCGTGGAACTGGCGATCGCAACGATCTTCCTGCCTCTTCCTTTGGCGTATACGGGAGCCGGCTTTTCAGGTGTCTGCTGCGGTTTTGGTGCTTCATTCTCCGGCCTTTTCGTATGAAAGTTGACATCATACCGGGCTTCAAAAGTCCTATGCTCCGATGTGACCGAAGGCTTCGGCTTTCTTATCACCGCAGGATTTGCATTGGATACGATCCAGAGGAGTTCCAGAAAGCGTTTCCGGAAAGCATCATTTCTGGTATCCGCAACATTTTCGGGCTTCGTGATGAAATCGATCGCCCCGAATTCCAATGCTGTCAGAGTCTCTCTTGCGCCTTCTCTGGTGGTTGTGGATGCCATCAGTACATTGGCATGTACATTACTCTTCTGCATCTCTTCAAGCATCTGTAATCCGGTCATCTGCGGCATATATACATCCAATACCACCGCATCATATTTTCCGGACACGATCTTCTTGAAGCCTTCCGCACCATTCACTGCTACATCGCTGACTTCGAATCTGTCGTCTGTGGCTATTATATCATGCCACATTCTTCTCATGAGTGCAGAATCATCAACAATCAGAATTTTTTTCTTCATAGGTAATTTGTCCTCTGCCTGTGTCTGTTCTTTCTTTCCTCTTCGAAGATATAACGGATAATGCTTTCACGGTCATCATTCAGGATATTGACGAACTGGATCCTGTGTTCGTATTCATCTTCCCGGTTTTCGATCCGCTCAGACAGAAGTACTTTTCCGATCAGCTTGTACTCATTTAAGGCACCGCTGACGTATAATGAAAATACAAACTGTATATTTGCACCCTGCGGATAACGCACTTTGGAGATAAAGCGTGCACCGCCGCCGGAAATATCGACCATCACACCGTTATTAAAGGTAATGTCCGTATCCAGAAACCGAACATGCTCATTCAGGATATTCACATCGTCTTCCGTGACTTCCCTGGATTTCATCTCAAGAACGCAGTTGAGACGATAGTATTCCCTGCGCTGATACTTGCGCAGATCCGTTGTGAGCTCCATGACCAGCACAAATACATTATCGCTTTTATAGCGGTCAATGATCCTGCCAAGGCATTGATACAATCCCGTCTGTGTATAGAAACAGACATTGTACTCTCCGTCAACCGGAAGGAGAATGATCTTTCCCTGTTCCATCGGCATGGCGATCTTGATCTGATCCTCGGAAACGATATCATACACCTGGCTTCTGTAATACTTTCTGCCTTCCTGCTGATTGGACACAAGATCATTGGTTCCTTCGATCGTCTCCAGATCCAATTTGTCACCAATACTTACATACTTTGATAACATAAGCTTGTCACCCCTTGTTTGTATTTCCTCTTACTATATTTGCGAAGAATCCCGCCATTCCGTACTTACGGAAGACCGGATCATTGCTTCCGTTGATCAATGTCATTGCCAGATCCCTGAATGCGATCGATGATTTGGCATTCGGATTCTCAATGGAGATCGGTGTCTGCTGCATGACTGCCTTGAGCAGCTGCGGATCCTCGGGGATCACGCCGACAAAATTGATCGGAATCTTTAAATATCTGCTGACAACGGCATTCAGCTTCGTAAACAGCTGTTTTCCTTCATCAAAATTCGCAACTTTGTTTGTAACGACTTTAATCTTTGTCATCTCCCGGTTAAAACGGGGATGACGGTTTAGTGCTTTTAAAAGCGAATAAGAATCCGTGATACTGGTCGGCTCCGGTGTCGTAACAAGCAGCACCTCGCCGCTTGCAACCAGAAATTCGATAACCGCATCGGAGATGCCTGCCCCCGTATCGATGATGATCACATCGGCAAGCATGTCCAGTTCCGCCAGATTCTGGATCAGATAATTGATATATTCAAGGCTTAAATTGGATAAGCCGGCAATACCGGAACCGCCGGAGATAAAGCCGATATCCATCGGTCCCATCGTAATGATCTCACGAATGTTCTTACCCTGGTAGATCAGATCGCTTAAATTGTGTTTCGGTACCGCACCGAACATGACCTCAATATTAGCCAGTCCGAAATCCGCATCAAATATGATCACCCGCTGACCCATCTTGCGAAGCCAGACGGCCAGATTGATGGAGACATTTTATTTTCCGACACCGCCTTTACCGCTCGTGACCGTGATCACTCTCGCCGTCGGCCGTTGCTTGGGAGCGCGGTTCTTTATGATGTTTCTTAACTGTTCCGCCTGATCCATATTATCTGCCTCCCAACAACTGCTTTACGGTGCTTTGCGGGCTGAACGTCTCAATATCATTCGGAACGTTCTGGCCGCAGGTAATATAGGACATGTCTGCCCCCGTATGCAGGCGCAGATTGAACAGATTCCCGAGTGTTGTTGTTTCATCCAGTTTGGTAAAGATCAGCTTATAACCGGACAGTTGCGAATAAGCATCCGCAATACTTAAAAGATCGCGGTATTTCGTGGTTGCGGAAACAACCAGAAATACTTCTTCTTCCACGTCTTCTTCCACGCATTGCACGAATTCCAGCATACTGTTTTTCTGTACTTCGTTGGTATGCGAATGTCCCGCAGTATCCACAAGAATATAATCCGTATCCTTGAAATCGGAAACGGCCGTCACCATCTCTTCGCTTGTATAGATGACGCGGAACGGCGTATTCAGGATATTGGCATAGGTATGAAGCTGTTCTGTCGCAGCAATACGGTAGGTATCGGTTGTCAGCAGCACAACATCCTTCTTATCATTCATGATGAGCTTGGAAGCAAGCTTTGCGATCGTGGTTGTTTTTCCGACACCGGTCGGACCGACAAAATATACGAGCTTCGGACCCTGCGTGGCAGGTGTGATGCCTGAAGGCTGGCCGAACATCAGGATCATCTTCTGGTAGATGATCGAAAGTACGGCATCGATTGATTTTTTCTGTGTTTTCAGACGTTCCACCTCATCCAGGAGTTCATTCACATACTTTTCATCAACCTCATTATCGATCAGCGTATTATAGATCAGTTTCATGAATTTCACGTCATGATCATCACCGCCGCTAAACTGTACCCCTTCCTCATCGGTTTCTTTCGAAAGCTGTTGTTCAAGCAGGGTATGAAGGCTTTCCAGTTTTTCTTCAATGACCCGTTCCTTGGGTGTGGCCTTCTCAACGGGAGGTTCCGGAATGATCTGCGGTGTAACCGGTTTAATGGCAGGGCGCGTGACGGGGCGTTCCTGCTCCTCCTCCTTTGCGGCATTCACTTCAACGAGTGGTTTGCGCAGGAAAGAAAACAGGCCTTTTCTTTTCACATTCTTGGAATTTAAGATCGTTACGTCATCACCAAGTTCTTTCTTGGCTAAAGCGATCGCTTCTTCTTCGGTTTTTCCCTGAAATTTCTTGATAATCACTAGGCTGCCACCATTCCGACTGACTGCAATTCAACATTGTTGTCAATCTCATTATAGGATACAACGATCAGATCCTTGAAATAATCCTCCGTCAGTTTCTTAAAGTACATACGCACGATCGGAGAAGTAATGATGATCGGGTTTTTTCCGAGATTCTCCAGTTTTCCGATCTCCGCTTCCACCGATTTGATGATCGCTTTGGTGCGCTCCGGATCCAGCGTCAGATAAGCACCCTGTTCCGTCTGTTTTACGCTGTTCATGATCTCCTGCTCGATCTTCGGATCCAGTGTTACAACACTGGTCGGCTCGTTAGCCGGGAAGTATTTGGCAGAAATTGCGCGTTTCAGACTCTGTCTGACATACTCCGTCAGAACATCGGTATCTCTTGTAACGGTCGCATGATCGGCAAGTGTTTCCAAAATCGTGAGCAGATCCCTGATGGATATGCCTTCACGCAGCAGATTTTGCAGAACCTTCTGTACTTCCCCGATGCCTAGCATTTTGGGGATCAGTTCTTCGACAAGGGAAGGATTGGTTTCCTTGATATTGTTGACCAGGTTCTGTACATCCTGTCTGGAGAGCAGTTCCGCAATAAACTGTCTGATCACTTCCGTCAGATGGGTCGCAATAATGGACGGCGGATCCACAACCGTATATCCCATGGATTCGGCTCTCTCCCTTTGGGACTCCGTGATCCACCAGGCTTTCAGATGGAACGAAGGCTCCGTTGTTTCGATACCGGAAATCTCTTCTTCCACATAACCCGGATTCATAGCCATGTAATGATCGAACAGGATCTCGCCTTCAGAAACCTGAATGCCTTTGATCTTAATAATATACTGGTTCGGATTGAGCTGGATATTATCACGCAATCGGATGATCGGCACAACGGTACCGAGTTCCAAAGCGATCTGTCTTCGGATCATTACCACGCGGTCTAAGAGGTCACCGCCCTGGTTGACATCCGCAAGCGGAATGATACCGTATCCGAACTCCAACTCGATCGGATCGACCTGCAGGAGTGAGACGACATTCTCCGGTTTTCGGATTTCCTCCGCGGCTTCTTCGTCCTGATCGATACTGCTTTCCACCTTTCCGACTTCAAGCGTATTGGCGATCACGCGTCCCACAATGATAAAGACAAGGCCGAGTGCCAAGAACAATACCACATTAAGGGGTGTAAATACACCGAGGAAACAGATCGTACCGCCGACAAAATACAATACCTTCGGCATCCCGAACAGCTGCGATACAAGCGTGTTTCCGAAATCAGCCTCTTTGGAGCCCTTCGTCACAAGAATACCGGTTGACAGAGAGATCAGAAGAGACGGGATCTGGCTGACCAGGCCGTCACCGATCGTTAAGATAACATATCGGTTCAGGGCCTCACTGATATCCATCCCGTTCCTGAGCATACCCATGGCAAGACCGCCGATGATATTGACGGCAGTCAGGATCAGACCTGCTGTGGCATCTCCCTTTACGTACTTGACGGCACCATCCATGGAACCGAAAAAGCTTGCTTCCTGCTGAACCTTATCACGTCTTGCCTTGGCTTCTTCATCGTCGATCGCTCCCGTATTCAGATCGGCATCGATCGCCATCTGTTTACCGGGCATGGCATCCAAGGTAAATCTAGCGGTTACCTCGGCAACTCTCTCGGAACCTTTGTTGATGACCATGAACTGGATAATAACCAGAATGATAAAGATGATCGTACCGATGATCAGGTCACCGCCGCCAACGAAATTACCGAATGTCTCGACAACGTTTCCGGGGGATCCGGTTGCCAGGATCAGACGTGTACTGGAAACGTTCAGGGAAAGACGGAATATGGTCGTGAACAGGAGGATCGTCGGATAGAAAGACATATCCAGAACCTCTTTGGAAAACATCGTATTAAACAGGATCGCGAATGCCACGGAGATATTGATCGCCAACAGCACATCCAACAAGCCGGAAGGGATCGGAATGATCAGGAATACAAATGCAGACAGCAAATAGAGCGCAACGCCCAGATCCGCTTTTGCTAACTTCATATCATCCGCCTCCTTTCCTTATGATCGTATGCGCAAAGCCTTACGCCAGATTCCGCTTATTGTAGATCACGGCAAGGATTTCCGCTACCGTCGCATACAATTCCTGCGGGATCTGTGCACCCAGATCCACATTGTAGTAAAGCATTCTTGCCAACGGTTTGTTTTCTACCACTTCAATATCATGTGCATATGCTTCTTCCCGGATACGCATGGCAAGAAAATCTTCGCCCTTTGCCAGAACATATGGTGCGTCAAATCTGTCCGGGTCATATTTCAGGGCTACCGCAAAATGCGTCGGGTTGGTGATGACAACATCTGCCTGCGGAATGGCTGACATCATACGCCTTCTGCTTGCTTCGCGCATTCTCTGTTTCTGCTTACCCTTGATCTCAGGATCACCTTCTGCATTCTTCCACTCATCCTTGACTTCCTGCTTGGTCATCTTCATATCTTCTTTGAATTTCCACTTCTGATATGCATAATCCCCGATGCCGATGATCGCATAGAAAGCCGATATTTTCAGTCCCAGATTGATCGCCATGTTGCCGAAGGTCTGGATCGCCGTGATCAGCTTCATATCATAAAGCAGGAACAGCGTGGATACCTGATCAACAAGTGTGGAATAGACAACATATCCGATCATGGCGAGCTTGAGGAGTGACTTCAACAACTCAACCAGTTTTGTTTTGGAAAATATCCTTTTAACTCCTTTAAGGGGATTCAGTTTTGAGCCTTTTGGTTTCAGTGGTTTCGAGGTCGGTTTCCACTTTACCTGAACGATCTCAATGATAAATCCCGCGACCAGACCGATTCCCATGACGGGAAGCAAGATCAGGATGATCCGCAGAATAACCGTATTCAGCAGCACGCAAAAATCATGGACACTGATGATCCCATCCGTCAAAGTCGTGAAATCGGCAATCTGGGAATAAACAAAATTGAAATTTTCAATGAACTGGCGCCCCATCAGGCCGGCAAATATCTTCAGTGTCAGAAACAGTGTGAACAGCGTAACGGCAGTACTGATCTCTTTACTCTTTGCTACCTGTCCTTCTTTTCTGGCATCATCTAACTTCTTTTGCGTAGCCGGCTCGGTCTTCTCACCGCCCGGCCCTTCTTTTGCGAACCATTGCAGGTTATATTGCAAAAGCAGTTCCTTATCTCTCATCTCATCCCCGTCTATCGCATGGATTCAACCATCGCCGTAACCATGACTCTCATCTCCCTGCAAATATACTCTGTCACATTCGGGATCACGCCGATCGTGATCATCAGGATGGTGAGACCGACCAGAATCTTGATCTGAATACCAACGGAAAACATATTGACCTGCGGGGCGGACTTGGCAAGCACGCCGAGTACCGCATTCAATATCATGATCGATGCAACGATCGGCAGACAGATCTGAAATGCGATCAGGATATAATCGCACATAAACTGGATCAGGATGGTCATGAACTTATCCGAATGAAAATGCGCTCCTCCGATCGGGATCAGGGTATATGTCTCTATGATCGCGCGAAGGAAAAAATGATGCATATAAGTAACCATCATGATCAGCATCATCGCATACTGGTAAAGCGTCCCCGTGAAACCTGTTGACTCATTGGTCATCGGATCAAACAACTGCACCATGGAGAGCCCCATTTCCATGTCGGCAAGCCTGCCCGCAAACATCATGATCATGGTGCAGATATTGGCTCCGAGCCCGATCACAAGCCCTGTGATCGATTCCCTGATGACTAAAACGGAATAGCCGATCACGGAATGATATGCCGGCATTACATGCCCGGGTGTAATATGGTATACGACCAGTGCCAGAAACAATGCCATGGATACCTTGATCTGTCTCGGGACACCCTGCATGGAAAAGAACGGAGCAGCCGCAATAAAACTGGCCATCCGTACCAATACCAGCAGGAAATATTCCAGATCACTGTATGAAAACGAATAATCGATCATATCTTCTTACGATTCATCTCATTTGATATATAACGCAAAGTTGTTCCACAACTGTTCCATATAACTGATGATATTGTTCAGCATCCAGTGGCCCAGCAACATCAGTGTTAAGAAAATGGATAAGATCTTTGGAACAAAAGTGAGCGTCTGCTCCTGAATGGATGTGACCGTCTGAAAGATACTGATCGTAAGTCCGACGATCAGGGAGATCAGGAGCATCGGTGCCGCAGTGATGATGATCGTATACAAAGCACCTCTGATGATTTCCGTAACGGTATCAACTGTCATGATTTTTCCCCTCTGTCAAATGACTGAATAACCTTTGGTCAGTAGAACGTCTTGACAACATTGCCGATCACAAGATTCCAGCCGTCTGCCAAAACAAACAACAGGATCTTAAACGGCATGGAGATCGTTGTCGGTGGCAACATCATCATACCCATGGACATCAGCGTGGACGCAGTAACCATATCGATGATGATGAACGGTATATATAAAAGGAAACCGATGATAAATGCCGTACGCAGTTCGCTGACCATAAAACTCGGGATCAGGACACGAGTCGGAATATCATCCACGGTAGCAACCGTTTCGATTCCCTCTATATCCAAAAACATACGCACATCCTTTGCCTGCGTCTGTCCGTACATGAATTCACGTAACGGTTTCAACGCAGAATCAAAGAATTCCTGCTGTGTGATCTCTCCGGCCTCAAACGGCTGCAATGCCGTTTCATTGATCTGATTGATGGTCGGACTCATAATAAAAAATGTCAGAAACAGGGAAAGGCCGACCAGCACAATATTCGGAGGTGCTGACTGCGTACCAAGCGCTGTTCTGACAAAATGCATAACAATGATGATACGGGTAAAACTCGTCATCATCACGAGGAGCGTAGGAGCAAGCGCTACCAGTGTCAGCGTGATCAGGATCCGCAGCGTTCCGGATACATTTCCCTCTCCGTCCCGATAGGTGATCGAAAGATTATTGGAGACATTCAGTTCGCGCAGATCGTCCGCTGTTTCCGCGGTGCCCGGTTCATTGATAATGGTACGGTTTTCATCAGAAGAGTCATCGGAAATACCGATATCATTGAAATCCATGGCATATGCACTTACCGGTTTAAAACATACGATGCCTAAAACCAGTGTAATCAACAGCAGTAATCTGCGGCATGATCGTCTGTTACTCTTACTCATGGCCGTTGCCCCGCCTGTTAACTTTGTCTTTTGCTTTCTGTAAAAGCTTTTGAAAATTATCCTGAAATCCGGGATTTACGGACAAATCCAAATCATCTGCATTCAGTTCGGTAAGGAAAGTAAGTTCGTCCTTACCAATGCCGATCAGAAAGTATCTGGAACCGACTTTAACGATCTGCAGGTATTTATTCGCAGTAACCTTGCAGGTATCGATTACCTCAAAATTCTTATTCCCTGCCTGTACTTTCTGATATGTCCCTACCCATCTGACCGTGAAATAGGTAAGTGCAACCACAAAAACAAATACCAAAAGTGCAGTCAGAAACTGCACAATGGAATTCGCCCCACCGGATTGAACAAACAGTATCAAGAGTTAACCTACAACCTTTTTAACGGCTTCAATGACACGGTCTGCCTGGAACGGTTTTACGATGAAATCTTTGGCACCGGCCTGAATGGATTCAATAACCATTGCCTGCTGACCCATTGCAGAACACATGATGACCAAAGCACCTGCATCCGTCTCCTTGATCTTCTTGAGTGCCTGAATTCCATCCATTTCCGGCATGGTGATGTCCATCAGTACAAGATCCGGTTTCAGCTCGTTGTACTTTTCGACTGCTCTTGCACCATTTTCAGCCTCTCCTGCAACATTGTAACCGTTCTTCGTAAGAATGTCCTTGATCATCATTCTCATGAATGCTGCATCGTCACAGATTAAGATGTTTTTTGCCATTTTTCTTTCTCCTATTTATTTATTTTAAGATTTCCGTTACTCTGACACCAAAATTCTCTTCGATGACTACTACTTCGCCTTTTGCGACCAGTTTCCCGTTTACCAGAACATCTACCGGTTCACCGGCGATCTTATCCAGCTCAATGATCGTACCGGGTGCGAAATCCAGAATATCGCTGATCGCCTTGCTGGTTCTGCCGAGCTCAACCGTTACATCAAGCGGCACATCCTTGATCAGTGTGATATTTTCCTGGGACTGCATCGCAGCCACGTCTCCGGAAAACGCCTGGAAGGAAGCCGGCTGTATATTGATGTTCGGCATGGGCTGCATGTTCATCGCATTGCCCATTCCCATCGGGGCTCCCATGCCCATCGGTGCGCCCATTCCCATCGGGGCTCCCATGCCCATCGGTGTGCCCATTCCCATCGGGGCTCCCATGCCCATCGAGGATCCCATGTCCATTTCGGGAGCAGCGGGTGCAGGCGGTGGCGGCGGAGCCGATTCGGAAAGCGGCGGAGCCGATTCCGGTTCCTGATTGTCCATAAAGTAATTATACAACGATTTTGCAAAATCTATCGGGTATAATTGCATGATCTTGGAATCAACCAGATCACCGATCTGCATACGGAATGTGATTTTGACAAATTCACCTGCCAGGAACGAAGAAATATCGGCACCGTTCTGCATAGCTTCCGTATTGAGCAAAATACTTTCCGGCGGTGAGATATCGATCATTCTTCCGAGCATCGAGGAAAGGGATGTTGCAGCACTTCCCATCATCTGGTTCATCGCCTCAGAGATCGCGCTTAGGTGAAGTTCTCCCAACTCTCCTTCTGTGTTGGTACCGTCCCCGCCCATCATCAGATCGGTAATGACTTTTACATCCGATTCTTTCAGGATCAGGATATTGGTCCCTTCCAACCCGACCGTATATTGGATCTTGATGAAAACGCAGGGTCTTTCATAGTCCTCGATCACATCGTCCCATGTTGCCATGGTAACAACCGGAGTCGTAATATTAACTTTTCGGTTAACCAAGGAATAAAGTGTTGTTGCCGACGTTCCCATGCTGATATTGGCAACTTCACCGATCGCATCCTTCTCATCATCGGTTAATGTCTCACTTCCCGATGATGCCCCTGCGGAAGGCGGTGTGTCAGCAGCCGTATCAGCGGAGCCTGCGTCGGATGGTTCCGCGTCAGTTCCCATGCCGTTAAGGAGCGCGTTAATCTCGTCCTGGGACAGCATTCCTCCGTCCATCCACTATTCCTCCTCTCTGAGTATTGTAGTAACCCTTACCGCATACGACTCCTTTGAGGAACCCGGAAGGGCTTTAAATTTCTTAAGATTGCCGACGAAAATATCCAATTCCTGACCGACTTTGGAGTTCAGTTTGATAATGTCACCGTTCTGCAGGCCCACAAAATCATTGACGGTTACGATACTCCTGCCAAGAACAGCGCGGATCGGCATTTCCACTCGTCTGATAATGGTCTCGATATGATCCTCGTAATTCTCCTCATCATTCTCTTTCATCGTCGAGAACCAGTACTTCGTATTCAGTTTATCCATGACGGTCTCGAGCGTAAAATACGGGAGGCAAACATTCATGAGGCCTTCCACGTCACCGATCTTTACATTGATCGTTACGATCGCGATCATATCGGAAGGCGCTATGATCTGTGCAAACTGCGGGTTGGTCTCGATCCTTTCCAGGATCGGATTGACTTCCACAACGTTCTTCCAGGGCTCCCTGAGAAGCTGTACACAAACCGACATGATCTTATCAATGATCGATCTTTCGATCTCGGAAAAATCACGGCTCTTTTCCAACGGATTGCCGGGACCCCCAAGCATTCTGTCGATCATGGCAAATCCCAGATTTGCTGCCATTTCCAACATGACATTGCCGTTCAACGGCTCGAAATTGACAACTGCCAAGAGTACCGGATTGGCAAGTGCTGTCGAGAATTCGGAAAACGTACAGGTCTCGGAGTTCACAACGCTGACCTGAATGTTTTTACGCAGATAAACCGGCAGGTTGGTGGAAAGCAGACGTCCGTAATGCTCGAAAATGATCTCCAGCGTACGCAAGTGTTCTTTGGAGAACTTCGCCGGGCGTCTGAAATCGTAATTCTTGGTGGCCTTTTCTTCGGCGGTATTGAGTTCTTCGGTATCGAGTTCACCTGAGCTTAACGCTTGAAGCAAACTGTCTATCTCATTTTGCGAGAGCACCTCGCCCATTAAGCTCACCTCACTTTATAGCGGATTTGTTGATGGCCGGTCAGTGCCTTTTACTGGAACTTGATATCCCTGAAGTACGCCTCATAAATAAATTTGGAGTTGAACATGCTCTGAACGCGGTTGAGAATGTCTTGCTGCATACCCTCGCGGTCAGCCATCGCTTCTTC
>JAFYDQ010000183.1 GCA_017544705.1 Lachnospiraceae bacterium | reverse complement strand
GATCTTATCCCGCAGGGAATATTCCACCTGTCCGTCCAGGCTGACAAGCGCACGTTTTTCCACTTCAGAGAGAACATCCTTTAAGTTGGCATTGACTTCATCGATCGTATAGACATTACTCGGATGGAACGGCATTGCGATCATCGGATCGACCGATCCGAGGTCCACTTCGATCAGGCCGTCATAATAAGCTTCATCGCCGGGTTTCAGAAGACCGAAGTCTTCTTCACGCCCGTGTGTTGCATAGTATTCGCGGATCGTTTCATCCGTCTGCCAGATGGAAGATAAGCAGGTTGTTTCCGTGGTCATCACATCAATACCGATCCTGAAATCGGCACTCAGTGATGCAACACCCGGACCCACAAATTCCATAACTTTGTTTTTCACATAACCGTTTGCAAAGACAGCACCTATGATGGCAAGGGCTACGTCCTGCGGGCCCACACCGGGTTTGGGGCTCCCCGTCAGATAGACCGCAACGACGCCGGGCATTTTGATGTCATAGGTCCGGTTCAGAAGCTGCTTGACCAGTTCCGGTCCGCCTTCTCCCATGGCCATTGTGCCAAGCGCCCCGTAACGCGTATGTGAATCAGAACCCAGGATCATCTTTCCGCAGCCGGAAAGCATTTCCCTGGCAAACTGATGGATCACGGCCTGATGCGGGGGCACATAGACTCCGCCGTATTTTTTCGCGCAGGTCAGTCCGAACATGTGATCATCTTCATTGATCGTCCCGCCGACCGCACATAAGCTGTTGTGGCAGTTTGTCAGCACATAGGGGATCGGGAATTTCTCGAGCCCCGATGCTCTTGCCGTCTGGATGATCCCGACAAATGTAATGTCATGGCTGGTCAGCTTGTCAAACCTGATCTGCAGATCTTCCATATTGCCGCTGACATTATGCGCCTGCAGAATACGGTAGGCCATCGTGTTCTTTTTTGCTTCTTCTTTCGGCATGCCACAGGTATTGCTTATCGTATTCCCGTTCAGCAGATATGTGCCGCCGTCTGATAATCTGATCATATGCTCTCCTTATCAGTCCAGATGCCATATCTCATCCACGTATTCGCGGATCGTTCTGTCGGACGAGAACTTGCCGACAGAGCCGACATTCAAGATCGCCATCTTCGCCCAGCGCTTTTCATCCTTATAAGCCGCCTCGACGAGTTTCTGTGCCCTGGCATAGGATTTGAAATCCTTGAGAATGAAGTAGGTATCCGCTTTTGCCGTGCACTGGGTGTTCAGCAGCGAATTATACAGATCGCGGAACAGGTCCGGATCGTTCGGGCAATAGAATCCGTTGATCAACTGCATCAGGACTTTCCGGATATCCGGATCGTTGTTAAAGATCTCCGTCGGATCATAGCCGCCGTTCTTTTCATAGGCAATGACTTCATCGGAAGTCAGACCGAAGATAAAGGCATTCTCTTCGCCCATTTCTTCAACCATTTCCACGTTGGCACCGTCCATCGTACCGATCGTGATCGCGCCGTTTAACATGAATTTCATATTACCGGTTCCGGATGCTTCCTTACTTGCCGTGGAGATCTGTTCCGAAACATCCGCCGCGGCAAAGATCAGTTCCGCGTTGCTGACACAGTAATCTTCAATGAAGATCACCTTCAGTTTGTTCTCGATCGTCTCGTCATTATTGATCACATCCGCAACCGAGTTGATCAGTTTGATCGTCAGTTTGGCATTCTTATATCCTGCTGCCGCCTTTGCGCCGAAGATAAAGGTACGCGGATAGAATTCCTGTTCCGGATGCTCTTTCAGTTCATTATAGAGATACATGACATGCAGGATATTGAGCAACTGGCGTTTGTATTCGTGCAGTCTCTTGACCTGTACGTCAAAGATGGATCTGGGATCGACTTCCACGCCGTTATGCTGCATGATGTACTCAGCCAGACGCACCTTGTTGCGGTACTTGATATTCATGAACTCTTTCTGTGCTTTCTTATCGTCAGCATAAATGGCGAGTTCGTGAATATGAGGAAGATCGGTGATCCACTCATTTCCTATATGATCGGTGATCCAATCCGCAAGAAGAGGATTTCCGTGAAGGAGGAATCTTCTCTGGGTGATACCATTTGTCTTGTTATTGAACTTCTCGGGGAACATCTCATAGAAGTCCCTGAGTTCCTGCTTCTTAAGGATCTCGGTATGAAGTTCGGCAACTCCGTTTACGGAATATCCGGATACGATAGCCATGTGTGCCATCTTGACCTGTCCGTCATAAATGACTGCCATCTTGCGGATCTTCTCGTTAACATCAACGCCGGGAACATTCGAATACTTCTCTTTAACCTGCTCGATGAATCTTCTGTTTATCTCTTCCACGATCTGATAGATTCTGGGAAGAAGTCTGCTGAAGAGTTCTATGGGCCACTTCTCGAGAGCTTCGCTCATGATGGTGTGGTTGGTGTAAGCACATGTCTTAGTGGTGACATCCCATGCTTCATCCCATGTAAGTCCGTAGTCATCCATGAGAACCCTCATGAGTTCTGCGATTGCTACGGTGGGATGTGTATCGTTAAGCTGGAAGGTTACCTTCTCATGGAACTTCCTGATATCCTTATGCGAGCGCATGTACTTGTCGACAGCTTCCTGAACGGATGCCGAGATAAAGAAGTACTGTTGCTTAAGTCTGAGTTCCTTACCTGCATAATGGTTGTCGTTGGGATAAAGAACCTCAACGATATTCTTGGCAAGGTTAGCCTGCTCAACGGATCTCTGATAATCACCTTTATCGAATGCATCGAGCTGGAAGCACTCTATGGGTTCAGCATCCCAGATCCTGAGGGTATTAACGATTCCGTTTCCGTAACCTACGATAGGGATATCAAAAGGAATTGCTCTTACCGACTGATAGTCCTTCTGAGTGAAGATTCCTCTTCCCTTCTCATCGGTATGAAAATCAACATATCCGCCGAACTTGATCTCCTTGGCATATTCGGGACGGCGGAGTTCGAAAGGATTTCCGTTTGCAAGCCAGTTATCGGGAACTTCAACCTGATATCCGTCCTCGATCTTCTGCTTGAACATTCCGTAACGATAGCGGATACCGCATCCGTATGCG
>JAFYDQ010000182.1 GCA_017544705.1 Lachnospiraceae bacterium | reverse complement strand
CTGGGAGTGGTGAATGATCTCGCCTGTATAATCTTTATGCAGGCCTAAGATCGCACGGGAGATCGTACTCTTTCCGGAACCGCTCTTTCCGACCAGCCCCAGGATCTCGCCTTTGCGGACATCAAAGCTCATGTTCTCACAAATGACTTTTTTGCCCGGCTTTACTCCAAGCTTATTGGATTTCAGTTTATAGAAAACGGTGAGATCCTTCACCTCAAGGATCGGTTCGGTGACGATCTCTTTTGCGCCTTTTGTTTCATCAGTAATAGCAGCAATCAGAGTCTTTGTATACTCATCCTGCGGATGCTCAAAGATATCTTCAATTTTTCCCTGCTCCACAATTTCGCCCTTGTACATGACGAGCGTTCTGTCGCAGATCCTACGGATGACACGAAGGTCATGCGAGACAAGGATGACGCTTGTGCCGCGCTCCTGATTAATGCGTTTCAAAAGGTCCAGGACCTGATCCTGCACATCGACATCCAGCGCTGTCGTCGGCTCGTCCGCGATCAGAAGATCCGGTTCACACATCAGCGCCATCGCGATCATGACGCGCTGCTGCTGTCCGCCGGAAAGTTCGTGCGGATATTTTTTATATACGACTTCCGGCTCAGGCAGATCCACCGCTTTAAACATTTCGAGCACTTTTTCTTTACGTTCTGCCTTTGTCAGCTTATTTTCCTTCGCTTCGCCGGATGCGATCTTATCTTTATCACGGGAATGGATCGTCAACATCTCATCGACCTGTTTGCCCACCCGGACCAGCGGATTCAGGGAAGACATCGGCTCCTGGAAGACAACAGAAAGCTCGTCCCCTTTAAATGTCCGAAGTTCTTCAAAGGACATCGGGACAAGGTCCTTGCCCTGGAAGATCACCTGCCCGGTGTAATGTGCATAAGAAGGAAGAAGCGCCATCAACGCAAGTCCCAAGGTACTCTTTCCGGACCCGGACTCTCCGACGATCCCTAAGATCTCTCCCCGTTCCATGCTGAAAGAAACTCCTTTTACTGCATAAGAAGTTCTCTCTTCTGTGCGATATTCTACTTTGAGATCTTTTACATCCAGTAACTTATCCATTTAATCCACCTTCGATACACCTTCACTGATCAGCGATACGCCGAGCACAAGAACGATGATCGCAACACCCGGGAAGATCGCATACCACGGGGCCTGCAGAAGATAGTTGCCCGCCTCACTGATCATTCGACCGAGTGATGGGTTCGGCGGCTGTACGCCGAGTCCTAAGTAACTCAAGCCTGCCTCCGCGATAACGGCATTGTTAAATCCGACCGCTGCAGAACTTAAGATACTGATATATGCATTCGGAAGGATCTGCGCAAATATGATGCGCGGTCCGCTGTCTCCGACAAGAAGTGCACTCTGAACAAACTGCATGCCCTTGAGACGGAGCATTTCGCTCCGGGCGATCCTCGCAAAACTCGGGATGAACAAAATGCCGAGGGCAAAGAGGATGCTGGTTAGACCAGGTCCTAAAAAGCTGACAAATACGAGCGCCAGAAGAATACTCGGGAAAGCATTGACCACGTCGTTGATACGCATGATCACTTCATCGAACCATCCGCCCACATAACCCGCGACAAAGCCGATGATCGTTCCGACTACCATACCGAACGCAACCGTTGTCAGCGCGACAAAGAAAGTCGTTCCGGCCCCCTGCATCACGCGGCTGAAAATATCACGGCCGTAGTTATCGCAGCCGAAGATGTGCGCGATGGAAGGCGGCGCAAACTTCAGATCCAGGCTCATCTTTGTTGTGGAATAAGGCGTCCAGAAAAGACCCACGATCGCCATGAGCAAAATCACACCGGTAATGATGCAGCCTATTATGAAGCTTTTGTTTTTCTTCAGACTCATAGTTTCACTCTCGGGTCAACGGCCATGTAGATCATGTCCACAGCAAAGTTAATTACAATAATGAAGAACGCGATCAAAAGCACCACCGCTTCCACGACAGGGAAGTCACGGTTGGCGATGGCAGTCAAAAGCAGCGTTCCGATTCCCGGAACAGAAAAGACCTGTTCCACAACGATACTTCCGGCAACGATCTCCGCAACGATGACACCTAAGAACGTGATGACCGGCACCATGGAATTCTTCAGGGCATGTCGGTAAAGCACCCCGTTCCTGGTGCAGCCTTTTGCGTAGGCTGTACGCACATAATCTTTATGCAGTTCGCTTCGAATGGAGGTCGCAAGGAATTTTACTGTCATTGCTATTTTCGGGAGGGAAATGGCAATGGCAGGAAAAACAAGATATGCAATTGCTTTCGGCAGGTTGGTCGAAGGCTGCGTGTATTGGCCGATG
>JAFYDQ010000181.1 GCA_017544705.1 Lachnospiraceae bacterium | reverse complement strand
ATTGCTCAAGGCCGTAGCCGATGAACTGCAGAATGAAACCTATCAGTTTTATGTCGGGACAAGTTACAGACACTGCCTGATCTGGGATAAGGGAGAAGTCGTGGAACTGACACCGCCCCATGATGTGCTGACCCAGACAATCGGGCAGCATTTACCGAAAGATCCCGCACTGAAAGAGATGATGGTCAAAAGCTATGCGATCCTAAAAGACCATCCGATCAATGTCGCAAGAAGGCAGCAGGGGTTAAACCCCGCCAACTGCTGCTGGTTCTGGGGAGCCGGCACGAAACCGATGCTTTCTTCCTTTGCAGAGAAAAATCACAAAAAGGGTGTCATGATCTCCGCGGTCGATCTGTTAAAGGGCATTGCGATCGGTGCGGGAATGGGCGTTGTCAAGGTGGAAGGTGCCAACGGCGGCCTCAATACAAACTACGAAGGAAAGGCGGATGCCGCGGTAAAAGCACTGCTTCAGGACGGGTTTGATTTTGCCTATATCCATGTGGAAGCACCGGATGAGATGGGACATCAGGGCAGCGCGGAGCGCAAGATCAAGTCGATCGAATATCTGGATGCGCGTGTCATTAAGCGCGTCAAGGAACAGATGGAGGCAGCCGGATGCGATTACAGGATGCTCATCATGCCGGATCATCCGACACCGATCTGTGTCAGGACCCATACGTCGGATCCGATCCCGTATATGATCTATGACAGCCGTAACAGGACAGAGAAGGCGGCGGGCGCACTTTACAACGAAGCTTACGCAAAAGAGACCGGGATCTTTATCGAAAAGGGTTACACCCTGATCGACAGGCTGTTTGAAGCCTAACTATTCTAAAGTTAATAAATTTATGAGGAGATAAAATATTATGCTGGTAGTCAAGAAGTTCGGCGGCACGTCCGTCGCCGACAAGGACCGGATCATGAATGTGGCGAAACGCTGCATCAGGGATTATCAGGCCGGAAATGATGTGATCGTTGTGCTTTCAGCCATGGGAAAGCAGACGGATGTGTTGATCGACATGGCAAAAGAGATCAATCCCAATCCCGCCAAACGGGAACTGGATATGCTGCTGACAACGGGTGAGCAGACCAGTGTGGCCTTAATGGCTATGGCGATGAATCTGCTCGGCGTACCCGCGGTATCCTTAAACGCTTATCAGGTTGCGATGCATACGACCAGTGCGTACGGAAATGCGCGCTTAAAGCGGATCGATACCGAGCGGATCAGGCATGAACTGGATTCGCGCAAGATCGTTGTGGTCACCGGCTTCCAGGGCGTCAACAAGTATGACGATTTCACGACGCTTGGCAGAGGCGGTTCCGATACGACGGCCGTAGCACTTGCGGCGGCGCTGCATGCGGACAAATGCGAGATCTATACGGATGTGGACGGCGTTTACACCGCAGATCCCAGGATCATGAAAAAGGCGCGCAAGATGAAAGAGATCACCTATGATGAGATGCTCGACCTTGCCACGCTCGGCGCAGGCGTTCTGCATAACCGTTCCGTGGAACTGGCCAAGAAATACGGCGTGCAGTTGGTGGTCCGTTCCAGCCTGAATGAAGAAGAAGGTACCGTTGTTAAGGAGGATGTAAAAGTGGAGAGAATGTTAGTAAGCGGCGTAGCTGCCGATAAGAATGTAACCAGAATTTCCGTAGTAGGCCTGCAGGATAAGCCCGGTGTGGCATTCCGTATGTTTGACGCGCTGGCCAAAGCCAATATCAATGTCGACATGATCCTGCAGTCGATCGGCCGTGACAACAGTAAGGATATTTCCTTCACGATCCCGCGCGATATGACGGATGATGCTTTAAAGGCTTTGGAAGATAAGAAAGATGTGCTCGGCGCACAGGATATCAAGTGCAAGACAACTGTTGCCAAGGTATCTATCGTCGGAGCCGGCATGATGAGCAATCCGGGTGTCGCTGCCAGGATGTTTGAGTGCCTCTACAACTCCAACATCAACATCAACATGATCTCCACATCAGAGATCCGCGTAACGGTCCTGATCGATGAAGCGGATGTGGAAAAGGCCATGAACGCCATCCATGACAGCTTCGGATTGGAAGATTAAATCTTATTTGCTTAAGTAATATCCCTGCAGCAGGATTTCCATGATGTCATAAGTGTCTTCATCATAGCGCAGATCCGCCTGCATCACGTAGAACTTGTTGCCGTCATCCAGGGAAATGACCTGATTTTCCTGCATGGCGGCATCATAGTCTGTATCACTGATCTTTAGGTTATAATTCCGAAGGGACAGCTCCAGAAATTCTGACGCATAGTCCGTCAGGTCCGCTTCAAGCGCCGGGGTATATTCCCGGAAAAGCTCCTGCGCATCCGCGTAGACCGGGATCTCCTGCGTATCCGTCAGATACAGTTTTGCCGTTTTCAGATCGGCCGGGATGCTGTTGTTTACCGCTTTCCCCTTCATGCCGATCGAAGCCAGATAAGCATATTGGATGTGATTGTATCCGGCAATGTCCATACTGCAGTCATTGACGCTCATCTGCCAGCTGCGGTAGCTGTCATTTCTGAAATCGGGTTCCGTTTCCGGTTCCGTTCTTGAATTGGTTTTCAGCTTCTTCAGAGTTTCCCGTTCTTCCTCGCTGAACTGCCTGTCGAGATAATCCCGGTTGTTCTCATATAAATAACTGTATCCGGCCGATGCGCGCGAAGCAAGTTTTTTCGGATCGTTTGCAAAGGTCGGCATTTCGCGAAGGTATGCGCGCAGCGTGGAAGCCTGCACGGTCTTGGAAAGATCGATCGCGTTCAGTCCCGGTACCCAGGTCGCCAGAACCGCACATCCGGCCAGTACCGGCAGGATCACGCTCATTTTCCGTTCTTTTTTCCGCTCAAAGATTGCATAGAGCACGATGTAGACGATCTCAAATGCCACAAAAAGCAGCCCGAAATAGCGTTTCGGGGTCAGGCCGTATTGCCGGATCCTAACGCCTGCCGTATAGAGCTGCAGCAGGATGAAGGGTGTAAAGACATAGGGCAGAAAGCGTGCGCACCATACAAAGAACGCCGGCGTTGTCTGTGCCTCCGTTAACGAGCGGCTCATATAGGCGATCGGGATCGAGATCACAAACAGCGCGGTTAAGATCTCGAAAACGAAATTCGAAGGGAATTCCCGCAGCACCAGGATTTTAACCATATAGATGTAGATGATCACATAGGCAATTACGCACATGGTCATGAGCACAAAGCGCAGCAGGACCGCGATAAAGGCGTTCGGTGTCTGCACCTTCTCCACGAAACTTGCAATGATGCGCATTAAGAGATAACCGCCGGAAATAAGCATGAGTACCGCAAAGAAGATCACTTCAAAATCACCCCAGAGCAGGGCCGTGAAGATTCCCGTTAAGGAAGCAACGCCCACAACGAGGATGCTGTTGATGATGTGCGCAAAGAACAGTTTGGAATAGAGATTGGCAAGGTACGCGGAGAACGAATCCTCCGTAAGCTTCCGGTAGGAAAAATAGATCGCAAGGCAGAGCATCGTGATGCAGAGCCCACCCGTGATGCTGATGATCCGGTCCGCGCCGATCATATCCGCATAACTCTTACAGGTTTCTCCGAGCAGCATACGTCCCGGTGCTGAAAAATCAGCCGCGGCAAATGCGAGGGAGCCCAAGGCAAACGAGATGAGCGCGATCACGACGTAGAGCGGGATCGACACGAACAGCGGCATTTTTGATTTTAACGGACTACTCTCAAGAAAGAAGACGATCAGGCCGAAAATAAAAGTGACGATGATGATCTGTAACAGCACCGATCCGGCCGTTTCCGACCGGTTTGTAACCATGTCGAAAGCATTGCTTGCAAACAGCGACCAGACAACGGCCGTCAGCGTCCCGAAACAGATCGTGAAGAACGTGACGGGATGCGTGGAAAACAGGCCGCCGATATAGGAAAATATATTCTTTAACAGGTTTTTGAAACGATTCATAAGGGAAACCTCCAATGGTTCTGTATTCCGTTTCATACTACCATAAATCGGGAGATTTTGATATAATACAATTAAGGAAATATCGCACGAAAATTGCGATGGTACAACACCGGAAAGGAGGTGGCGATCATGAGAAAAAGAATACTGGCACTCGTTCTGATCCTGTCCTTATCACTCGGACTGACATCTACGGTTTATGCCGCGGAAGAATTCGTGGAGCAGGCTGTGGAAGAGCCGCAGGAAGCGCCTGCGCCATCTTCTGAAGAACCATCCGGCGGATCGGATGAAAGTCCCGCCGAACAGGTATCGGAGAGCATCTCCGTTGCGGAAAGCGCATCAGAGGCGATAAACAGTGCACAGGTGATCGTTACCGAAATGGATCTTTCTACGGACGTGCTTCCGTATCTGAATGAAGCAGCCGTATATGTGGACGGCGGAACCCTGCCTGTCGCACCGGCGGCACCTGTTGCCTCGGCACCGGTAAGCACCGAAACAGTTGCACCGGCTCCCGCAGCCGCGTCTGAGACTCCCGCAGCAGTGACACCTGCAGCGGAAGAAGAAGCGGAAGAGATTCCTGCGACAGAAGAGATCACCGGCGCGACCAACGATCTTGAGACGGCCAAAGAGATTCTTGATAGTGTGGAAGAGCCGGATACGGAGGAACTGGAAGAAGCACTCGAAAAGACGAACGAAGAACTGAAGACCTTTCACGAAGCTGAGTCCGAAGCTTCGGAAAATGCTTCCGCCGCCATCGAAAACGCCGAAAAGGCGAATGACGCATCAACCGGGAAAACCGAAGCTTATGAAGCGAAAGGCAAAGCGGAAAATGCGCTGGCGGTTGCGGAGAACAGACTGATCGAAGCAACGGATGCTTATGATGAGGCAAGAAGGAACGCAGGTATTGCGGAGGAAGCATATGCAGAAGCGGTAGCCGAACGCGAAGCAGCGCAAAGCAGGATCGCGGAAGCAGAAGCGGCCCTTGCAAGTGCGAAAACGAATACGACCGCTGCAATGGAAGCCTTGAAACAGGCACAGGTCAATGCGGCCAAAGTGGATGAACGGGTCAAGGAACTTCGGGATAATAAAGAAGAACTGAATGCGATCAAGGATCAGTATTATGCATCCATGGTCTACTATTACAGAAACCTGCTGGGGAAGGATGCCGTCTATGAAGACGACGGCACGCTCGATATTCAGGCAAACGCGAAGAAGGCGGTTGAGTCGGGTAAGGCCGAGAAAGAGGCCGCAAGCCCCAATGCGGCCGGCATGCAGTTAAACCGCTACTTAACAAAGCTGCTGATCGACTACATGATCTCCAACAACGAGAACGTGGATCCCGAAACGGCTAACATTCAGATCGGTGAGCAGGAATCAGGTACCGTGGCGCAGAGAGCGTCGCAGGGAACGGTGTTTACCAATGCACAGGGAGAAGATCAGACAGTCGTAACCGGAAGCAAGAAGGACATTAACGGCGAGACGGTCTAT
>JAFYDQ010000180.1 GCA_017544705.1 Lachnospiraceae bacterium | reverse complement strand
TCGTTATGAGTAAAGTAGCAGTCGTTTATTGGAGCGGTACAGGCAATACGGAGCAGATGGCCGATGCAGTTAAAAAGGGTGCGGAGGAAAACGGCGGAATGGTCAGCGTTTTTGATGCGGACGCATTCAGTGCGGATCAGGTGGCAGAGTATGATGCCATTGCTTTCGGGTGTCCCGCGATGGGCGTAGAGGTGCTGGAAGAGTCTTCGTTTGATCCGATGTTTACGGCAGTGGAAGGTTCTCTTTCCGGTAAGAAAATCGCACTTTTTGGTTCCTACGGCTGGGGAGACGGCCAGTGGATGAGAGACTGGGAAGACAGATGCAAAAACGCCGGCGCGCAGCTTGTGTGTGAGAGCGTCATGGCAAATAATGCACCGGATGAGGAAACATTGAATGCATGTAAGAATCTTGGAGGCGCTCTGGCATGAAGGAAAAGAAAAAGAGTGATATTGCCGTGCTGCTTGGCTATGCCGGCAATTATAAGGGGCTGACTTTTTTAGGGCTCACATTATCGGGGCTCTCTATGATCCTCGGTATGCTGCCCTACATCTGTATCTGGCTGGTGGCAAGAGACCTGATCGCAGTGGCACCGGATTGGACAAAGGCAGTGGGTGTCGGGAGATACGGCTGGATGGCGTTCGGATTTGCCCTGGCCGGGATCATTGTCTATTTTGCGGCACTCATGTGCACGCACCTTTCGGCATTCCGCACCGCCTCCAATATCCGCAAGCGCGGCATGGCACATCTGATGAAAGCACCGCTTGGCTTTTTTGATTCCAATGCCTCGGGACTTTTGCGAAACCGGCTCGATGGAGCCGCATCAGAGACGGAAACGCTGCTTGCGCACAATCTTGCCGATATCGTCGGAAGTGCCACCATGTTTGTTGCAACGATCGTCCTGATGTTTGTATTTGACTGGCGGATGGGTGCGGCCTGTCTGCTTGCGGCCGTGATCTCGGTTGTGGCCATGTTTACGATGATGGGCGGTAAAAACGCAAAACTCATGCAGGAATACCAGGCAGCACAGGATCATATGAGCAAAGCGGGTACAGAATACGTCCGCGGGATCCCGGTGGTAAAGGTGTTCCAGCAGACTGTTTATTCTTTTAAGGCCTTTAAAGAGGCGATTGAAAATTACAGCGGGAAGGCTGAAAAATATACAGTCGGGGTATGCCAGTTCCCGCAGTCCGTGAATCTTACCGCAACAGAGGGCGCCTTTATTTTCCTGGTACCCGTAGCGGTCCTGATCGCACCGCGTGCACTTTCGGCAGGGAATTTTGCCGGCTTTGTCACGGATTTTGCTTTTTATGCCGTGTTCTCTGCGATCATCTCTACCGCACTTGCAAAGATCCTGTTTGCAGCAAGCGGCATGATGCTGGCAAGCACTGCATTGGGCAGGATCTCACAGGTCATGAATGCGCCAACGCTCAGTGTAACCGATCATCCAAAGGAGCCGAAAGACAACAGCATCGAATTTAAGGATGTCTCTTTCACATACGAAGGAGCAGATATTCCTGCGATCGATCATGTTTCCTTCCGCGTGGAGCCGGGACAGACGGTGGCACTTGTCGGCCCGTCCGGTGGTGGAAAAACAACCGCTGCAAGTCTGATCCCGCGTTTCTGGGATGCAACAGACGGGACGGTCTGTGTCGGTGGTGTCGATGTGCGCGAGGCGGATCCGCATGTCCTGATGGATAAGATCGCTTTTGTTTTCCAGAATAACCGCCTCTTTAAAGCAAGCATTCTGGAAAATGTCCGTGCCGCAAGACCGGGCGCCACAAGAGAAGAAGCACAGAAAGCGTTAAGCGCAGCACAGTGTGATGATATCCTCGCAAAACTTCCCAACGGAATGGACACGGTCATCGGGACGGAAGGAACCTATCTTTCGGGCGGAGAACAGCAGAGGGTGGCACTTGCAAGAGCGATCCTCAAAGATGCGCCGATCGTTGTTCTGGATGAAGCAACAGCCTTTGCGGATCCCGAAAACGAAGCGTTGATCCAGAAGGCATTTGCTACGCTTACAAAAGGCCGGACCGTGATCATGATCGCGCACCGCCTTTCCACTGTTGTGGGTGCAGATAAGATCATTGTTCTGGATAACGGCCACGCTATAGAAGAAGGCACACATGAGGAACTGAAACAGAAGAACGGCATGTATTCCCGCATGTGGGCAGATTACAACAAGGCCGTGAAGTGGCGGATCTCGGCAGGGGAGGTGATATAAATGTTCGGAAAAGAATTTCAGAGAAAATATGCACTTACCGATCAGGGAATAAAGAACACAAAACAGGCAACCGTCTGGACAGTCATTGTGAATCTGATCGTAATGGGCGGAATGGGTATTTTGTACCTGATGATGACAAACTATATGAATACCCTCACGAACGGATCACCGCTTCCTAAGACCGGATTGTTCCTGCTTCTGGTACTTGCATTTGTCATCCTTTCGCTCGTAACGCACCTGCAGCAGTACAGGGCCACATACGGACTTGTGTATGGGGAAGTGAAGAGCGTTCGTATTTCACTGGCAGAGCGCATGAGAAAATTGCCGCTCGGCTATTTCGGAAAAAGAGATCTTGCAGATCTGACGGAAACGATCATGGGCGATGTGAACCGTCTGGAACATGTGTGGTCACACTGCCTGGGATATCTGTACGGATCTTATATCTCGACAGGCGTTGTTGCGATCATGCTGTTTGCATACGACTGGAGACTGGCAATAGCGTGTCTGTGGGGCGTTCCCGTGGCGTTTATCCTTTTGTTCGGAAGCCGTAAGATCAACAAGCGTCATTCCGAGATCACGAAAGAGGCCGCGATACAGGTTTCAGACGGTATTCAGGAAACGCTTGAAAACATCCGCGAGATCCGGGCGACCAATCAGGAAAAGAAATTTATCAAAGAACTGAACGACAAGATCGACCACCATGAGAAAACCATGCTTTCCGGAGAATTGTCCTGTGGGATCTTCGTCAATGCCGCGAGCGTGATCATGCGTCTCGGTGTGGCGACCACGATCCTGACCGGGACAAGCCTGATCCTGTCCGGAAAGATTGATTTTATGATCCTGTTTTTATTCCTTCTCGTGATCACGAGGGTGTATGCACCGTTTGACCAGGCACTTGCCCTGATCGCGGAAATGCTCATGTCGCAGATAGCGGCGGCGCGCCTGATGGAGATCCATGATACAAAGACTGCGGATGGAGCAGATGTATTTAAGCCGGAAGGCCATGACATTGTATTTGATCATGTCGGGTTTGCCTATGATGACGAGCAGGTGCTGAAGCAAGTAAGCTTTACAGCCAAAGAGGGCGAAGTAACGGCACTTGTCGGACCGTCCGGCTCCGGAAAAAGCACATGCGCCAGACTTGCGGCAAGGCTTTGGGACATTCCGGAAGGCAAAATCAAGGTGGGCGGTGTGGACATCAGTACCGTTGATCCGGAAGTGCTGCTCAGCGATTATTCCATGGTATTTCAGGATGTGGTTCTGTTTGATGATACGGTCATGGAAAACATCCGGCTTGGCAAGCATGGCGCCACGGATGAGGAAGTCATGGCGGCTGCAAAAGCGGCAAACTGTGAGGAATTTGTGGAAAAACTTCCGGATGGATACAATACGCCGATCGGCGAGAACGGTGCAAAGTTGTCCGGCGGCGAAAGACAGCGCATCTCCATTGCAAGAGCGCTGCTGAAAAACGCC
>JAFYDQ010000179.1 GCA_017544705.1 Lachnospiraceae bacterium | reverse complement strand
GGAGAGGTATCGACCGTAGAAATGGTGGAAAAAGTCGATGCCTTCATCGCCAATCTGGAGCGGTTATTCGGCGCGAAGAAGGGTTCATTTGATTTTATCAGACAGCTGTTTGGCTGATCAGTTGGAGCATAGATATGGATTATGATGTGATCATTATCGGCGCAGGGCCGGGAGGCATTTATTCTGCGTACGAGTTGAAGAAGACACGACCGAAACTGCGGGTCGGTATATTTGAAGCAGGACAGGAACTGGAGAAACGGCATTGCCCGATCGACGGCGTGAAGGTGAAGTCCTGCATTAACTGCGCATCCTGCTCGATCATGAGCGGATTCGGCGGTGCCGGCGCTTTTTCGGACGGCAAATACAATATTACAAACGATTTCGGCGGAACGCTTTATGAGCATATCGGTAAGAATGAAGCGATCGAGCTGATGAAATACGTGGACCAGATCAATATGGAAAACGGCGGCGGAGAGACGAAACTGTACACGACCGCCGGGACACAGCTGAAGAAGGTCTGCATGCAGAATAAGCTGAAGCTTCTGGATGCTTCGGTAAGGCATCTTGGAACCGACATCAACTATGTCGTTTTGAAAAACCTGTATGCCTATCTGAAGGATACGGTCGATTTCCACTTTATGACGACGGTACAAAAGATCGAGGTCATTGAGGGCGGCTATCAGATCTCTTATGAGGGCGGCTCTTCGACCTGCAGTCAGTGCATCGTTTCGGTCGGCAGGAGCGGCAGCAAATGGATGGAGACGATCTGTGAGGAATTGAACATTCCGGCCAAGAGCAACCGCGTGGACATCGGCGTCCGGGTTGAACTGCCGGCAGTGATCTTTTCCCATCTGACGGATGAACTCTATGAGAGCAAGATCGTATACCGTACGGAGAAATATGAGGACAGTGTCCGCACGTTCTGCATGAACCCGCACGGGATCGTCGTCAATGAAAATACGAACGGGATCATCACCGTAAACGGCCACAGCTATGAGGGAAAAGAAAAGCAGACGGAGAATACGAACTTCGCGCTTCTGGTTGCCAAGCATTTCTCCGAGCCGTTCAAGGACTCGAACGGATACGGCGAGAGCATCGCAAGACTGTCCAACATGCTCGGCAGCGGCGTGATCGTACAGCGCTTCGGCGATCTGGTCAGAGGAAGGCGCAGTAACGAAAGCCGCATCGCGGAGGGTATGGTGACCCCGACGCTGAACGCTACACCGGGAGACCTAAGTCTGGTTTTGCCAAAGCGGATTCTGGACGGCATCATGGAAATGATCTATGCGCTTGATAAGATCGCACCGGGAACGGCAAACGACGATACCCTGCTCTACGGTGTGGAAGTCAAGTTCTACAATATGGAAGTCAAAGTCGACGAACATCTGGAAACGGCATATCCCGGTCTCTATATCATCGGGGACGGAAGCGGCGTGACGCACTCGCTTTCACATGCGTCCGCAAGCGGTGTATATGTGGCCAGGCGGATCGTCGCAACGCAGGGCTGAATAAAGCGAAGCGGCAGGCTGTATCGGAGCAATCGGGATCAAGAGTAGGAGAGATTATGGAACGGTTCGGTTTTATCGGAATGGGAAATATGGCAAAAGCACTGGCGGACGGATTTATCACCTCCGGAGTATTGCAGAAGGAACAGGTTTTTGCTTTTGCGCCCAATCAGGAGAAATTAAGGAAAAATGCGGAAACAATCGGGTTCACTCCGGTAGGGAGCCTGAAGGAACTGGCTGCACAATGCGATACCCTGATCATGGCCTGCAAGCCCTATCAGATCGAGGGCGTGCTTTCTGAGATCGGAGATCAGATCAAGGGAAAGGTTCTTTTGTCGATCGCGGCCGGTTGGGATTATGCCAGATACAGTGCCTGTCCGTACATGGATCAGGTCCGCATTCAGTTCATCATGCCCAACACACCGGCCATGGTCAGAGAAGGGATCCTGCTGTTTGAAGAGATCCATTCGCTGACCGATGCGGAATGCAAACAGGCCAAGGAACTGTTTGGTGTTTTGGGACTTGTGCAGGTTTTGCCGACACATCTGATGGGAATCGGTGGCGCCGTTTGCGGCTGTGCGCCGGCTTTCGTGGATCTTTTCATCGAAGCCTATGCGGATGTGGCAGTAAAATACGG
>JAFYDQ010000178.1 GCA_017544705.1 Lachnospiraceae bacterium | reverse complement strand
GATGTCGAAGAGGATGACGGATCAGGAATCTTGGTAAATTTTGCATAAGCTTCAAAATTCTGTGTAACATGATTAAAATCCGCATCAGCCGGTCTTAAGAACCAGTGCGAGAACTCATACCCTTCATGAAATCCTTTTCCGTAGACTTCCTGTGGCGGAGTCACCTCATATCCGTCATTGACAGTCTTCTTGGTAAGCAACTGCGGACCCTCATAGCCTTCCCAGTTATCATAGAAATTCACCGTGTGCGTGATCGCATCCGTTAATTCTTCATAGATCAGTGCTTCTGCGGAGGTACGATGCTCCTTCTTGTTAACCATCTTGACATAAGAGGGAACGGAAGAATCTTCGTAGGCCTTAAGCGTTGTGCTGAACGTATCTGCGAATGCATTCTCATCAATGTTGATCGCTTTGCCGTAGATCGTTACTTCCTTCAGATTCGGGTCCTCCTGGAAGGATTCCGGCTGCACCTGCCTGATGTTGGAAGGCAGTGTGACGTATTTTAACTGATTCCCGTTATAGAAGCACTGCTCGGGAATGGATTGCAATTTCTCCGCTCCGGTAAGATCCACGGAACTTACATGATCACAGTTCTTAAATGCTTCTTCTGCAATGTCCGTGATTTCAGCAAGGGAAGGGTCATTCGTAACATCAACAACTGCGCTGCCTACTCCCTCGCCTCTGCTTTGCAGCACCTCTTCCAGTGTGGTAACGCCATTGCCGTCATCATCCACATAATAACTGTATATGATCCCGTTATCATACCAATAGTACGGATCATCAATCGTAGCGGTCGCCTTATCGTTCTCCCCGTTGAAGTTGATGGTCGTCAGCGCCGACAGGGGATCCGTTACAAGATCTGACTGGTTGTAGAACGGCAGGACACCGATATCCTTGATATTACTGTTGAACGTGATGCTCTGCAGTCCTCTGCACTCCGAGAAAGGTTTCTTCGGATCATCCGGTACAACCGGCAGGCTTTCAAGCGATTCAAACGTCAGGTTTGTCAGATCATAAAAACCGTATGTGTCATCGTTGGTCGCGATGAAATAATCATTTCCCGCACCGAGATCGTTTTCCGCATCCAGAATGCTGGTAATCCCGTACGGAACATAAATATTTCTGGTATAGGAGTTGATGATCGACTCCTGATTCGGCGACAACTGTGACGGATCCGTCAGATAACGGTCGATCAGATCGCTGATCGTCACATCCTGTTCCACATAGGTTCCGGAACCCGGAGGATTTTCCACCGCTTCCGTTCCGACAACCGTGTTGATCGTCGGATATCTGAGCAATGACACATAACCCGGCTTTGAAGAATCGGGTCTGGAGTACTTGCATACCAGATTCTGCGGATTTCCGCTGTGATAGGTGATATAGGAGTCCGCCTTGGTCGAGCAACTGATATTGGAAGGATCCAGCGCGTATTCATATGGCCAGTAGCCCTGCTCCATCTTTCCGTAAATCGTTAAGCCGTTCGGATTCTCCGTTAAGAACGCATCCGTACCGACACTGGTGGAATCGATATTGATGTCATAATAGCCGTTCCCGCCGAAGTTATCATCACGGAACTTGATGATATCCAGATTCTTACAATCCTTAAAACAGTTGTTGCCGATCGAAGTCTGGGGGGCTGAAGTCGTAAACGGAATATGGACAAAATCCACTTCCCTAACGCTGTTGCAGGACCTGAATGCATTTTCTCCGATATTGCCGATCGCATCTGCGATCACGATCTTCGTAGGTTTTGTCAGATTGGTCACATAAACATTATGATCCACCTTACCGCATGCATCATCCACAATAGAACTGATCGGATGACCGCCGATGGAAGCCGGGATCGTAAGCGTGGTGGCAGTACCTGTCGGGATCTCTGTGATGCTCTCCACCTCAAACTGATCGGTAAACGTGAATTTATACGTATCTTCGATCACCATAATGTATTTAAACTTCTGATCGGTATTGTCCCAATACATATAGGGGATCGTATTTGCCTGCGCAAAATTCAGAAGAGCGATACTGGAACTCTCTTTCGGATTCGGTCCCCAGATGACAAAACTGTCGGAAACATTTTTTTCTTTTCCCGGAAAATAAGCTTCATTGGTGGAGTTGATGAACTGGCCGTTAAGAGCCGTATCGGTATAGTTATTTCCCCTGACACACTCCAGATTATTGCATCCCAAAAACATCGACGGTGTGGTCGTAAAACCGGCCGTGTAACGCGGTAATTCGATCTGTTTTAAGTTCGTGCACCCCGCATACATGCCGTATTGTCCGTTTCCGCCCGTAATCGGCATGTTCGTCTGACACATCTTGGTTGTGGCAAGACTGGTACAGTTACAGAACGCATAGGAACCCGTGACGAGATTGTTGTTGATACCCATCTCACCGGTTGCCGTGTTTCCTGCAAAGAGCACCGAATTGTAATCATCATAATTATGAAAATCGGGAACCGAGTCCGTTAAGGAACGGCAGTTCATAAAGGCACCGGTCCCAAGCTGTTGCAAAGTCTTTGGCAGCGCAATGGTCGTTAACTGCGTACAGTCGGCAAAACAGCCATCCCCGACGGACAGTGTGCTCATACCGAAATTCACGTTCTGCAAACCTGTACAGTTATAGAACGCTTTCTTACCTAAGTATTTAAAGTTACGGCCGAAGCTGACGGACTGGAGGCTGGTACAATCCATGAACGCCTCATCGCCGATATGCGTGATACCGGATTCGCCTTCCCCTTCCGGGTCCAGAATGTCCATCTGCGTAAAGTTGGCAACGCCCTTAAATGCACCGTTTGCAATATACTGCACCAGGATCTGCTGCTTGCAGACTTCATTGATCTGTTCGTAACCATCCGGCGGATCGGCCGTCGGATCTGTCGGTTCGATCCAGTACGCCGGATCGGCAGGATCCTTTGTTTCATCCTTTCCCCATTGTCTGGTCCAGGTCTCTACAAGAATATTGTAATAATAATATTTGGGAGTCTGATCAAAAGTTCCGTATACATCGATCATCCGGTCATTCGGATCATGCGTAACCTTGGTTTCCGTGTACCGTTTCCAGGTGTATGCCGTATGGTTTACCGGATCACCTTTATCAACTGTCATATATGGAGCAGATGCCGTCTCGGCTGACGTTACATAAACGACGGCCGGAGAAAGCTTTAAAACACCGCCGGAGGGCGTATAACCGGAACCGTCACCGCCGACATAGTGCTTGATACACTGCGGAAGAACGGATCCCGGTGTCGTGGTTGAAGATATCTCAAAGATCGGCATGGCATCATAACCGGAAAACATACCTTCACGGTTGATGTGATAATAGTTATGTGTTGTAGCCGTACTGTCAATGACCGAGAACGGATCCCCCATCGGAAATGCCCAGTATTTTGCCGAATCACTGGGAACTACGGTATTTGCGGCGCCGACTACACCGCCACCGTCAATTGCCGCAACGCCCAAAACTTCATCCACGGTTGTCGGAATATCGGTATCATAATCCGTGATCGCTTCCACTCTCCTGGTCGGGATCACCGCAACCACGATCGCTGTTGCTGCGCATACACCGGCAATCGTAAGTCTGGCGCTCTTCTTCAGTCTGAATTTCTTCTTCTCCGTAACTTTCTTCATGTTCTGCTCCTGCTCCCCTTAAACCTTTGTAGACCAAACATGTTCTGTACTACTGTATCTTTTTCGCGACAACAACCCATCTCTCGCCGCCTTTCACATAATCGCAGGTCGATAAAGTGATCAGTTGGTCGCCAAGATGGGACGTAACACCTGTATCGTATAAAGACATTTCCGCCATATCCTGCATATAGGAATCATACTCCTCCGCCGAATTGGCATTGATAAACTGATAATACTTAAAGGCCACTTCCGTTTCCTCATGGACGATCTCGGAGAAAACATACATGACCGCATAAGTTCCCTTTTCATACAACGTATCGAACTGAATCTCGGGATGCTTCTTATAATAGTCTTCGCTCTTATATTTAGTCAGTGTGCCGAACATCTTTCCGGACTTCATGTTATGCCCGTAAATGATGATATTCTGGCTTCTGGGCCAGATACTGCAATCCTTATCGGCAAAGAGGCATCCGTTCCGATCCTTCTCCTGAGAGAAATTGTGATCGAGATAATACTCCATATTCGGTGATTGCATAACAGGGTAGTCTATTATTGTATCGTCAATTTTGATCCATCCGATTAGACTTTTATTTTTATTATACAATGTGACATAGTCTTCGAGGATCTCCGGCGGCGCATCCGGTTCGTCCACCGTGACCCCTGCCGGCTTAAATAATACGAAATCCGTATTCTTAAGTCCGGACAGTTTCTTGAATTTACTCTCGGTCGCTTCGGACTCGCCATTGTAGAAAACAAAGTACCCGAGGCTACCCGTTGCGATCAGGATCAGGGCCACCATCACGATCCTGCGGATCAGTTCGCCTCTTGACAGCTTTTTCTTCGGTTTGCGGCTCATGACGCATCCTTCTTGTAGATCAGTTTATATTGCAGGACTCTGTCCTTTGTGCCAAAGGCTGCCCGATGGGCATATTGCTTCACGAACGCCTCATTAAACGGCAGGATCTTTTCCGCAAGTTCCTTGGTCGCGGGATTCGCAATGCACTCATAGATCAGATTCAGGATAATGCCTTCATCCGTTTCTTCCGTTTCGATCTTGCCGCGATATTTTTCGTAAAAGATTGAAAAATACAGGCTGATGATACGGATCACAAACAGACAGTTGATCTGATCTTCCCTTGTCATGCTTTTCAGTTCGTCGATGTCAATCTTTAAGAATCTGTGTGCTTCCGCTTTATGGCATTCCCCGAGGATATTCAGCACATACAGATCTTCATCCGCTTCCTGTGTGAGAAACAGGGAAACATATTCCGAGAACATGCGCCCCGTGTATTGCAGCACCGCTTCTGCTTCCTGTTCACTTAAGAATGCAGATATATCAGATTTCATAAGAAGCAGGAACATGGATCTGATCGCGCTGTAACTCTCCATACGGTCATTGAGCAGTGCCGACATCTCTGCAAGCGCCTGCTTGTATCTGTCTTCTTTCAGGCGGTAATCCCGTTCAAATTCCTTCAGTTCATCATCTTTGTTATACCGGTCAAATGCCGCATTGATCTTTTCCGGTAGCAGTTCCAGTTTCATGTTGGAAGAAGAGATCAGCCGGCAGATATGGTAGTTGTTATGCGCCCGGATCACTTTCAACAGGTCATCATCATCAAACAGCAGGATGATCTGTGCTCTCGGATTATGATCCAGGATGATCTCAAGCATCTCATCCCCGCTTAATACATCAAGCCCGTACGGCATAAAAACTGCTGCGATCTCCTGGCTGTCCATGATCCCTACCGCCTCATCGATCGCAGCGGCATAGAAAAACTGCGCAGCTTCATCATGAACCATGATCTGAATCCGGTTCTTAAGATTCTCATCATTCGTGATAAACAACGCTGTGCGCATGGATTACAACCCCTTGTCCCCGAAAAATGCATAGTAACACATTCTTATCTATATTTTACTATATATCGTTGGAAAATCAAATATTTTTTCAAGATATTGTGTTTGATGATGCAAAAAAAGAGCCTCATCATAAGATGAAGCTCTTTTCGGTGTTTTTCCTGCTTTAAGCGTCTGCGTTTTCGTCGGCAAGCTGGCTTGCTCTTGCAGCAACTTCCTTCTCCTGTACATCCGAAGGTGCCTGTTCATAGCGGACAAATTCATACTCATAATCGCCTCTGCCGCCCGTCATGGAACGAAGGATCGTGCAGTACCCGTAAAGTCCCGTCATCGGCAGTTCCGCTTCAACGACCGTCTTGCCGTTTCCTGCAGGATTCATGCCGAGCACTCTGCCGCGGCGCTTGTTCAGATCACCCATGACATCACCGGTGAAGGAATCCGGAACAGTTACCTTTAAGGAAGCGATGGGCTCTAAGAGGATCGGACCCGCTTCCATGAAGCCTTTCTTGAATGCCTGAATGGTTGCCATCTTGAATGCCTGCTCGGAGGAATCAACCGGGTGATAAGATCCATCGTAAAGGATCGCTTTCACGCCAACGACCGGATAAGCGGCAAGCGGACCTTTCTGTACCGATTCCACCAGACCCTTTTCCACTGCCGGGAAGTAGTTCTTCGGAACCGCACCGCCGACAACGATCTGCTCGAATTCATATGCCTTATCCATGGTGCCCAGCGGCTCGAATTTCATCTTGACATGACCGTACTGACCGTGTCCGCCGGACTGTTTCTTATACTTATATTCCACGTCGGAATTCTTCTTGATCGTTTCACGGAACGCAACCTTGGGTTCTACCAGTTCGATCTCACACTTATAGACGCTTTGCAGTTTGCTGGCAACGATCTCCAGATGCTGGTCTCCCATACCGTAAAGCAGCGTCTGCCTGTTCTCTGCATCATTGACGTTTTTCAACGTCATGTCTTCGTCCATCATCTTGGCAAGCGCACCGGAAATCTTATCGATATCGCCTTTGTTCTTAGCTTTGTAGCGCATGCATGTATAAGGCTTGCTGATGTCGGTCTTCGGGAACAGGACGGGATTGGCTTTCGTGGAAAGCGTATCCCCGGTTTTGGTGCTTGTAAGCTTCGGGATCGCACCGATATCGCCGGCATGCAGCTCGCTGACTTCGATCGGCTTGTTTCCGCGCAGGATATATAACTTGGAAATCTTTTCTTCCGAATCCTTATCATAGTTAAAGAGCATGTCATCGGATTTGAGCACACCGGAGCAAACCTTGATCAGGGAATACTTACCAATGAACGGATCCACGATCGTCTTCCATACAAATGCTGATTTGGGCTTGCTGAAATCGTAATCCGCTTCAAAGATCTCGCTGGTCTTCTGGTTTACGCCTGCGATCTTGCGGTCTTCCGGGCTCTGGAAATACTTGATGATATCATCCAGTAACGTATATACGCCCTGGCAGAGGATGCTGGAACCCATGGTTACCGGAACGATGGAACCGTCATTGATATTGGTTCTTAATGCGGAACGGATCTCCGCATCGGAGAATGTTTCGCCGCCAAAATAACGCTCCATAAAATCTTCGCTGGTTTCCGCAACCGCTTCCATCAGGGAATCACGGTACTGCGTCAGATATTCCTGGGAATAATCGGGAATCGGGCACTCTTCGACTTTACCGTCTTTCGTCCAACGGTTCCCTGTTTCACTGACGACGTTAACATAGCCGACGAATTTCTCATCTTCCCTGATTGGCAGGTGGAACGGTGCGATCTTCTTGCCGTACTTGGACTCCAGTTCTTCAACAACCTCTCTGTAACTGGCATTATCAACGTCCATGTCCGTTACGAAGAACATTCTGGGAAGTTTGTACTTCTCGCAGATCTCCCAGGCCTTTTCCGTGCCGACTTCCACACCTGCCTTGCCGGAAACAACAATGATGGCACCGGCTGCGGCAGATGCCGCCTCTTCCACTTCACCGATGAAATCGAAATAACCCGGTGTATCTAAAATATTGATCTTGCAGCCTTCCCATTCGATCGGAACAACCGATGTGGAAATGGAGAACTGCCTTTTCTGCTCCTCTTTATCGTAATCACTGATCGTGTTGCCGTCAGCAGTCTTTCCCATACGCGTCGTAACGCCGGAAAGATACGCCATAGCCTCCGTTAGCGTCGTCTTGCCGCAGCCACCGTGTCCTAAGAGAACCACATTGCGGATCTTTTCACTTGTGTAAACATTCATTTAGAAACCCTCCGATACATTATTTTCTTTGTCAATTATGACAAAAGCAGCGCTTTCTGAGTGAAAACAGCCTTGTTAACATTGTAATAAAAAGTCGGCTTATTTGCAATACAATTATGCAAAATGTACAAGATTGACTTTCCCCCTCGATTCTTATATAATAGCAGCGTTGCACTGCTTTGAAAGGTATTGGGGTAATGTCTGCAATCATCGAAAGAACGGACGCATTAAACGGCGTCCTTAACATACCGGGGGATAAATCATTTACCCATCGCGCTCTGATCCTCGGTGCGCTGTCTTCAGGGGATACACGTATTTCGCATTTCCCGCATTCCCAGGACTGCAATGATACGATCGAATGTCTGAATCATCTCGGGATTTCCATTGAAAAAGAACAGGATGAAGTGATCATACACGGCAGGGGTCTGCATGGTCTTACGGAGCCCGGCCTTACATTAAGTGTCGGCAACAGCACAACGACGATCCGCCTGCTCTCAGGCGTCCTGGCATCACAGGATTTTGTCTCGGAAATCTCCGGTGACAATTCGATCCTGCGCCGCCCCATGGATGGCATCATATCTCCGCTGAAACAGATGGGCGCCAATATCTCTTCAAAATTAAACAATAACTGTCCGCCGCTTGTGATTTTACCTTCACAGATCAAAGGAATCACATACAAAAGCGACATCGCCTCTTCACAGGTAAAGTCGTCCGTTTTGTTTACCGCCCTGTTTGGCGATAACCCCACTGCATTTATCGAACCCTATCAGTCCCGCAACCATACGGAACTGTTGCTTTCCGCGTTCGGCGCAAACCTTGACTGTGCCGGAAATCAGGTTGTCATACAACCTGCAGAGCGCCTTTATCCGATCGATGTAACGATTCCCGGCGACATTTCCTCTGCCGCATATTTTATAACCGCCGCACTGATCACAAAGAATTCCGAGATCCGTCTTTGCGAGATCGGTATGAATCCGACCAGGAACGGATTTTTGGATGTGATCCGCGAAATGGGCGCCGATATTGAGATCATTAACGAGAAACAGGGTCTGGAACCGACGGCAGATCTGATCGTAAGATCTTCCAAACTTCACGGGATCACGCTGTCCGGTGAGATCATCCCAAGGACATTGGATGAGATTCCGATTCTGATGGTGCTGGCCTGTTATGCGGAAGGGATCACGTTTATTAAAGACGGTGGGGAACTGAAACTCAAAGAAAGCGATCGTCTGGATATTACGATCGATAATCTGAAAAAAATGGGTGCCAATATCGAAAAGGCAAATGACAGCATCGTGATCGAAGGCGGTCATCCCCTGCACGGTGCGATCATCGGCACAAAATATGATCACAGGATCGCCATGTCTTTCGCGATCGCTGCGCTTGGTGCATCCGGAAAAACCGAGATCATCGGATCCGAATGCGTAAATGTATCCTATCCGGGGTTCTATGAAGCCCTAAGAGGGCTCTGCCCCGCTTCCCGCGCGTAGTTTCAACAGAGATTTTCCCGTCATTTCGGAGGGCTTTTCCATCTCCATCGTTTCGATGATCGTCGGAACGATATCCGCAAGGCAGCCCCCTTCTTTTAAGGTATAATTCCTGTCATAACCGATCATCATGAACGGTACCGGATCGTTCGTATGCATGGTATAGGAACGCCCGCTGACCGGATCCGTGATCTTTTCCGCATTTCCGTGATCGGCGCAGATAAACAGCAGCCCCTGCTTTTCCTGGATCAGGGGAAGAATGCGTCCGATGCACTGGTCAATGGTCTCTGCCGCCTTAATGACGGCCGGTTCCATTGCAGTATGGCCCGTAAGATCCAGATTCGAAAGACTCATGATAATGACATCGTACCGGTCAGAGCGGATCGACTTCAGCAGGTTATCCGTCAGTTCGATTGCCCCCATCTCGGGCTTCTGGTCATAGCTTGCAACCTTGGGGGATTTTAAGATCAGCCGGTCTTCCTGGTCATTCAGTTCCTCCGTTCCGCCATTCAGCAGGTAAGTCATCTGTGCATATTTTTCCGATTCGGCTACCTTTAACTGACGAAGACCGTTCACGGAGATCCATTCGCCAAAGGTATTCGACAAGGGTGTCTTCTCAAAAGCCACCATTTTGTTTTCTATATGCGAGTCGTAGTCGGAAAAGCAGGTAAACAGGATATCCGGTTTCTTACTGCGCTTAAAGAAACGGTAATCGTCGTCGCAGAATGCATGCGTCAGTTCTCTGGCCCGGTCTGCACGGAAATTAAAGAAGATCACCGAATCATCATCGTCGATGGTTCCCACAGGGACACCGCCGTTCACGATCACGGTCGGTAAAATAAATTCGTCCGTCTCACCACGGTCATAGGCCATACGGACCGCGTCATCCGCATTTGCGGCCTTCATGCCCTCTCCCTCGGTCAGTGCCGCATAAGTCAGTTTCAGGCGGTCATAGTTGCCGTCACGATCCATCGCATAATATCTGCCGTGGATCGATGCGATCTCGCCAAACCCGAGTTCTCTCATCCTGGTCTGCAGGGTATG
>JAFYDQ010000177.1 GCA_017544705.1 Lachnospiraceae bacterium | reverse complement strand
AGTGCATTTAAGAAGTCTTCATCCGTGTGGTTGGCTTCCTCATCACCTGCTGCCGCGGCAGCATCCTGTGCTTTGAAACGCTCTCTCTGGTCGATCGGATCGTTGAGCTCGGAATATGCGTTACACATCTCCCAGGTGTTGATGAATAATTCAAACCGTTCCACGAGATCCGGACGGTCGGGTTTCCGTTTGGTCAGCGGAGAGATCTCAACCGGATGGTCCATAACGAACGTCGGTTGTACCAGATGCTCCTCCACATATTCTTCGAAGAACAGATTGATGATGTCACCCTTCTGGTGATAAGGCTCGTAATGGATCTCCCTCTCATCGGCAAACTTCTTTGCTGCTTCCGTATCGGGAACCTGATCGAAATCAACGCCCGCATACTTCTTCACGGCATCAATCATGGTGATCCGCTCAAACGGCTTGCCGAAATCCAGTTCCACATCGCCGTACATGAATTTCGTATCGCCGAGCACTTCTTTTGCCACATAACGGAACATGTTCTCGGTCAGTTCCATCATGCCGTAATAATCTGTATAAGCCTGATACAGTTCCATCAGAGTGAATTCCGGATTATGTCTGGTATCAAGTCCTTCGTTTCGGAACACTCGGCCGATCTCATAGACACGTTCAAGTCCGCCAACGATCAGTCTCTTCAGATACAGTTCCAGAGAGATCCTAAGGTTCAGATCTTCATCCAATGCATTGAAGTGCGTCATAAACGGTCTTGCCGCAGCACCGCCCGCATTGGCAACAAGCATCGGGGTTTCCACTTCCATAAAGCCCTGTCCGTCCAAATAGGATCGGATCGTAGAGATGATCTTTGAGCGCTTCACAAACGTCTCTTTCACTTCATCATTCATGATCAGATCCACATATCTCTGACGATAGCGTAAATCCGTATTGGTCAGGCCGTGGAATTTCTCAGGCAGGGGCTGTAAATTCTTGGATAACAGAGTGGTTTCGGAAGCATGGATGCTCATCTCACCTTTCTGCGTCCTAAACACTTCGCCCTTCACGCCGATGATATCACCGACATCATATTTCTTAAAGGCAGCATAGGGTTCCTCACCGACCGAATCCCTTGCCACATAAACCTGGATATTGCCTTTTAAGTCGGACACATTGATAAACGAAGCCTTACCCATCACGCGCTTGAGCATGATACGACCTGCGATGCTGACTTTTCTTCCCTCGAATTCATCAAAATGGTCTTTGATGTCCTTGGAATGGGTATCAGCGTCGTATTTGGTGATCTGGAAAGGGTCCTTACCCTCAGCCTGCAGGTTTGCAAGTTTTTCCCGTTTGTTCTTGCGTACCTGATTCAGATCTACTTCCTGCGCCTGTCTGTTTTCGGTATTCTCGTTACCCATACTGTCCTTCCTTTACGATATTAATTGGAACGTTCGATTTCTAAGATCTTATATTTCTGCACGCCGTAGTGTGTGTCCACCTTAACGGTCGCGCCCTTCTTTTTCCCGAGCAGCGCCTGTCCGACAGGTGATTCGTTGGATATCTTGTTCTTTAAGATATTGGCTTCCGTGGAACCCACAATCTTGAACTCAAGATCCTCTTTGTTCTCCATGTCGCGGATCTTGACTTTGCAACCGATATTTACAGTTTCAAGATCAACCTCGTCCTCGTCAACAACTTCCGCATTTTTCAAGATCTTCTCAATATCTTCAATGCGTGCCTCGATGTCCCTTTGTTCATCTTTGGCTGCATCATATTCTGAATTCTCGGATAAGTCGCCCTGCTCTCTGGCCTCTTTGATCTTCTGCGCGACCTCCGCACGTTTGACCACCTTCAGATCGTGTAACTCATCCTCCAGTTTCTTGAGTCCCTCATACGTTAAAATATTCTTTTTCCCTTCCATTTCCATATCCTCTTCTCCGAAGATTTTCTTGTGATTTTTGGCATTTCTGCCAACACAATAAACGCATTATATATCAATTGGTAAATAACTGTCAAGAAGAAACTTTAGCTCGGCAAAGTGCTCTGTTTCGTTCAACTTTCCGCGCAATTTCGAGGCTCCCTTGAGCCCCTGCGTATACCATGATGCATGCTTGCGCATCTCACGCATCCCGATGTATTCTCCCTTGTGGTCACAAAGCATCTTCGCATGTCTTAAGATCATGTCTTTTATCTCTGCCGCGGTTGGCCCTACATAGGTTTCCCCGTTCATTTTCGCTATGCATTTAGCAAAGATCCACGGATTCCCTCTGGCTGCCCTGCCGATCATGACACCGTCACATCCGGTTTCCTTCATCATGCGCATCCCGCTGTCAAAATCACACACGTCCCCGTTTCCGATCACAGGGATCGAGACGGTTTCCTTTACCTGCCGGATGATATTTAAGTCTGCTTTTCCGCTGTAATACTGCTCTCTGGTCCGGCCATGCACGATCACGGCTGCAGCACCACTCTCCTGTGCAATATGAGCGATCTCCGGAGCGTTTTTTTGATCCTCGCTAAAGCCCGCACGGATCTTGACCGTAACCGGCTTTCCGATCGCTGTCGCAATTGCCGATACGATCTCACCGACGAGCTTTGGCTCCTTCATCAGCGCAGAGCCCTCTCCGTTGTTCACAACCTTCGGTACCGGACAGCCCATGTTAATATCAAGAATATCAAACGGCCGCTCTTCGATCCGCTTTGCCATATCCGCCATGAGATTTGCTTCCCTGCCAAACAGCTGGAGGCTGACCGGCTTCTCCTTCGGATCGATCTGCATCAGTTCTTCCGTATTCTTATTCTTATAATAGATCGCCTTGGCGCTGATCATCTCCGTGCACAACAGAGCAGCGCCGCATTCTGTGCATAGTACGCGAAATGGCAGGTCGCATACACCTGCCATCGGAGCTAACATCCACGGATGCTTGATTGTTACGTTACCGATTTCGATCATAAATGATTCTGAGTCCTTCCAAAGTCAGCAAAGTATCATATACTTCGATCAGGTCCGTTTCATCCGCGATCAGGCTGCCAAGCCCGCCCGTTGCAATGACGCGCATGTTTTCATAGCCCGTCTCCTTGCGCACCTGTTTGATGATGTATTCGGTCTGTCCGATCTGCCCGTAGATCAGCCCGGCCTGCATGCTGGTGATCGTGTCCTGCGCCAGGATCGTGGCAGGCTTTTTGATCTCGATCTCCGGTAATCTTGCGGTATCTTCCCACAAAGCTCTTGCACTGATGCGGATACCCGGTGCCGTGATCCCGACAACAAAGCGTCCGTCTTCCGTGACAAGGTCATAGGTGGTGGCTGTGCCAAAGTCGATGATCAGGACAGGGCCTCCGTACTTTTCATAAGCAGCTACCGCATCCACGATCCGGTCCGCGCCGATCTCTTTCGGATTGGGTGTATCGATCCGGATGCCCGTTTTCACGCCGGGTCCCACCAGGAGCGGATTGCAGTGTAAGTACTTGATCACGGCATTTGTTAAGGAATGGGTAGTATTGGGCACAACGGTCGCAATGATCACGCCGCCGATCGATGAGATGTCAATATTCTGTTTGGCGATCAGGTCAGTAACCACAAGACCGTACTCGTCGGATGTCCTTGTAGCGGCCGTCATGATCCGGAAAGTTCCCTTTATTTCCTTGCCGTCAAAGATCCCGAACGACATGTTGGTGTTGCCGACATCAATTGCCAGAAGCATACCCTATTCCTCCAAAAGTCCCGAAATGTCTTCCTTTAATATAAATACCCGGTAATACATGGTCAGGGATTCGAACAGATCCTGTTTCTTACGTAAAATCTCCTTGACCAGAAGTCCCGCGGATATCTCATCATATAGCAGGTCCCCCTCATCCGCATCCGTCTGCAGATTCAGATTCCCCTCCTCGTCAAAGACCATCATGAACGCACCGCCTACTTCTTCCGTAAACAGTACACAGATGATATGCAGTTCCTCCTGAATGGATTCCGGTAATCCCTTGAACTGCTCATTAAAATAGTACTTTTTTTCATATGCGTTTGCACCGCATAGTACCAGTTTGTCTTCCATGTCTTAACCCATACGAAGATAAATGTAAAGAATATACGCAAAGATACCGTACATCAGGAGCGTAAAGACCGAAAAAGTAACGGCCAGCAACGATTTGCGGCGGAAATTCTTGATCGCATTTAACAGCATTAATGTGCCGCCAAGGAAAAAGACGACCATATGCATTAAGAGCCCGCCGATCCCCAGCAACGCTAAGATCGTAGCCACAATGATCACAAGTCCCAAGAGGAAATTGACCACATCCAACAGGAAGTTTTCCTGTTTGCGTATATTTTGTTGATAAATCTGGTATTTCCTGCTTTTGTTCATGTTATCCGATCGTTGCCGCCATAACGGCTTTGATGGTATGCATCCTATTCTCTGCTTCATCAAAGACAGGTCCCGCATACTTTTCAAATACCTCGTCCGTTACTTCCATATCCTTGATGCCGAAACGCTCTCCCATTGTTGCACCGATCTCGGTCTCCAGATTGTGGAAAGACGGCAGGCAGTGTAAAAAGATGGCATCGGATTTGGCCTGTTCCATGATCTGCATGGTTACCTTATAAGGCGTTAAGTCGCGGATCCTCTCTTCCCAGACTTCATCGGGCTCACCCATGGATACCCAGACATCCGTACAGATGATGTCCGCATCCTTGGCGGCCTCCATCGGATCCTCCGTGAAAGTGATCGTTGCACCGCTTTCCTTTGCGAATGCTTCACATTCTTTTACCAGTTCCGGATTCGGCCAATATTTCTTCGGGGAAGCCGCAACAAAGTACATGCCCATCTTCGCGCAGGTGATCATATAAGAATTACCCATGTTATAACGGGCGTCACCCATATATACTAGTTTGCGTCCCGTCGGATCGCCGAAATATTCGCGGATCGTCAGCAGATCTGCCAGCATCTGTGTCGGATGATATTCATTCGTTAAACCGTTCCATACGGGAACCTTGGAATACTTCGCCAGTTCCTCGACGATCTCCTGCCCGTAGCCCCTGTATTCGATGCCGTCATACATACCGGCAAGCACTCTTGCCGTATCTTTGATGCTCTCTTTCTTTCCGATCTGCGAACTCTTCGGATCCAGATAAGTGCTGCCCATACCCAGATCATTTGCTGCCACTTCAAAAGAGCAGCGCGTTCTTGTACTGGTCTTTTCAAAGATCAGCGCCACGTTTTTACCCGTATATCTATGATCGACAATGCCCTGTTTCTTCTGCTGCTTCAGTTCTGCCGCAAGATCCAGGAATTCATTGATCTCTTCCTTTGTAAAATCTTTCAATGTGAGAAAGTCGCGTCCTTTTAAGCTCATTTGTGTATCCTCCTTCGCTTAGGGGTATATCATACCACAACCGCTTCAAAAATACTATTCGGTTATTCGTGGATGCCTGCATATTTGCAGGTCGAGGAAACCAACAGGCAGATCCTGCTGTGCAAGCACAACGATCTGCCTGTTCGTTTCCTCGACCTGCAAATAATGCCTTAGTTACCAGAATACATGGTTTCCGATCACAATTCCCGTATATCCGGAGCGGATATTCCGGAACTTGGTCGCATTGCCGACATAGGATACGCCACTCATGGCTTCCTGTGCCGCCTGTACACAGCTGGCTTTCGGGCCCTGTGCGTAAACCTTTGCGACCATGCCGCTTCCTGCCGGTGAAAACTGGCTCTTTGCGTATATGACCGAATAGATCGAATTGCCGTATCTGCCGCTGCGCAGTCTGTTCATAACGACCGTTCCGACGGATACCTGCCCTTCGTAACATTCATAACCTGCTTCGCACTGGATCAGTGCCGCTAACAACTGTACATCGTTGACATCACCTGCGATCGCGCCGTTATTGGTCGGTGTCGGCATCTGCGATCCTGCGGGTGCTTCTTTATCGGTTGTTGTGCCCGCTTCCTTGGCAGCCGCTTCTTTTTCCTTCTTCTCGGCTAATTCTCTTGCGCTGATCTCTTCCAGTGTCTCGCCCTTGCCGAGTTCATCGGAGATCGTGACATACTGGCTGGATACATAGGCTAACGTGCCATCGGCATATTCTACGGATACCCAGTCACCGAGTTCCTCTACCGCTGCGATCTCATCGCCTCTGGCAAGAAGACTGTAAACCGATGCGTTCTCGCTGGGCTCTTTGCGTACACGCAGCGTATCCGCAATGGAGGTTGCCGTCTTGGTCACGGATTCATCGGCCAGCTTTTTGGCCTGCTCACCAAACAGGAGATAGTCATTTCTCACCCATCCCGTCAGATTGCCGGTCTTGATCTTGGTCCAGGTTCCCTTCTGATCCAGGATCTCACCGCCGCATCCGGAATACAGTTTGCCAAGCAGCGTGGCACTTTCGCTCGCATCTGCTCGGACATTAACTGCCTCTTCGACATTGGCCATTGCAAGCTTGCTGTATGGGATCCCTGCAACAGAACCGCTGATGTTTCCTGCAACGACATTGACTTTTTCTTTCTCCGTTGCTTTGTTCTCTGCCGAATCTTTGGTACCGGTAATATTGATACCGACAACCGCACCGGTATCATCCGTTGTGGATCTGGTCACGTTTAATGTCGGTGTCTTTGCGTTTGCCGTCGTTTTCGGTTTTGGGGTTGCTCCGGTGGGGGCCAGCGTTACCGTTTCTGCATGAACTGCTTCGGTGCCCGTGATGGCGATCAGGGCGGCAACGGCTAATGCGGCCGACATTCGGATATATCGTTTGGTCATACGATATCCTTTACAAACTCTTTAAAATAATTACAAAATTGTTACATTTGGGGATATTTTATCAGAATAATTCGTTTATGTCAACTATACGGGTTCAGAAACGCTGTCTTTTCCACTCATATAATAGAAGAGATGCTGCAACGGATGCGTTCAGAGACTCGACTTCCCCGTCCATCGGAATCCGGACCAGGCGGTCGGCAAGCGCGGTAATCCCGTCACTTAAGCCGTTTCCTTCGTTGCCGATCAGAAAAGCACATTTGCGTGAATAGTTCGTGCCCCAGTAATCCTGTTTTGCCTGAAGATGTGCGGCGAAAAGTTGTACCCCGTAGGTCTTCAGGCGCCGCAGGGACTTTTCGAGATTGTCAGAATAAATGACCGGAACACGAAAGATCGCGCCCATGGTGGATCTCACCACCTTGGGCCCGTAAAGATCGGCCGTCTGCAGGTCAGCGAGTACCATTGTAACCCCTGCTGCCTCAGCACTTCTGATCATGGTTCCGAGATTTCCCGGATCCTGAATGCCCTCCAGCACCAGAACAAGCACGTCATCGCGCTCCTCAAGAAGCGTGCGTGCCGACCACTGCGGCATGGACATGACGCATAATACACCCTGCGGTGTTTTGGTATCGGACATTCTGGCAAAGACTTCATCACTGACCAGTTCACAGATCGGGCCTTTTAAGTTCTGCATGGTGCCGTCGGTAACAAGAGAAGCGATCTCGGGGCGTTTGACCCGGATCTTTTCATAGCCGTCCTGTGTCAAAAACACCTGCCTGATCTGTGAGGCAGGTGCTTCCATAAAGGCTTTTACACCTTCAATGACATACGCATTCTGCTCACGGCGTAATCTCGTGCTCGTAAGCAGGGCGGTTACATTCTTGATCTTCTGGTTCGTGATACTTGTAATCATCTTAATACTCTGCAGGTCTCAAACTCGTATTCCGGAATGACCTTTTGCATGGCAAGTGCTTCATCAATGTCAAAGTCAACCCAGGAAGCATGTTTATATCCGACTACCCGGTTGCTCTTGCCTTCGCACAACAGATCCACGGCCTTTGCACCCATCATGGATGCGTAGAAACGGTCTTTACAGGTCGGCGAGCCGCCGCGCTGCATGTATCCCAAAATGGTTGCCCTGGTCTCGATCCCCGTTGCGGCCTCAATACGGCGCGCCATGGATGTGGAATGGCCGATGCCTTCCGCATTGATGATCAGATGATGGGTCTTGCCTTTCTTACGGTTATTGATGATGTTGTTGATGATCTCCTGCTCGCGGAATTCATATTTCTCGGGGATCAGAATATCTTCCGCACCGTTGGCAACACCGCACCAAAGTGCGATATACCCTGCGTTTCTTCCCATTACTTCAACAATGGAGCAGCGCTCATGGGAAGAAGAAGTATCCCTGATCTTATCAATGGCCTGCATCGCCGTGTTGACTGCCGTATCAAACCCGATCGTGTAATCCGTACAGGCAATGTCAAGATCTATGGTCCCGGGAATCCCGATCGTATTGATCCCGTGAGCCGCAAGCGCCTGCGCACCGCGATAGGAGCCGTCTCCGCCGATCACGACCAATCCGTCGATGCCGTGTTTTCTGCAGATATCGGCGCCCTTCTGCTGTCCCTCTTCCGTACGGAATTCTTCACATCTGGCCGTTCGAAGGATCGTACCGCCGCGTTGGATGATCTCGGAAACGTCTTTGCGTTCCATGTCAATGATCTCTTCATTCAAAAGACCCATAAAGCCCTTTTGGATACCCTTGACGGTTTTCCCGCTTGAGAGTGCCTTTCTGACAACCGCACGGATGGCTGCATTCATGCCCGGGGCATCCCCGCCGCTGGTCAGAACACCGATTGTATTGATCTCTTTAGCCATTTTTCATCCTCCCGTATATTCCTATACGATCTTAACATTTTGTTCTCCGTAGAGCGCTGCGATGGTATCGTATAACTCCCTGCCCGCATTGACACTGTAATTTGGCGGAAGTGTTTTGATCTTCTTCGTGGCTTCCACATAGATTGCCACAAGATCCTTCCCGTCGGAATCCTTCAGGGCATCAAGCAATTCCTGTTCATGTGCCTGATAATCTTCCATGGTTGCGAATTTGACCCAGAGCTTTTTCGGGATCTGTTCAAACGGAATGATCTTTTCACAGATCAGTTTTGCATCTTTCTCTTCTTCCGCGCTGACCCTGCCCTGAATGAATACCTTGGAGTCCTCCACAAGCCACTGGGCATTT
>JAFYDQ010000176.1 GCA_017544705.1 Lachnospiraceae bacterium | reverse complement strand
CCGAAACTTCAATGTTCTCGGCTTTTACGACCGCTTCCAGAACCAGTCTGCTCTGGATCCGCTTTAAGGCGGTAGGCTTCATCTGCTCTAAGAACTTGGCAGAATCAAGACCCGTGAACTGGAAGTACTGCTCTAAGGATAAGCCCTGGTTCTGCAGTCTGCTTGCATAGTCATTTGCAAGCTGGCGTGCCTGGGTCTCCACCATCGCATCCGGGATCTCCATCTTGGCATCCGCGATGATCGCTTCGATCACGGCATCTTCCTTTTTGCCCAAAGCTTCCTTTTCCTTCTTCTCCGCTAAGTTCTTGCGGATGTCTGCCTTGTATTCTTCCAAGGTATCGAACTCGGATACTTCGGATGCAAACTCATCATCAAGCTCCGGCAGTTCTTTTTCCTTGATCTCTTTCACGGTGACTTTGAATACCGCATCTTTGCCCTTCAGATCCTCTGCGTGATAATCCTCGGGGAATTTGACTTTGACTTCCGTCTCCTCATTTAACTTGGCACCGACAAGCTGATCCTCGAAGCCCGGAATGAATGCGCCGGAGCCGATCGTCAGCGGATAGTTCTCACCCTTGCCGCCTTCAAAAGCCACGTCATCCACGAAGCCTTCGAAATCGATCACGGTCATATCGCCGTCTTTGACACCGCGGTCCTCAACGGAAATCGTGCGGGCGTTGTTCTCGCGTTCTTTGTCGATCTCCTTGTCGACCTCTTCATCACTCACTTCGGTATCGATCTTGTCGATCTTCACACCCTTGTATTTGCCAAGCTCCACGGGGGGCTTAAGTGCAACTTCTGCCGTAAAGATGAACGGCTTGCCCTTTTCCATCTGTGTCACATCCACATCCGGCTGGGACACGACTTCAATTTCCTTATGTTCGGAAAGTTCTCTGTCATACACCTCCGGGATCAGGATGTTTGCCGCATCCTCGTAAAAGATCTCCGGTCCGTACATCCGCTCGATCATCTGAAGGGGTACTTTCCCCTTTCTGAAGCCGGGAACGCTGATCTTGTTCTTATTCTTCTGATAAGCAGTCTCGATCGCCTTCTCAAACTCTTCAGCACTCACTTCGATCGTCAGTACTGCCATATTTTTTTCTTTGTTCTCGACCTTTAAACTCATGGTATTCCTCCTGCGTGTTTCTCATCTTTGATAAAATGCCGCGATATTCTCGCCTCATCGCAATGCATCACCGTACATTGTAACACAATATCACTTGATTTTCCAGTTGTTTCTGCCCGACTCTTTCGCTTCGTAGAGCGCTTCGTCCGCTCTTGCCAGTGTTTCCTTGTAATCATTGTCGCTATCATTAAAATACGCAAATCCCATGGACGCTGTGATCTGCCGTTCTCCGTTCAGCTCCGGGATCTCAATGGCGCGGATGGCATCTAAGATCTTATCCCCGATCTCCGGCTGGAATCTGTGCGGGATATTCTGCAAAATCACAACAAACTCGTCTCCGCCCCAGCGGATCACGGAATCGGAAGCCCTGGTGCAGCCCTTGATCGCAGCGACAAACGAGCGCAATACCTGATCGCCGACGTCATGTCCGTAGTTGTCATTGAACTGCTTGAAAAAGTCGACATCCATCATCAGCACCAGCGTGTTCAGCTTGCCTCCTTTGAATTCGCCAAACTCCCGCTCAAGCTGCTTTTCCCCGTAGCTTCTGGAATTGGCATTGGTCAGTGCGTCCCAGTTCAGCTTGTCCTTTAGTTCTTTATTTTTCTTCTCAAAGGCTTTGATATGGGTCTTGCGGTATACAAACAGCATCAGGAACAGCAGGATCAGCCAGGTGACCGAAATGGATGCCAGAATGATCATCTCATAGGCACGCATGTGCTCCTGTGCCTGCAGCCTGTAGTGCCCCAGATCGTCGATGTTCACGCCCATGCAGACGATCCAGTCATAGCGCGGATACAGTTTCGAAAACGTCACCTTTTCCGTCACTTCGTTGGAGTTCAGTTTCTTGAACGCATAGTTTAAATAGATCTCTCCGTTCTCCCTGACCCCGACCAGTTCTTCTTCATAGGCCTTCATGCCCATCTGGTTCACTTCATTGGTCGATAAGTAACAGCCCTCCGTATCCGAAAGGTTCGGATGGATCAGACGGATCGCGTAATCATCTCCGCCGTCGTAGTTGAGCACCTTCTGGATCCACATATACGCACCGTCCTCATGGTGCTCGCCGTAGATCCGTTTTCTGGCCGCCTGCAGCAAAACTTCCTCGATCTCATCCTCAGTCGCATCGGGATAATGCAGCAGATATTCCTCCCGTTCTTCCTCGAGATAAGTGATCATGTTGTTGACGTATTCCTGCAGCATGTTCTTCTTTACCGACATGGTCGTGTCGTAGGTCATCGTCGCACTGATTCTTGCGATCACGCGCGAGAAAACCGCGATCAGCATCAGCGAGATCAATAATCCCGCGATCACAAACCACAGGGTCTGCCTGAATTCATCCGATCTTTTCTTTTCTTTTTTCTGTTCACTCATGAGCATTTCATTCCTTGCGCATTTTGTATTCTATCACATCGTTTTATCGCGAAAAACAAACCTGTGGTTTTATTTTTCTAGATCTCGTCAAGCATTTCAAATACGGTTTTCAGTGTTGCGGATTCCTTTTCCTCTAACAGGAAACAACCGACGCAGTAAAGCGAGTGCGTATCCCAGGCATCCTCTACCGTATAGCGCTTTGCGTCCATTCCGAGTTCCAGCGCCTTTTTGTAAAAATCATCCGCCTGTTCATAACCGACCAGCCCGTCATGTTTACTATGGATCAAACAGACTTTGAAATGATCCTGCTTCGTCAGCTTCCGGATCGGTTCTCCCTGTTTCCAGGCTTCTCTGTCTTTCGTTCCGAACAGTCCTTTTATGAGTGCCTTCAGGCTTCCCGTCAGCGCATGATCAAAGCAGAGCGGTCCCGCCATGCTAAGCAGTCCTGCGAATTCTTCTTTTGTGATCCCATGCGCCGCCTTTTGTTCTTCGTCAAAACATAACAGCGCACCCAGATGCGCACCGGCAGAGGATCCGGACACGATGATCTTCTCATACGTCCGTCCGTTCTTAGCAAGATATTCCTTCAGCTTTTTATAGCCGGTAAAGACATCTTCGATGATCCCCTCGTAACGGGCCCTCGGTACCTTGCGGTATCCCATCATCACGCAGTCGTATCCCTTCTGTGCGATCTTCTGTCCGATGAAATAATGCTGCTTTGGCGAGTTGCTGTTCCAGCCGCCGCCGTGAAAATACACGACCAGTTTGCGAGCGCGTGCTGCATCACTTCCAGCCTGTGCCGGGAAGAACAAAAAGTACTGCGCCCCATCTTCTCCCCACTTCACCACATCCGGCGCGATGGTGCGTTTCACCTTAAGAAGCGGGATGATCACTTTTCCGTAGCTGGTATATTCGCGAAAGGTATCGTTCATTTTTTATTCCTTTGTCAGTATTTCCGAAATGACTGCTGCCAGAATGATCAGAAAGGCACCGATCCATCCTAAGACAGACATGTGCTCCCGAAGCAGGAGCGCCGAGCACAAGACCGACACCACCGGCTCCAGATACCCGAGCACCGCGATCGTCTGTACGGAGAGGGAGCCAAGCCCGCTGAAATAAAAACAATAGGCAACCCCCGTATGAATGAGTCCGAGCATCAGAATGATCAGAACGGAACGTGTATCAAACTGTAACTGTACATTCCGGTTGTGGATCAGGAAATACGGCAGGATCGTGACGGCCGATAAGATCAGTTGTACGACAGACCGGTCATACGGAGAGATATCCCGAAGCTTCCGGTTGCAGATCACAATGCTCACGAAGCAGAGTGCCGCCGCAAGGCCGAGAAGGATTCCCGGAATGTTTCCACGCTCCCCTTCCAATACGCCGGACACCAGAACGATCCCGATAAAAGCCACGGAAACACAGGGCAGTTTCTTATATTCCAGTTTCTCATGCAGCAGGATGGGCGCGATCACGATCACGATCAGCGGCGCCATGTAATTGCACAGGCTTGCGATCGCAACCGTCGTAGTCGTATAGGCGGCAAACAGAAATATCCAGTTAAGGCCCAAGCTGATGCCTGAAATGATCAGCCACTTCAGATTCGCCCGGATCGCATCAACGTGCAGCCCGAACCGCGTTGCAGGCTTGCTGCTTCCGGACACGTCAGCACTGCCGGCACCATCCGTCCTGCGCGATGCAACCTGCAGAAAGAGCAGGATAAAAAGGGACCCGATGATCCCGCGGCACATCGCCACCAGCTCGCTCGGCAGTGACACGTATCTTAGGAACATGCCGATCGTTCCGTAGATCACCACCGCAGTGATATATTTCAAACGTTCTTTTTGGATACTCATCTGTTGCTGCCTCTATTCGATTCTGCCCTCTGCTTCCGGTAGCGGATCACAAGCCAGATCGTCGGGGGCGTATAGGCGATCAGCAACATGATCAGTTCCCGCACGCCGACGCCGCTCTTTGTGCGGTCCACAAACATGGCCGGTGTCAGAAGCGCCGTCACCTCGGCACGCACAAAGACAAAGCAGAAGAAATTATTGCAAAAATGAATGATCAGGCCGGGCTCCATCCCGCCAAGCAGGAGGTTTGACAGAAACATCATAAATCCCGTCAGAAAATAAGTCGATGCCATCAGGACCACGGTCAGGCCGGACCGGGTCGTCACTTCGGGGTTGGCCAGATGTGCACCCATAAACAGCAAGGAACTGATCACGGCTGCGATCAGGCCCTTTAACACAGACGGCACCTTATCCTTAAACGGGATCCGTAAAAATATCCCGCGAAAGAAGATCTCTTCGGTCGACGTCTGCAGCCACAAAAAGCACAGGCAGAAGATCGTGTTGATGATCATGATTGAAACCGGCTGGTTGTCATAGAACGTATTTTCGCTGCTGAGCAGCTGCCCAAGCGTCAGGCCGATCAGGTACAGGACCCCGGTCCAAAACATACTCCGTAAATCCGCCTTGCGATCCCGCCCAAAGAAGAATGCGCGCATGGATGTCTTGCAGAGCACTTTCAGGAAAAACCAAAAGAGCAAATAGACGGTCGCAAAAGAGGCGATGCCGGATAGCAACGCCCGCTCCGGTGCAAGGAATTGTCCGTCCTGCAGAAAAGGCAGCCGGTTTACGGCAAAAGAAAAGACCGCGCCAAGTACGACCCCGATTGCCAACGATAACACGATCGTGAAGATCCATCTGATGACCGGCGCTTCATTTTCTTCCCAGGTTTTTTTCATCTCTTCCATTGATCCGTTTCTCCCTATATAAATCTGTATAAATTTGAAAAATCACACTCAATCCGTATTATAAGGTTTCCCGCCCTGCCATGTCAAAGAAAACCGCAAAATATCCGCACTTTTCATGCATAGCATTGTTATGTATCGTCGTTATATATCACTGTTATATTTTATTGTTATATATCTATGTTATGTATCATTGTTTCGTAACATCGTTACATAACAATGTTTCCATATTTTTGAACGGAATTCCGTACATGAAAAAGGACCGGCCTTAGCCGGTCCTTTGTGATTTTTATGCTGCCGCATCTGCTTACCAGTCATCACCGTAGTCGTCGTATCCGCCGTAATCACCGTAATCACCGGCATCGCTGTAATCGCTGTAATCTTCCTCGTAGTAGTCGCCGGGATCACTGTAATCGCTGTAATCCTCGTAATAGTCGCCGGCATCGGAATCGTACGGGTTGATATCGAAGTCTTCTTCGTAATCACCGACATCCCAGCTGGTGGGCTGATTTTCGTAGAACTCGCCATCGTCATCGATGTAGCCGTCGCTGCCGTAACTCTGGAAGACGTTCTCGTATCCGTTCCAGAACCAGATGTCGCCGTCTTCATCGGTCCAGTAGAAGGCTGTCCCGTAATCGCCGGAATCGCTGCCCTTGACTTTGCCCTTCGGATTTGCTTTGGCCTTCTTCGTTTTTCCTCTCTTCTTACCGGCAGTCTTGGGAACCGTCTTGGGAGCCGTGCTCCAGTTGGTCTTATAGGTGCAGGTATCCAGCATGTTCAGGCACAGCGCAAAGTAATTCTCGGCCGTATTCATCGGTGCGATCGTGACTGCGATCAGGCCGTAACCCGTCGGTCCGAAATAGCGCATCTGCATGATGCCGAGCAACTCATCGCCGGCACCCGCCTCGGGAAAGATCGAGGGATCGAGCCACATATAACCGGTAACCCGGTAATAACTGCCCATATCCTGGAAGTCGGTCCCGAGAGACTTTTTGATATACGGTCCGTAGAGTGCATTCATGGCGTTGTTGATGAGATAACCCATACAGGGCTTTGCCAGCCATGCACCTTTACCCATGTATTTATCGATATCCACAAGCGGCTGGAACGTCACCGTGATCGTACTGTAATAATCCTCGGATCCCTTGGGCGTCGACTTGTTGGAAAAGCGGAGAGAATTCGCAAGATCTGTCCTTGCTTCCGCTTTGAAACGTGCCGGATAATTGATGGCATACGATTCAAACTTGCCCGGGAAATTGGCACTTTCCGTCAACGGATCGTCTTTGGATGCCGCAAAGCTCAAACCATCCAGTCTCGATAACGTGGTGCCTTCCGCATCAACGAGCCTGTCGCCCTGCAGTTGCAAAACATCCGGATCCCCGCCATCACTGTAGTTTAAGACAACCTCATCGCCGTTAACCTCGGCCTGTCCGCTCGCTGCGACGTTTCCGGACGCATCATAGGCTTCCCAGTAAAGATCATTCGTGATGATCAGCCAGATATCCAGTTCATCATACTTCCAATAGCCGACACAGGACGAATTTCCGTTCTGCTCCTTTGCCGGTTCCGCTTCTTCCGCTTCTTCCTCAACCGCTTCCATCTCACCGGCACTTTCGGCCATGTCGGCAAGCTTTCCTGCCAGTTCATCCGCTGCAGCATCTTCATTGCTGCCGCATGCGGCAAGGTCAAGGCACATGACAGCGATCAAAAGAAGCGCCAGCCACTTTTTCCAAACCTTCATAACACGATCTCCCACTTAATCTGTTATATGAATTTCTCAGTCGTTCGTATAATTGTCAAAATAACCCTGCACGAGAACGATCGGTGTACCCTTATCGCCCGAGCCGCTGGTTAAGTCGCAGAGTGAACCGATGAGGTCGGTCAGCTGTCTCGGGGTCGTTCCCTGGGACGCCATGTTGCCGACCAGGTTTGCATCCTTTTCCTTGATGCTCTTCTCGATCGCTTCTTTTAATTCCGCGCCGCTTAAATTCTTAAAATCATTGTCGGCTAAGTATTTCAGTTTCAGTTCACTCGGCGTGCCCACAAGGCCCGACGTGAATGCCGGGGATACAACCGGGTCAGCCAGTTCCCAGATCTTTCCCTGGGGATCCTTGAATGCGCCGTCACCGTAAACCATGACTTCGACATGCTTGCCGGTCACGGATAAGATCTCTTTCTGCACTTCTTCTACCAGGCCCTGGCAGTCGCGCGGGAAGAGTTTGATCTTGCCTTCCGTTGATTTATTGGAACCGAGCAGGCCGTATTTCTCATTGTAGCCGCTGCCGTTGACCGGTGCGGTAAGAATGTCGTCCAGTCCGCATACCGCCTTGGCGCCTGCTGCCTTAAGCAGTCTCTTGCTGCGCGCTCTGGTGTGGATGTCACAGGTTAAAACATGATCCGCATAATCCAGGATCGTCGTCGCCTGGTTTGCAAAAATGATCTCCACTTCCGCACCCGCTTCGCGGATCAGATCGGAGTAATAATCAATATAGTCAATGCCGGTGAATTCATGCTTGCGGTAACCGAACAGCTCGCGGTACTTTGCAAGGGTTAATACGTCGCTGTACGGATTGATGCCCTTTTCGTCAAGGTCATCATAGGTCAGCAGTGCGTTGCCGACCTCATCGGACGGATAGGAAAGCATCAGAACGACCTTCTTGGCGCCCTGTGCGATGCCTTTTAAGCAGATCGCAAAACGGTTTCTTGAAAGGATCGGGAAGATCACGCCGATCGTGCCGCCGCCAAGTTTTGCTCTCACGTCATCCGCAATATCATCTACCGTTGCGTAATTGCCCTGGCTTCTTGCAACGATCGATTCCGTAATGGAGATCACGTCGCGGTCGCGCAGGGAAAATCCCTCACTGTCTGCGGCTTCCAAAACGCTTGTGACAGCGATGTCCGCCAGATTGTCTCCCTCTCTGATGATCGGGCAGCGAATGCCCCTGGATACGGTTCCTACTCTTCTTTCCATAAATGTCCTCTCCCTGTATTTGATTTGCCGTGCATTACTCGGAATTGCTGTGCAATTCCTCGTCACGGGCTCACGCCCTATCATGCGCCCGATATACAGCCATGCATTCATGCAAGCATGAGCATAGCTGTATACCGACCGCATGGCACGGCTTTGTGCTATAATGAATTATATAAGAATGCACAATAGAATGTAAAGCAGAAAAGTCAATTACGGGAGGGTATCATGGGATACGAGATCGAGCGCAAATTCTTAGTCAGAACGATGCCGGAAAACCTTGCGCAGTATGATTTCCACCTGATCGAACAGGCATATCTCACGACGGAGCCGACGATCCGCGTGCGCAGGGAAGACGACACCTACTATATGACCTACAAAGGAAAAGGCCGCATTGTTCACGAGGAATACAATCTTCCCCTGAGCAAGGAGGCCTATGAAACGTTAAAATCAAAAGCCGACGGCAACATCATCACCAAAAAGCGCTATCTCATTCCGCTTGATCCCTACACCGTAGAGCTGGATGTCTTCGATCCGCCGTTTGCTCCCCTGGTGCTTGCGGAAGTGGAATTCCCGACGGAAGAGGAGGCGAATGATTTTTACGTGCCGGAATGGTTCGGAAAAGACGTCACCGATGATGAGCGGTATTACAACTCGTTCATGAGCCGTCAGGTATTTCGCTGAGGACGCCGCTGTCTAGATCTGTGCATCAAAGCGCTGCAGGATGCCGCGGATCGCTTCCCTTACAACCGCCGGATAAAGCGGTTTGGTCAGGTAATCATCAATGTTCAGTTCCTGGATCCTATTCACTGTTTCCGAACTCTTATCCGCCGACATCACGATCACCGGCGTATCATAACGCTCCCGGATATCTTCATACAGCCGGAACCCGTCCATGTCGGCGATCGAAGGATCCAGGAGGATCAGAACAAATTCATGGTCTTCCAGCAGTTCCATCGTCTGCTGTTTGTTATTGGCATAACGCAGGCAGACATTTTCCATGTCGGAGAGGATCGTGATCACTTCCTGCAAGATCTCCCGGTTGTCATCAATGACCAGGATGTTGTATACATCTTCTTCATT
>JAFYDQ010000175.1 GCA_017544705.1 Lachnospiraceae bacterium | reverse complement strand
GCCGGTGTGAAGCAGTCGATCATGCTGACCGGCGACACGGAAAAGGTTGCAGCGTCTGTTTGCAAAGAGCTTGGTGCGGATGCCTACTTTGCGGAACTGCTGCCTGCAGATAAAGTCACAAAAGTCGAAGAAGTGCTTGCCGAAAAATCACAAAACGATAAACTGGTATTTGTGGGAGACGGGATCAATGATGCGCCGGTCCTCTCCAGAGCCGACATCGGGATCGCCATGGGTGCCCTGGGCTCTGATGCTGCGATCGAAGCAGCGGACGTGGTGCTGATGGATGATAATCCGGTCAAGATCTCTGTTGCGATCCGGATCGCCGGAAAGTGTATGCGCATCGTTTATGAAAACATCGGTTTTGCGCTCGGCGTAAAAGCGATCTGCCTGATCCTTGGCGCGCTCGGCATTGCCAACATGTGGCTTGCGATCTTTGCGGATGTCGGCGTCATGGTCATTGCGGTATTGAATGCGATCCGTGCTCTGCGCTGCGTTAAGAATAAAGTTGCCTGATCGGCGCCCTGCGCGTGGGCTTACCTGATAAATCGGAGGTACTTATGAAAATAAAGGATGAGAATGAATTATATGATCTGGCCGAACTGTTCAAGGTGTTCGGGGATTCCACGAGGATCCGGATCCTGTTTGCGCTCTTCGATGAGGAACGGTGTGTGACGGACATTGCGACGTCGCTGCAGATCACGCAGTCTGCGATCTCACACCAGCTCAAGATCCTAAAGCAGAGCAAACTGATCAAAAGCAGAAGGGACGGCAAGCAGATCTACTATGCCCTCGCGGACGACCATGTGCGTTCCATCATCGGCCAGGGACTGGAACACGTAGAAGAATAAACCGTCTTAGGAAATGCGATGCAGCAACGGGCCGTGTGCAGGAATCAGTTGACACGGCCCGTTTGAAATGCTAGAATCTAACTTGCGTTGACGAAACGGAAACGGTTTTGGAGAGGTATCGAAGTGGTCATAACGAGGCGGTCTTGAAAACCGTTTGTCCGAAAGGGCGCATGGGTTCGAATCCCATCCTCTCCGTCAACAATTATATAAGGAATCGCGAGATTCTGCCATTTGGAGAAGTACCCAAGCTGGCCGAAGGGGCTCCCCTGGAAAGGGAGTAGGTCGTTAATAGCGGCGCGAGGGTTCAAATCCCTCCTTCTCCGTATTTGCCGCGATCTATGATCGCGGCAGCCCGAGCGGCGCTTGAGCGAACAACACGGAGTATTCCGTGTTTTTTTATGCTCCAAACTTTTGACTTTTATGTCGCCATGAAAGATAATGAATACAGGAGCCGTAGATTAGAGAGAGGGCATATCCATGGAAAAATACAATGCACAGATCGTGGCCAGAAAGATCCTGGAGTCCATTCAGGAAGCAAGGAAGAACATGACGATGTTAAATGTAATGGTTTTGGGTAAGACAGGGGCCGGAAAAAGCACCCTGATCAATAACGTTTTCAATGAGCAGCTGGCAGAGACCGGCATCGGCAAGCCGGTCACGGATAAGATCAGAGCTTACGGCAAGGAAGGCTTTGCCTTGACGATCTACGATACACCGGGGCTGGAGCTCGGCGGGGAGAATGCGCTTGGCGAGCTGCTGAAAGAAGTATCCGCCGTGATCGAGAAGGGCATTAAATCCGGCAAGATCGAAGAGGCCATTCACTGCATCTGGTACTGCGTGAACACCAACACGCATCGCTTTGAAGAGGCAGAGAAGGCGTTCATCAGCCGCTTCCTGGATGAGACGCAAAAGTACAACGTCCCCGTGATTTTGGTGTTGACACAGTCCATTTCGAAGCAGGACGCGAGGGAATTAAAGAGTGAGATTGAGAAAGAGAATCTGGCGCTGGCGCAGATCGTGCCGGTTCTTGCGCAGGACTATGAGATTGACGGAGACTACACGGTCAAGGCATACGGTCTGGATCTGCTCATTGAGATCATGAACAATGTCATCCCAGAAACGGTTAAGAATACCCTGATCGCCGTGCAAAAGGCCAATATCGAGATGAAGCGGCAGAGAGCGCACGCGATCGT
>JAFYDQ010000174.1 GCA_017544705.1 Lachnospiraceae bacterium | reverse complement strand
GCGCAGGCACATAAATATACCGAAGTACTCTTCGGTTCGGATCACGTTTTCCGCGCCGGTACCATCGGGACGCTTGCGGAAAAGACGGCTTACGGCTATGTAAAAAAGTATCTTGAGGAACGCGGCATCCAGGCGACTCACGCTGAGGAAAATCGCCTTGCCGCCGGCCTCGTCGGCATCAAGCGCACCACCGGCCAACATCCTGGCGGCCTCGTCGTCATCCCGCAGGACATGGATGTCACGGACTTCTGCCCGGTCCAACACCCTGCCGACGACCCCACCTGCGACATCATCACCACTCACTTTGAGTATCACTGCATGGAGGACAACCTCCTCAAGCTCGACGAACTTGGCCACGATGACCCGACCATGATCCGCATGATGGAGGATCTGACCGGTGTCAATGCACGCGAGATCTCCCTCTCCGACCCGGATACCATGAGTATTTTCACGAGCCCAGAGGCCCTCGGACTCCCGGACGGGGATCCGATCGTTGGAAAAACCGGCACCATCGGCGTGCCAGAGTTCGGCACGGGCTTTACGCGCCAGATGCTGGTTGACACCCAGCCCCGCCAGTTCGATACCCTGGTGCGCCTGTCGGGCTTCTCCCACGGCACCGACGTTTGGGCGGGGAACATCCATGACCTGATCGTCAACGGCATTGCGACGGTCGACGAAACCATCGGCTGCCGCGACGACATCATGATCTACTTAATCTCGAAGGGCATGGAGCCCTCGCTCGCCTTCAAAACGATGGAGGACGTTCGAAAGGGCAAGGTGAAGCGAAGCAACCGCTTCCCCGGCGACGCGGAGACGCAGATGCGCGAGTTCGGTGTGCCGGACTGGTGGATCGAGTCCGCCCGAAAGATCGCCTATCTCTTCCCGAAGGCCCACGCCGTGGCCTACGTCATGATGGCTTTCCGCATCGCTTGGTTTAAGGTGCATGAACCACTGGCCTTTTATTCCGCCTATTTCTACCGCCGCAGCCAGAAGGGTGGATTCGATGCGGCCATCATGTGCGGCGGCACAGAGAGCGTCAGGCGTAAGATCAATGAGATGCGCCGTGCTACGAGTCTCACTGCCAATGAGGAAGATCTGCTGGTCACCCTCGAGGCGGTGTATGAGTTCAACATGCGCGGATATAAATTCGCGCCGATTACCTTCGAAGACTCGGATGCCTCGAAGTTCCTGATCACCGGGGACGGACGAATCCGCCCGCCCTTCGTGGCGATCGGGGGACTGGGGGAGAGTGCCGCGCAGGACCTGGCCCGCGTTAGATCTGAAGGAAAGGCCTTCGTATCAATTGATGAGATTGCATCCGCCTGTCCCAAAGTCAGTTCTGCGCACGTCGAAGCATTGAAAAAACTCGGTGCCTTCGGCGATCTGCCCGATTCCTCCCAGGTCAGCCTCTTCGAAATGTGGTAAAACGATGCGTGGTGTGCGGGAAAAACTCAATAGACCGAATAATAAAGCTGCCGGTTTAACCGGTGGATTTTGGCTTTTTTTGAGCTGAATAGGCATTACGGACCTTTCCCGGTTTAAACAATTTTTTCTGCCTGCTGCAATCTCTTCAATGTGATACTTCTGTGATACGTAATCAGATATAATACAAACAAAAACTGGAAATCATCATTGGAGGAGGGTATAATTATCTACAATAAGATTTACCTGTCTGGAATCGTATATACTATTTGATTACAAAAACATTTTTGGAAAACTTAACAAAATATTCGTGTAAAATTTGTGCATAACGACAAAGCATAAGAAAGCGAAGGAAAAAACTGTTCGGCTGGATTTATTTCCAGCCGATTTTTTCTGACAGCTTCACGAAAAATGTCTATACGTCACTTTTGCTTTGCAAATTGCACGAAAACTGCATGTAATGAAGAGCTATTGTGTACATCTTGCATATTTCGAGGTGCTGTGTTAAAATGACAACGATAGTGAAATAGTATGCTCTTTTGGTTGTTCAGCACGGACGTTTGCAGCTTGAGACACTATCTCAGCTCGATTACAGGGGGGACGTTTATGGGGAATAAAGCCAAGATTATTACGGTCGCCGGAAAGGGCGGTGTCGGCAAAACTTCGATCTGCGCGTGTATTGTGCGGCTTCTCACCGAGCAGTACCCGGAAAAGAAGATTCTTGCCATTGATGCTGACCCTGCAGTCGGACTTTCCGTAGCTCTTGGCGTGGATGTTAAGCTGACTCTGGACAATATCCGCATGAGCATTGTTGACAGTGTTGAAAACGGAGATACAAAGGAAGCACTGGAGCTTCTCAGCGAGGCGCGATTCCGTATTTTTGATGCACTTGTTGAAATGCCGCAGTTTGCTTTTCTGGCCATTGGCAGACCGGAGAGCTCCGGCTGCTACTGCAAGGTCAATTCCTATCTGAAGGAAGTGATCGGCCTCCTCGCCAGCAGTTTTGACTACGTGGTCATAGACGGCGAAGCCGGAATAGAACAGATTCAGCGCCGTGTTATGGAAAAGGTCACGCATCTTCTTTTGATCACCGATCAGAGCAAGAAGG
>JAFYDQ010000173.1 GCA_017544705.1 Lachnospiraceae bacterium | reverse complement strand
AGAAACAATACCAGCGCAAACAGGATCTGTGCATCATAATTGTATACCGCAAAGCCGTTCGACGGCATAAAGAGCGTCAGCGCAAATACGAACAGGCTGCAGATACGCGAGCTGATCCTGCGAACGATCCCGTATGAAAGAAACGCGACTGCAAGGAGCAGGATCGTATTGGTACAGATCATCACGCCTGATCCGGATCCGGCAAATGTAAAAACAAGAGACAATACGGCACTCATAAAGAAAAACGCCGGTTTTCTCATCAGTTGCGGCAGAATATCCGTTCCGCCGACACTTAAGGTGCCCTTATGCAGCAGCTCTGCGGCTCTGTGGCAGACACTTTCTTCTACGGGGATCGTGGATTCAAAAGATATGCGGACCCTGACAAATACAAAAGATAAAGCAAGGAGAAATACGATCTCCAAGATCATAAACCCGACACTGTCATCACTGTCCCTGGAAAAAGCCAGTAATTTAGTCAAAAGGGACAGCAGAATAAATGCCAAAATAAGGATTCCCCCGAATACGATCACGTAAAAGAATCCTTCATTTTGAGAGATCATCTGATGATATACGGTAAAAAAAAGGAGGTAACCGAACATGATCAGACTGACCACGGCGCAGATATTCAGAATAACCGGTGTCTTTTTTGTCATTTTATTTAATCACTCATCGCCTGCTCCAGATCAGCGATGATATCTTCCGCATTTTCGATCCCGACGGAAAAACGGATCAGATCAGGTGAAATACCTGCTTCCATCAACTGTTCATCCGTCATCTGTCTGTGTGTATGAGAAGCGGGATGCAAAACACAGGTCCTTGCATCGGCAACATGCGTTACGATCGCGGCAAGTTTCAGGCGATCCATAACCTTTTCAGAAGCCTCTCTTCCACCCTTCATGCCAAAGCAGAGTACCCCGCAGGTGCCGTTCGGCATATATTTCATGGCAAGTGCATGATACGGATCATCTTCAAGTCCCGGGTAACGCACCCAGGCCACCTTCGGATGATTTTTTAAGAACGTAGCCACTTTCAGTGCATTCTCACAGTGCCTCGGGACTCTTAAATGCAGCGTCTCCAGTCCCACATTCAGCAAAAAAGCGTTTTCCGGAGACTGGATGGAGCCCAGATCACGCATCAGCTGAGCGGTCGCCTTTGTGATATAAGCAAGTTTCCCGAATTTCTCCGTATATGTGATCCCGTGATAAGATGCATCCGGCGTTGTCAGTCCCGGGAATTTATCGGCATGGCTGTCCCAGTCAAAATTCCCCGAATCCACAATGCATCCGCCGACGGTCAGTGCATGTCCGTCCATATACTTCGTTGTGGAATGTGTGACGATATCAACACCGTAAGCAAACGGTTTGCAGTTGATCGGTGTCGCAAACGTATTGTCAACGATCATCGGCACACCGTGGCGGTGGGCCGCAGATACGAATTTGTCAAAATCAAGCACAACCAGATTCGGATTGGATATGGATTCCGCAAGGACACACTTGGTATTCGGTAAAAAGGCCGCATCCAGCTCATCTGCCGTACAATCCGGGTCGATCACCGTACATGCGATCCCCATCTTTTTCATTGTTGTGGTCAAAAGATTAAATGTCCCCCCGTAAATGCAGGAAGACATGATCACATGGTCGCCGCTCTCGCAGATATTAAATACGGCAAAGAAATTGGCTGCCTGACCGGAAGAAGTCAGCATGGCGGCAACACCGCCCTCCAATGCTGCAATTTTGGCTGCTACCGCGTCATTTGTCGGGTTCGCAAGCCGCGTATAGAAATACCCGCTGTCCTTAAGGTCAAATAACCGTCCCATCTGTTCGGATGTTTCGTATTTAAATGTGGTACTCTGGTAGATCGGTAAGACCCGCGCTTCTCCCGTTTTCGGAGTCCATCCGGCCTGTACGCACAGGGTTTCATTATTTGTAAACTGTCCCATGTTCCATCCTTTCAAGCTTATGAAGTATAAGAAACAATATATTGCTGCTGCAGGGTCCGCATCATCTGTACATACAGATCCTTACAATCCTGCAGACGGTTCTCGCCGATCAGGTCAATGCAGGGACTGATATAGTTCCGATAGATCTCCCTGTATGTCTCCGACGCATTCTCCTCTTTGTTGATCCTGTTCACGATCGTCGGTGCAATATCATAATACTCTTCGATCAGTTTCTTTCCGTCGGATTCATAAGCAAGAAAACCGTCCCTGTAATCCTTCAGGATCCTGATCTCGCTGCAATCCTCGGTTTTCCCGATACTTAAGCATACCGCAGTCGTCACATAGCAAAGCTTCCGTTTAAAACCTCCGTTGATCTCGCTGAAGGTACCGGGCTTGATCTGATACTGCGTAAATGTCGCATTCCACTTATCTGTCAATGCCTTTGTAAGTGCTTCGCTGACGGTTCCCGTATATTCCTGCAGCGCCGGCAGAACATAGACGACCATCATCGTATTGTGGTCGATCAGATAGTTTGTCCGTTTGCTCTTCTTCTGTGCATCATATTCCGCCTTGGCGGAAGAAACAAATGCATCCGTCAGACGATCAATCACGTCTGCGGGCTGATCCGTTTGTATATATTCCTCTTCGATCGCATCAAGAAGCGGTCTGTTATGTTCCAGATAATCCGAAAACGCGTCCGCATAGGTGTCACGTTTAAACCGGTTCATATAGTCTGCGCTGTCAGAGAGCATGGCAGAAAAATCTTCATAAATACCCAAAACAATTACCCCTTATTATTCATCCCAGTTATGATAAACAGCCTGCACATCATCATCTTCATCCAGAAGATCAAGTGTCCTTTGCAGGGATTTGATCGCATTTTCATCCGTCAGTTCGACGTAATTCTGCGGGATCATGGTAACCTCGGCGGATACATAGGCGATCTGATTATCGTCAAGTGCCTTTGTTACGTCGTTCAATCCGTCGGGATCGGTTAAGATCTCAAAACTGTCTTCTTCCTCATTAAAATCTTCCGCTCCTGCATCCAGTGCGATCATCATCACATCGTCAGCTTCCATTTCGCATTCTTCCCGGTCGATGATGATCTGCCCGCGCTTGTCGAACATAAAGGATACACAGCCTTGTGTGCCGATATTCCCGTTTCCTTTGGTAAAAGCACTTCTGACATTGGCAGCGGTACGGTTCTTGTTATCCGTCAGGGCATCGACGATGATCGCGATACCGTTCGGTCCGTATCCTTCATATGTAACGTATTCGTAATTAACGTTACCGGCTTCCCCCGCCGCCTTCTTGATGCCCCGATCAATGGTGTCATTTGGCATATTATTCGCTTTCGCCTTTTGAATGACCTGTGCGAGCTTGAAATTGTTACTCGGGTCCGGGCCGCCTTCTTTGACGGCAACTGCGATCTCTCGTCCGATAATCGTAAAGATCTTGCCCTTGGCAGCATCATTTTTCTCTTTTTTATGCTTGATGTTCGCAAATTTTGAATGTCCTGACATACTATTTCCTTTCTATCATAACATATAAAATTACTATATCATGTATTCAATCATTCATCAACCCACAAATACTCGTGGAACGCGCTCCGAAATATCACAAACAAGTTCATAATTGAACCGGCCGGAAAGGTCTCCCAGTTCTTCGGCACTGATCCGCTCATCTCCCATTTTTCCGAGCAGCACGACCTCATCATAATCCGTGACACCGGGTATGTCCGTGACATCAATCATCATCTGGTCCATGCATACCCTTCCGACGATCGGTGCTCTCTGCCCCCTGACCAAAACAGATCCTTTGGAGGACAGGGTTCTCGGATAGCCATCGGCATATCCGACCGGGATCGTCGCGATCTTCGTATGATCGTGCTTTGTGGTATATGTTCCGCCATAGCTGATCTGAACGCCTTTTGGCAGTTCCTTGACGTGGACGATCCGGCTGTGCAGGGATAGTGCTGCCTGCAGCGGAATATCCCGTCTGACTTCACTCGACGGCATCAACCCGTAAAGGGTGATCCCGCACCGGACGATATCCATATTATAATCCGGAAGTTCCATGATCCCGGCGGAATTGGAACAGTGCTTATAAATAAAACGGACACCGTTTTTTTCGCAGGAATCAATAAACGAACAAAATCGCTCATACTGGCGGACGGCATACTGTTTATCCGCTTCATCCGCCCTTGCAAAATGCGTCATGACGCCTTCCGTGATCAGGTTGTCGAATGATGCGATCTTTTGAACCGTGGATACACCGTTCTCATCGGCCGGGACACCGATCCTGGACATGCCGGTATCCACCTTTACATGGATCCTTGCATCCTTATGCAGTTCCTTTGCGCATCTGCTGAGACTCTCTGCCGTTTCCTCTTTAAAAACACAAAGAGAAATATCCTGATCGATCAGGGTTTCATAGTCTTCCGGAAACGTATATCCCAGGATCAGGATCGGTTTTCTGATATTGTTTTTCCTTAGTTCCAGTGCTTCTTCACTCGTCGCAACGGCAAATCCGTGCAAATAAGGAAGATCCTCCGTTTTCTTTGCGATCTCTGCCGCTCCGTGTCCGTACCCGTTTGCTTTGATCACTGCAATGATCTTTGCGTGATCGCTGATCAGGTCGTGCATGCGGTCCAGATTATGAACAATGCTGTCCAGATCGATTCTTGCATATACTCTTTCTTTACTCATATGTCTTTACCGTAAATAATTTTTGAAGTATCCGATCATATCCGATGCGACCATTCCGGCCTGTCCGTGAGATGCGGAAGCAGCATCCCCTGCAAGTCCGTGAATAAAGCATGCATATGCGGCCGCTTCAACACCATCAAGGCCCTGTCCCAGAAGGGATGCCATCAGACCGAGCAGCACGTCTCCGCTTCCTGCCGTCGCCATGCCTGAATTGCCGGAAAGATTCAGGTATGTCGTATTTCCGTCGGATATGACCGTTCTTGCATCTTTCAAAACACAGATCTGATGATGCCCGGCCGCATAATCCCTGCAGGCTGCGACGGGATCACGCCGGATGTCTGCAATGGAAATGTCCGTCAGGAACGAGAATTCCTTCATATGCGGTGTAATGATCACCGTACGCGCAGGATCTTCCGTCAGTGCATAAAGCGCGGGATCTGTTTTCAGATGCAAAAACGCATCAGCATCCATAATAACGGGAAGATCACAGTCTGTAAAGACCGATCTTAAGATCGCATGTGCCGTCTTTGATGCTGAAATACCGGGTCCGATCCCGATCACATCCGCCCAGGCTAAGGCATTCCCTAAACCGCTCGGATCAGTGTCATAGGTTGTGACCATGACTTCCGGAATGCGTTCAAGCAGCAATTCCCTGTTCTTTTCATGCGTAAATATGCGCACCATGCCGGCGCCGGAGCGGAACGCGGCTTCAGCAGACAAAGCGGCTGCTCCCCCGATGTCTTTGCTTCCCGCAATAAGCAGCACCTTTCCGAATGTACCTTTATGGGAGTTAGGATCCCTTGTGATCCTTAAAAGATCACACTCTTCGAGTGCTTTCAGATCCGCCTGATCAAACGATGCATCCTGTATGATCCCGATCGGATCGCATATGACTTTTCCGCAATATGTGCATCCCGGATAGAGGAACTGCCCGATCTTATAATAGCCGAACGTGACAGTCAGGTCGCTTTTGACCGCTTCCGTTTCAACCGCGCCCGTAGAGGCATTTACACCGGTCGGGATATCAATGCTCACAACTTTGCAATCCGCATCGTTTACAGATCCGATCAGCCGGCCATAGTCTTCCGAAAGCCTTTTGTTCAACCCGACGCCGAAGATTGCATCAATGAGTAGCGTGCAGGGATGCGATTTCAGATACTGCGTGCATTCTTCCGCAGTTGCATAAGTAACGGGAATCTCATAGCACCCGGCCGTTTCGATCTGATGTGCACATTCGGAGTCGGGATGCGGCTCCCCTATCACAAAAACATCTGAAGAAACACTGCGTTCCTTCAGAATCCTTGCCACACATACACCGTCTCCGCCGTTATTTCCGCACCCTGCCAAAACAACCACGCGGGATAAGTCAAATTCCGCATTCATAATGGCATCGACGGTAAATAAGGCAGCCCGTTCCATCAGAACGACAGACGGGATCTTCAGCACACGTGTCGTATCATTGTCCAGTTGTTTCATTCGATGGCTGTTCAGGAGTTTTTTCATTTTCTGATTTTTTGAGTGACGGGAGTTTCGGTTCGTATTTCATGTCAAACAGTTCCATGACCGAATGTCCGAAAATATCATGCATGTATGCATAAAGCTCCGCGTTGTTCACTTCTTTGTTCTGTTTCTTTAAGATGTTTTTCTTCAGATTGATCCTGATCTCTTTGATCCATTCTGCGATTTCTTCGATCTCTGCGGTATTGTTCTTAAGTTTCTCATAACAGAGTTCCATCGTGGCGATCATGAGATCTTTATTGACCCGGTCGATCTCGCGCGGAAGTTCCATCAGCTCGTCTTCATTCTTGTCAAGTTTCTCATTGACTTCATTGATCAACCGTTTGTTTTCATCCAACTTCTTGGTCGAGGTATCCGCATTGGTCTCGATCCCGTCCATATGAACAACGATCTCATCCATCAGGTTATTCTTGATACGTTTTAAGTCTTTATTCTCGTTGTTCAGCTTCCCCTGCCTTTTCAGCAGTTTCTGCAATTCCCCTTCCAGCTCCTTGATCTCGTCGGTCGTACCTGTTTTGGAAAACAGTTTATGCCATTTGGGGTCCAGGATCAGCACGGGAATCTTTTTACCTGCTAATGCATTTTTGAATTGCTCCTCATGTTCTGCCATAAATCATACCTTTCCTGAAAAAACCCTAATCCGTTACGGATGAATTCGCAAGATTGTAGGATAAGCGCATCAGGCTTTCCGATAAATGAACATTCTCAACCACGGTATCCTCCGGTACATCAAGATCCACGTGTGCAAAATTCCAGATCGCCTTAATCCCGAACGACACCAGTTCGTCTGCGATTTTGACCGCCTCTGCCTTCGGAATGGTCAGGACTGCGATATCGATGGCATGATCGCGCATAAATGCTTCAATCTCTTCCATCGGACGGATCTCGATCCCCCGGATCTTTTGCCCATGAATTGCGGTATCGATATCAAAGATCCCTTTCAGTACAAATCCGCGCCTTTCAAAATTGACATAGTTTGCCAGCGCCTGTCCCAAATGACCGGCACCGATCAGGATTAGATTGTGCTGTTTATGCAATCCCAGGATCTTGGCAATCTCTTCATACAGATACTTGACGTTGTAGCCGTATCCCTGCTGGCCGAAGCCGCCGAAATGGTTCAGATCCTGCCTGATCTGAGAGGCGGTAACATGCATCCGTTTCGATAATTCCTTGGATGAGATCCGCTCGATCCCGCTGTCCTTTAATTCGCCCAGGTATCTGTAATACCGTGGCAACCGTTCTATGATCGCACGTGATATGTCTTTTGTTTCCACGCTCTTCTCACTCCTTACAGGTATGACTCCAGGGTCTGTCTGATCGCTTTGATAAAGTCAAGACTGTTTAAGGGTACCTTATCCTGCAAAGTCGAAATCAGGATCAGGTCTTTGGTCATTTTCCCGGATTCGATCGTATCGATCGTTGCTTTTTCAAGAAGCGATGCAAAGCGTACAAGCCCGTCGAGCCCATCCAGTTCTCCCCGTTTCTTAAGTGCACCGGTCCATGCAAAGATCGTGGCAACGGAATTGGTAGAGGTCTCTTCCCCCTTCAAATACTTATAATAATGCCGCTGTACGGTTCCGTGTGCCGCCTCGTATTCAAATACCCCGCCTGGAGAAACAAGCACGGAAGTCATCATGGCAAGCGATCCGAACGCGGATGAGATCATATCGCTCATCACGTCTCCGTCATAGTTTTTGCAGGCCCAAATCATACCGCCTTCGGATTTCATGATCCTGGCAACGATATCATCGATCAGCGAATAGAAATAAGTGATCCCTGCCGCTTCAAATTTCTCTTTGTATTCAGCCTCAAAGATTTCTTCGAATACATCCTTGAAATGGTGATCGTATTGCTTGCTGATCGTATCTTTGGCGCCAAACCAGAGGTCCTGTTTCAGATCCAGTGCATAATTAAAGCAGCTTCTTGCAAAGCTTTCAATGGAGGGTGTGCAGTTATGTAAACCTTGTATCACACCGCCTTTTTCGTCAAAATCATGGATCAGCTGTCTTGTTTCACTCCCGTCAGCTCCCGTAAACACGATTTCCGCTTTTCCGGACTGTGTAAGCAGCATTTCGGTATTGCTGTATACATCCCCGTATGCATGTCTTGCGATCGTGATCGGCTTCTTCCAGGTGCGGACGTTCGGTTCGATTCCTTTGACGATGATCGGCGTTCTGAATACGGTTCCGTTTAAGATTGAACGGATCGTGCCGTTCGGGCTCTTCCACATCTTCTTCAAATCATATTCCGTCACTCTGGCCGCATTGGGCGTAATGGTCGCGCACTTTACCGCAACCCCGTATTTTGCCGTTGCATTTGCAGAATCGATCGTGACCTGATCATCTGTCTCGTTCCGGCAGGGAAGTCCAAGGTCGTAGTATTCTGTCTTGAGGTCCACAAACGGCAGAAGCAGTTCCTCTTTGATCATTTTCCAGAGTATTCTGGTCATTTCATCGCCGTCCATCTCAACAAGCGGCGTTTTCATTTGAATCTTTTCCATGTTTCCTCCATACCCTCTAAATTCAACAAAATTACAGCAATTTAATATTCAGTTTCTCACATTCATCCCGGATCATCGCATCCAGTTCCTGATTGGTCATGACCGTCACTCTTCCGGCTTCGTATTCTTCATCCACGATCGCTTTGATGTTCTGAACCAGTTTGCTCTGTTTGGATACCTGTTTCCCTTCGGGAAGCTTATAGTACATATTGATCCAGTGTGCGATACCGGCCAGTCCCGATGTGTTGCTGACCGCACAGAGTGCCGGACGGTTTAAGAATTTCTCCGTATCAAAGATATTATAGATCTCTTCATTCTTCAACAGACCATCCGCGTGAATCCCGGCTCTGGTCACATTGAAGTTTTCACCGACAAACGGCGTGCGCGGCGGGATCTCATATCCGATCTCTTTCCTGTAATATTCGGCAAGTTCCGTGATCACGGTCGTATCCATACCGTTCAGGTCCCCTTTCAGCTGTGCATATTCAAAGACCATCGCTTCAAGCGGCGTGTTTCCGGTCCGCTCCCCGATCCCGAACAGGGAGGCATTGATGCCTGCACAGCCATACAACCATGCGGTAGTGGAATTAACGACCGCTTTATAGAAGTCGTTGTGACCATGCCATTCCAAAAGGTGCGGGCTTACCCCCGCATGTTTGTTCAAGCCGTAGATGATGCCCTGTACGCTTCTCGGGATCACGGCACCCGGATAATTCACGCCGTATCCCATGGTATCGCAGGCCCTGACTTTGATCGGGATCTTATATTCATCCATCAGTTTCATCAGTTCCACGCAGAACGGGATGACATAGCCGTAAATATCAGCCCTCGTAATGTCTTCCAGATGGCATCTCGGACTGATCCCGGTCTCCAGGCATTCCCTGACAATGTTCAGATAGTGGTTCATTGCCTTCTTCCGGTCCATTTTCAGTTTGTAGAAAATGTGATAATCACTGCAGCTGACAAGAATACCGGTTTCCTTCATACCGATATCCTTGACCAGTTGGAAATCCTCTTTGGAAGCCCTGATCCAGCTGGTGATCTCCGGGAACTGATAGCCCCGTTCCATACATTTATATACGGCATCCCTGTCTTTCTTGGAATACAGGAAGAATTCACTGGCACGGATCATACCGTTCGGACCGCCGAGTCTGTGCAGATAATCATAGATCGTTACGATCTGGTCGGTCGTATAAGGCGCTCTTGACTGCTGTCCGTCGCGAAAGGTCGTATCCGTGATCCAGATCTCTTTGGGCATGTTATGCGGAACAATCCTGTCATTAAATGCAATTTTAGGTACTTCATCATAGGGGAACAGATTGCGGAATACATTCGGACTCTCCACTTCCACAAGCGGATACATATGCTCCTCGAGTTCCAGCAGATTGTTCAGCGTGTTCATTCGAACCGCTCTGTTCTCACTCGTGTTTTTCAAAGCTTCTCACCTCAACCATTCAGAAAATTAACCAATAAAAAAGTGCCATAAAATATGACACTTTATTATACAATGATAATTGTGAAAAAAACAACAATCAAGTATTTCTTTTTTTGAAAAGAACCGCGAGATTCGGCAAAAGCAACAGCGCGCCAAGACCGATCAGTACAAACGCAAAGATCCTTCCAAGTGAAATTCCTGTTTTCGTCTTTGTAAGCGTTCCGATGGTCCCGTTCATGTTGAACAGATCCATCGCATTTCCCATCAGTTCTTCTTCTGCCTCATCATCCTGCCCGTTAATGGCGGTATTCTCTTCTACCGTATAGATAGCTGATCCGTGACAGATCGCATACGGCGAAAAATGACCGGCAACAAATTTGACAGACGGTACACCGTTTACGTCAACACTCTCCGCCGAGATCGTCTCAAGCGCACCGTTATCGTTTAAACTTAAGACCATCAGATCATCGGAACCGGTCATATTGGCCGGAACGGGTAACGTAACCTCCATTTTGGAGGTATTCAGCTTTGTGATCGGAATGGTTCCCGTTGCATCCGTCATGGAGATATCAAACATCTGAATTCCGAATGTCGGCGTTTGTCCCAGTGCATTGTAGAATGCCGCCGAAAAAGCTTCTCCGGCATTCGGATCATCCGAAACCGTGACGATAAAATGATCCGTATTTCCCGGAATCTTTGCGCTGGCGGCAGAACCGGTCTGCGTAGAGGAGGTTCTGAAATCCTGAACGGTTATCGCATTATCTTCCGTGTAGACGGTCTGCGGCTTATCTCCAATCGAATCAAGCAGCGATTCCACTTCCGCTGAGGTATTCCCGTCGATCTTGATATCCGTTAACGGCTTTTTACTCCATTCGGAGAAGGTTCTGTATGGCTCAAAAGCATTGTCTTTGACGCCGGACATGACATAATCGGTAGATCCGACCGGTACATGTGCGTCAATGTTCACAACACCCTGATCATCCGGTTCCTTCGTGGATAACAGCAAGTGCAGCGTGTTCTTCCCGTCTATCTGTTCGGGACTTAAGGAATATACCGCTCCCCGGAAGCCCAGGTAATGCGGATCAAAAATGTTTCCCGAATTTACGTCTGCCGTGTCCCTGATGATGGCATTATCGATCCCGTCAAAAGAAAGCGTGCGCAGATCTTTGGCCGAGAGTCTGGATGCAGTCGGTTTGCTGTTCATTTCCGGAAGATCCGTTCCCATGAATAATACCGTCCTGACCGCTGCAGAATCCGCAACATCAAAAGCCCCCAGACCAATGGATGTCACGCTTGGCGGAATGGTTAACGTCGAAAGATCCGTATTGCGAAAAGCCCTGTCTTCGATCTTTTCCAGTCCCGCTGACAATGACAGCGTATTAAGTGCACTGCAGCCGTTGAATGCATCCTCTCCGATCGTTTTCACACTTCCCGGAACGGATACGCCCGTAATGGAAGTATTCCCAAGAAAACAGCCGGGAGCGATCGTTTTCACGCCTTCCGGGATCGTGATGTTACCGCCTTCTCCTTTATAGGATAACAGGATCCCGTCACCGACGATCAGATAGTTATTGTTATCATCCGTGCTCTGCCATTCATACAGCCACGGTGTTCCGAAAAACGCACCAAGTTCAATGGTTTCCACACTGTCGGGGATCGAGACTTCCGACAGTTGGTTGCAGTGATAGAACGCCGCATAACCGATCTTATTTACGGAGTCCGGAATATCTGCTTTCTGCAGGCTGCTTCTTGCAAAAGCAAAATCACCGATCTCATTCACGGTATTGGGGATCGACACATTTTCGATCTTGTCATTCTTATAAAAACAACGGTTGCCGACCTTTGTGACATCCCCAGGAATGGTGACATTCGCATCTTCTCCGTTATACGCATTCAGGTTGCCGCGAATGATCGAGTAGGTATCATGACCGGATGTATTGGTATTATTGGCAATCGAATCCTCCAGTTCTGCTTTGTTCAGGTTATAAGCTTCCTTAACTGTCATGGCAGGAGACATCAGCAAAACGGCGCGGGAACCGACAACCTTTGTGGAGCCCATTTCACCGGGAAGAATATTCTCTTCATAATCGATCATGACCGGATTCGATGTCTCCGTTGTAAAACCATCCGTACCGGTCGAAGATCCCTGATCCTGTCCGGTCGCGGAAACGCTTCCGCCCTCTGCCGCATCCTGATAGGCATCCGCAGATCCCGTAAGTCCGGTTCCCGAAACTGCGGCAACCGGCTGTGTGACCAGTTTATCCGTCGGGTCCACAAACTGCACCTGTACACCGTTACTCATATAAAAGGCAAGGTCGTCAATGTATCCGACAGATGTCGGTATGACGGCAGATCTTAAGTTCACACAATCGGAGAAAGCATAGGCCTGGATCTTGCTGACGGATGCGGGAATGACGACCGTGGACAGTCCGGGACAATTGGAAAACGCATATTCCGGGATTTCTTTGACATTCCCGGATATGGAAACACCGGTCAGATTATTGGCGCCCCAGAATGCATATTCGTTGATCTTGTCTACACTGGTCGGCATGACATAGATCGTGGATGCGCGTCCGGCAAGATATTGTACCACTTCTTTGCCGTCACCCGAATAAAGCACACCGTCATGGCATAAGAAATTCGGATTACTGTCTGCAACGGGGATTGTGGATAAAGACGTACAGCCGGCAAACGTACCGGAGCCGATCTGCTCGACCTTTCTCGGAATGGAAACGCTGTAGAGAGACGTACAACCCGAAAAAGCGCTGGAACCAATGGTTCTAACGCTTTCGGGTATCGAAACGGTCTGCAGATTGGTGCAGTTCTCGAATGCCGCATAGTCGATCGTACGAACGGTATCCGGGATCACGACATTTCTGAGTGAAGCATTTTCGGAAAATGCATCTTTGCCGATGGTCTGAATGGTATCAGGCAGTGTCAGATCGGAGGCATGACCCAGGTATTTTACCAGCGTCGCCCCATCCATTTCAAAATCACCGCGCTGCACCGATGCCGCCTGAAAAGGAAGCGCAGGCAGCACCAGAAGCACCGTGCCTGTCACGCACAACAATATGGCTATGACATTTCTGACAACTTTTTTCATATTTATGCAGCCTCTGCCTCAGTTTCCTTGCGGTCTCTGATCAGGAACATGATACCGGAAATAGCCGCGAGCCCGATGACTAAGAACCACTTCGGATGGATCGGATCGCCGGTCTTGGGTGTCGCATCAAGCGTTCCCGTAGCCGTTAAGTTATTGGTATCCACATAGACCACATACGGAGATAAGTGCGTTACCGTATAGTTCATGCAGGGTACGCCGTTAATGACCGTAAACTTCGGCTGGATCTTATCAAGTGTTCCGCCTTCCGTGCAGGCAACCTTGGCATTACCGCCGTATATCGCAAGATTATCGGGTATCGGCATCGTGATATTGATGCTCACACCTTCAGGGATCGGGCTGATCTTCTGGGTTCCCGTACTGTCATAAAGGCTGATATCGATCGGCAGATACCGGATCGCATCCAGGGACCCGAACGCTGCAGTCAGCGCCTGCTGTGCCATTTCATTGGCTTCCTGTGTCTCCGAGATCTTGATCACATAATTGTCACTCGATCCGTTCACGGTTGCGGACATCTTACTCGTATCGGTGATGCCGCCCGTTGT
>JAFYDQ010000172.1 GCA_017544705.1 Lachnospiraceae bacterium | reverse complement strand
ACGATCGCTGATACGACTTTGACCCAGGCGACACTTTTACCGCGATTGGATAAAAAGAAAGCGACTGCAAAAAACAGAGCGATGGGAACAACATAGGATACCATTCCGAAGAACCCGAACATAAAAGAACCGATCCATTCACCCACGCGTCCCGCAAGATGAAAATAGCTTAAGAACAATAATATGCAAAATGCCAGAACGAACAGCAGGATCACGTCATCCCATAATGGATTTGACGCTTCTTGTCCCCGCCCCTTCTTAGCAGAATGTGCTTTCCCTTTATTAGACCCCGCAGACATATCAAACCTCCTTACTCCCCAAAGAAAGAGATATCAGCCTTTTATAACTTTACAAGATACCCGATGATCGAGATCGCTCCTATGATCAGACAATAAAAAGCGAAAAATTTAAAATACCGGTTCATTACCACATTCAGCATGATACGGATTGCAAAGAACCCGACTACCGCAGCTATGACCATTCCGATGATATAAGCTGCGATCTCGTTGCCTGCCAGATGCGTTCCCCCGATATCCTTAAGTTCAAGGATCATCGCGCCAAGTATTGCAGGCATGGACATGATAAATGAGTATTTTACGGCAAATTTACGATCAAATCCGCATAACAGACATGCCGTGATCGTCGTTCCGGATCTCGAGAGACCGGGTAAAACGGAGATACCCTGTGTAACACCGATGGCAAATGCATCTCCGTAATTTGCGGTTTTTGGTTTTTTGCGGCCTTCCTTCAAAAGATCCGCCAAAAACAGGATCAATCCCGTTGCGATCAGACAGATCCCGGGAATCAGCAGCGCCGTTGATGCCGAATCTACGACTTCCGATAGCAACACACCCAGAATTCCCGTCGGTATCGTGGAAATGATCAGCATGATCACGAATTTACGATAAGAAGTGGAGGCGATCACGATGTAAGGTTTTTTATGAATGGCAGTCAGATTGGAAAAGAATCTGCCGATGTTGATACATACATCACGTACGATCTGGAAAAAATCAACGATCAGTTTGATGATATCCTTATACATAACCGCGAATACCGCGATCAGCGTTGCAAAATGCAGCAAAACATCAAACAGGATACCCGTATCCGTATTGACACCCAGCAGATTTTTCATGATGGCAAGGTGACCGGAAGAACTGACGGGTAAAAACTCCGTCAATCCCTGTACGATTCCCAAAATGATTGCCTGAAAAACAGACATATAAGGCCTCCAAAACAATAATTCATAATATTATACCATATGAACGTCGATCTGTTCAAATGGAATTGTGATCCCGGTCCTGTCAAATTCGGTTTTGATCTGTTCAAGCACCAGCCGTTTCATCGGCAGATAGTCGGTCGTTTGGACATAAAACTGAATACCGAGCACCACATTGCTGTTTGCCAGTTCCTCAACAAACACCTGACGATCGTGCTTTAGAACGCTCTCCTGATCAAGAACCTTGAGGATCACTTCTCTTGCTCTTTTGATTTCCGCCTCATAGGAAACCGGTACGAATAGATCGACTCTTCGCTCCAAAAGCGCTGATGCGTCAATGATAGTCGAATTGGAAAGCACACTGTTCGGTATGGAGATCATGCGGTTATCCTGCGTGCGGATCTTGGTGTAAAACAACGTGATCTCCGTTACGGTACCCTCTGCATTTGTATTCTTTTCCAGAATATAATCACCCGTTACAAACGGCTTACAGATCAGGATCAGAACGCCGCCTGCAAAATTCGAAAGACTACCCTGGAAAGCCAGACCGATCGTTAACCCGATCGAACCGAGAATGGCAACAACGCTGGCGGCATCAATACCGAAATAGCCGATGAGTGAAAGGATCACACAGGTATAGAGGATGATCTTTACACAGCTGTCAATAAATGTGATACTGCCGTTTTCAACTTTAGATTTCTGCAACGCCTTGCGGATAATCTTTCTTAAGGCGCGGATCAGCCAATAACTGATCACCAGAAGGATCACCATGATCAGGGCACGGATCCCGAGGCCTAAGAATTTCTGCGGAAGCGTATCCAGATATTCCCGGAACATGCTCTGCTTCTCTGCAATATCTTGCAGTCCGAGATCTTCTAATTGCAAATTATCCATATTCGAAACCTCATATAATAAAATTCATAGATAGTATCTCAGATTTCGTGAATGAAGAGGCCGCTGCGCAGCTTCGGTTCAAACCATGTGGATTTTGGCGGCATCAGTTTTCCGGCATCCGCCACCGCAAACAATTCGCTGATCTGTGTCGGATACATTGCAAATGCGATCTGACAATCCGTATCAACTCTGCGTTCCAGTTCATCAAGTCCCCTGATCCCGCCGACAAATTCAATCCGCTGGTCCGTCTTCGGATCCGCGATCCCGAACAAAGGCTCCAGAATATGGCGCTGTAAAATGGATACATCCAGTCCTTCCACGGGATCATCCGGTCTTAAGGTTTCATCAAAGGTAAACGCATACCAGGAATGATCCAGGTATATACCGCATTCTCCTTTTGTTTGCGGATGAAATGCGCTCTTGTTCAGGCGCAATCTCCCATGTTCCCTTAAATACGCAATGACCTCTTCCACACTGTGTCCGTTCAGATCCCTGACAACACGGTTATAGTCCATGATCATCAGTTCATTATCGGGAAACAGCACCGACAGAAATGTATTAAATTCTTCATCTCCTGTATATCCGGGATGCTGCGCTCTTCTCTTAAGTCCGACCTTTACCGCAGAAGCGCAACGATGATGTCCGTCAGCGATATACACATTTCCGATCTTTTCAAAACGCTCTCTGATCAATTTGATCTCCTCATCATTATTGATAATCCAGACACGATGCGTTACATCGTCCGGGCTTGTAAAATCGTTGACGGGATTCCTTTCTTTGATCTTATTCACCAGTTCTGATAAGACGGTATCCTGATGATAAGCAAGAAAGATCGGACCGGTCTGTGCGGACATGGTATCCACATGATTGATCCGGTCTACCTCTTTATCGGCTCTGGTATTCTCATGCTTTTTGATCACGCCGTTCTCATAGTCATCAATGGATGCACAGCCGACGATGCCGGTCTGTGCTCTTCCCTTCATCGTCAGCTCATAAAGATAAAAGCATTCTGACGCATCGACAAGATAATAGCCCTCTTTCTTCATCTCCTCATAAGTTGACTTTGCCTTTTCATAAACCATATCCGCATAAGTATCCACGGAATCATCGAACTGGGTCTCGGCTCTGTCGATCTTCAGGAATGAGAGCGGCTCTTTTTCCACTTCCGCTTTTGCTTCCGCGCGGTTGTATACATCATAAGGCAGTGCAGCAATGCGGTCCGCATATCGCCCGGCAGGTCGCAGTGCACGAAACGGTTTTATCGTTGCCATTTTTATCTCCTTTAGTCTTAATATGAAAAATCCACACCCTCTGTTATCATGACAGATGGGAGTGGATTTTTCAACATGAAACCGAACCCGTTTTACCGGATCACTCTGACACGGATCACGCCGTCAATGCTTTCCAGCTTTTTCACCATCTCATCTGTGATGGTGGATTCAACATCCAGCATGGTATAGGCATAATCTCCTTTGGATTTATTCATCATGTTACTGATATTGATATTCAGATCACCGAACGTAGCCGTGAATTTTGTGATCATATTGGCAACATTCTTATGCATAACGGTCACACGTTCCGCACCGGAACATACCCCCATGTCGCAGTTCGGATAGTTGACGGAATTAATGATGTTTCCGTTCTCTAAGAAGTTCATCAGTTCTTTGACTGCCATTTTTGCACAGTTGTCTTCTGATTCTTCCGTGGATGCGCCAAGATGCGGGATCACGATACAGCCCTCCGTACCGGCTGTTTTCGGATTCGGGAAGTCGGAAACATACTTTGCGACTTTACCGGATTTCAGTGCTTCGATCACGTCATCTTCATTGGCAAGCAGATCACGCGCAAAGTTCAAAAGGATCACGCCGTCTTTCATCTTATCGATCGCTTCTTTGTTGATCGTATTCTTGGTGGAATCCATAAGCGGCACGTGGATCGTGATGATATCACAATTCTCATAGATATCATCGATGTTTTTCACATGCTTGATATCACGGCTTAAATTCCAGGCTGCATCTACGGAAATATACGGATCATATCCGTAAACTTCCATGCCCAGATGTTTTGCAACATTTGCAACTCTGACACCGATGGCTCCGAGTCCGATGATACCGAGTTTCTTATCCTGGATCTCATGTCCGGCAAATTTCTTCTTTTCTTTTTCGGCCATTTTGGCAATGTCCGGGTTGCCGGCTTCTGATTTTACCCAGTTGATACCACCGACGATATCTCTGTTTGCAAGCAGCATGCCTGCAATGACAAGTTCTTTTACGCCGTTTGCGTTTGCACCCGGGGTGTTGAATACAACGATCCCTTTCTGTGCACACTTATCAAGCGGGATATTATTGACGCCCGCGCCTGCTCTTGCAACAGCTAAAAGTGTATCGGACAGCTCCATATCATGCATGGCGGCACTTCTGACAAGAATCCCTTCCGCCTGATTGATATCTTCCGTCTTTTCATAAGCATCCGTGAACCGCTCCAACCCGATCTGTGCGATCGGATTCAAACAAGCATATTTGTACATTACTGATTCTCCTCTTCAAACTTTTTCATAAATGCAACCAGTTTCTCGACACCTTCGATCGGCATTGCATTGTAAATGGATGCACGCATACCGCCAACGGATCTGTGACCTTTGAGATTCTCAAATCCGGCTTCTTTTGCTTCTTTAATGAACTTTGCATCCAGCTCTTCATTCCCGGTGACAAACGGTACGTTCATCAAAGACCTGTCCTCTTTCACAACAGTTCCTTTGAACAGTTTGCTCTCATCCAGGAAATCATAAAGGATCTTAGCCTTCTTTTCGTTGTATTCCTTCATTGCGGCAAGTCCGCCACGCTTTTTCAGCCACTTAAATACCTTACCGCAGATGTAGATCCCGTATGCGGGAGGTGTATTGTACAATGAACCGGCATCCGCATGGGTCTTGTACTTTAACATGGTCGGCGTATAGGGAAGAGTATCTTCCGTGATCAGATCTTCTCTGATGATCACGATCACAACACCGGCAGGTCCGATATTCTTCTGTACGCCGCCGTAAATGATCCCGTATTTTGTTACATCCACGGGTTCTGACAGGAAACAGGAGGAGACGTCCGCAACCAGTGTATGCCCTTTTGTATTTGGTAATGTTTTGAATTTGGTTCCGTAGATCGTGTTATTTTCGCAGATATATACGTAATCGACATCATCCGGGATATCCAGATCCGAGCAATCGGGAATATAAGAAAACGTCTTATCTTCGCTGGAAGCGACCTTGATCGCTTCACCGTAGATCTTTGCTTCGTTAAATGCCTTTTTGGCCCACTGTCCGGTTACGATATAAGCAGCCTTTTTATTCTTCATCAGGTTCATGGGGATCATCGCAAACTGCTGATGCGCACCGCCCTGCAAAAACAGAACCTTATAATTATCGGGAATGTTCATCAGTTCCCGAAGATCTGCTTCCGCTTCCTGAATGATCGTTTCAAAAACCTTGCTCCGATGGCTCATCTCCATCACGGACATCCCGCATCCGCGGTAGTCCAGCATCTCATCTGCAGCTTCTTTCAGTACTTCCTCGGGCAAAACTGCGGGCCCTGCTGAAAAGTTATAAACCCTTTTCATCACTTCTCCTCCTTTGTTTCTAAATCTTTTCCATTAAATATATACCATGGTTAAAAAAATCACAATCTAAATAATTTTATTGACACTCCAAAAACATTCATCACTCGTAAAGTACGACCGGTGTGCCGACATGTACCAATTCATACAGTTTTGCGGCATTTTCCTTCGGCATGTTCACACAGCCGTGTGAGCCGTCTGTCAGATAAATATCTCCACCGAATTTGGATCTCCAGGTTGCATCATGCAGACCGTAATGGTTGTAAAATGCCATCCAGTAGTATACGAACGTCGCATAGTTTTCACCGTGCAGCGTCCGGTTCTGCTGCATGAAATAAATATTCGTGATCATGGGTGGGGTATCATTATGATAACGTTTGCACCCGGTTACGATATCACTGGTGAGTTTCAGTTTTCCTTCTTCAAAATAATACAGTTTCTGATGTCCGAGATCCACTTCCACATAAGTATCTCCGACTTCACCGTTTCCGTGTCCGGCGCCTTCCTGGGAATAATACGGCCGTCTCTTCTCTGTCCAGCCACCCGAAACCGTCTTCATCAGTGCTTCAAGTTCGGCATCTTCATCGACGATGAATCCCTTGTTACGGCTCGGCAGAAGAACCGTTCCGCCCTGATACTTCGTCCAGAGACGGTCTTTCTGATCCGTATTAAACGTATCGGTTAACTTTGTCAGGAAAACCCTGATCTTTTCTTCATCCAGAACAACCTTGCCGTCTTTGTCGATCACCGGCTGTTTGTTTGCATCCGTGGCAATCCAGGTGGCGATCTCGTGCCGGTCGGCATCCAGTGTGATATCACCGTCCGAATAGATCACTTCGGCATTTTGCACCTTATTGACCGCGTCCCATCTCTTTAACACCTGTGCCTGCATTGCGGTAGCCTTCGGAAGCTCATATGCATCCTGCAGGTCACAGACCGTTTCACCGCTTTTTAAGGCATTCAGTACTCTTTCCGTAGCATCAGCCGGATTCAGTGCCTTTTGTCTTTCATCCCTTAATGTGAAATGATTCATGCGGTTTTCGATCGCAACCACTGCATCAGAGTTCATTTCTTTCTGCCTGAAACAATCCAGTTCAGACAACATCGCCAACAGTTTGCCTTCATCGTAAGTTACCGCAGGCTTAGCCTGATAGGATGCCTGATTCATGAGATACCATGGCCATTCATAGGATTTCTGTGAAGCCAGGATTTCGTTCAGCGATCCCGTGTAATCATTGTCAAAGTCAAAGTCTCTGCCCTGCAGCGTTTCCGTTTTCCCATCCGCAAGCGTCAGCGTCATGGTATAGTCTTCATGATTCCTGCAGAATTGTTCGTTGACCTGAGATACGGTCCGGTTTTGCACCAAAGTATCTTTGATCACGGTACCGGGCATAAACCTTCCCGTATAAAAGATTGAGATCCCCGCATAGGCCACACACAGCACAAATGCCGTTATACCGCATGTTTTGAGAAAAAGATTGCCGTTTTTCTTTTCTTCCGTGCCGGCAGGCTGGTCCGGATCGGGTTCTTTATCAGCCGCTTTATCGGTATCCTGATCAGCAGCTTTATCGGAATTCTGATCAGCAGTTTCTTCCGGATCCAGGTCAAAATCATCCTCCGGCTCCGATTCGGACTTTTCTTCCCCGACAGCCTCTTCTTTTACGGAATCCTCATCCTTTTCAGATTTCTCCTTTTCAAGCTCTTCTTTTTCGGATGTTGGTTCCGTTTTCTCTTCAGGCGTTTCTTTATTCAGTTTCACATCTTGCGTCTTTAAGTCCGTCTTGCGTCGTTTAGCCACTTACTTTCCGTCTCCCGTCTGTGCTTTCAGATCGTCGGCATCAAAAGCTTCTTCAATGGATGATCCTGCGGAAACCATCGGAAATACTTTATCATCTTTATCGATCACGCATTCGATCACAACAGGTGCATTTAATGAGATCGCTTTTTCGATCGCACCTGCTACCTCTTCCTTGGTCGTAACGCGGATGCCTTCGCACCCGAGTGCTTTCGCGACGGCAATATAATCCACTTTATCCGTTAGTACGGTGTTGGAATAACGGCTTTCATAAAATAATGTCTGCCATTGCCTTACCATACCCAGGACTTCATTGTTGATCACGATCTGGATAATGGGAATATTGTATCTGCTTGCCGTGGCAAGTTCATTCATATTCATCCGGAAACAACCGTCCCCGCCGATATTGCAAACGATCTTATCCGGTCTTCCGACCTTTGCACCGATGCAGGCACCCAGCCCGTACCCCATGGTCCCGAGTCCGCCCGATGTCAGAAAAGTTCGGGGTTCCGTATACTTATAAAACTGTGCGGCCCACATCTGATGCTGTCCTACATCCGTTGTGATGATCGCCTTTCCTTCCGTGATCCGATACAGTTCTTCGATCAGATACGGACAGGTCAGTTTCTTCTTCGGATATTTCAACGGAAACTCCGCCTGATAATCGGCGATTTCCTTTAACCATTCGGCATGATCCAGAACATCAAGTCTGTTGTTTAAGATCGTAAGGATCTCCTTGACATCACCGATCACGGAAGCATCCGTTTTGATGTTTTTATTGATCTCTGCAGGATCAATATCGATATGCAGGATCTTTGCTTTTTTGGCAAATTTCTTGGCGTCCCCTACAACACGATCGGAAAATCTGGCGCCGAGAACGATCAGAAGATCTGCTTTTGAAACGCCGAAATTCGTCGTTTTGGTGCCGTGCATACCGATCATACCCGTATATAGCGGATCACAGCCGTTGAAACCGCCTTTTCCCATCAGCGTATCGCAGACCGGTGCCCCGATCTTATGTGCAAATTCCGACAGTTCCGCGCTTGCACCGGATATGACCGTACCGCCTCCTGTACAAATGAACGGACGCTTGGATTTTTTGATCATTTCCGTTGCGATATCAATATCTTCGTCTGTATAGCGCTTCGGTATTTCCAGATCATACGGTGCCTGATAGGTATATTCCGTTTTATCCGCAGTGACGTCTTTTGTAATATCTACAAGAACAGGCCCCGGTCTTCCGGATCTTGCGATCGCAAAAGCTTTACGCAATGTATCTGCCAATTGCGTGATATCCTTGACGATATAACCGTGTTTTGTGATTGGCATCGTGACACCGGCAATATCTACCTCCTGAAAGGTATCTTTCCCAAGAAGCGGTAAGATCACGTTTGCAGTGATCGCCACCATGGGTACGGAATCCATATATGCCGTTGCAATCCCGGTAACAAGATTGGTGGCACCGGGACCCGATGTCGCCATACAAACACCGACTTTTCCCGTGGCTCTGGCATAACCGTCAGCAGCATGCGCCGCACCCTGTTCATGACTGGTCAGGTAGTGATGGATCCTGTCACGGTAACGATATAATTCATCATAGATATTCAGAATGGAACCGCCCGGATACCCGAAAACAGTATCGACACCCTGCTCAAGCAGGCATTCCATAACGATCTGTGAACCGGTAAGCTGCATTTTCTCCCTCCTTATGTTTCTAAAAAAACATTTATTCCGGATTAAACATTGATACTTAAAACAGCGCCTTTATCTGCGGTAGTGACCAGTTTCTCATAACGGGCAAGATACCCGGTCAGCTCCCGTTTCACCGGCTTCCAATTTTCTTTGCGTTTCTGAAGTTCGGCGTCATCCACTTTCAGTTCCAGCTTGTATTCGGGAATATTGATACTGATGATATCGCCTTCTTCGACAAAAGCGATCGGACCGCCCATGGCTGCCTCCGGCGCCACATGACCGATGGACGCACCGCGGGAGGCTCCGGAGAACCTTCCGTCCGTGATCAGGGCAACACTGGATCCGAGTCCCATTCCTGCGATCGCCGATGTAGGATTTAACATCTCGCGCATACCGGGGCCGCCTTTGGGGCCTTCGTAACGGATCACGACAACGTCTCCCTCATGGATCTTTCCGCCTTTGATCGCATCAATTGCATCTTCTTCACAATCAAATACACGTGCGGGACCTTCATGTACCATCATTTCGGTAACAACGGCCGAACGCTTGACAACAGAGCCGTTCGGAGCAAGATTCCCTTTCAGCACGGCCAAACCGCCTGTCTTGGAATATGGATTATCCGTCTTTCTGATAACTTCCGGATTCAGGTTGATTGCATCTTTGATGTTTTCCCCGATCGTCTTGCCGGTTACCGTCATACAGTCAAGATGCAGAAGTCCCAGATCTGCCACTTCTTTCATGACCGCATAAACACCGCCCGCTTCATTGAGGTCCTCCATGTAGGTCGGCCCCGCCGGCGCAAGATGGCAGAGATTCGGTGTTTTCTCACTGATCTCATTGGCGAGGGAAATATCAAAATCAAAACCGATCTCATGTGCTATGGCAGGAATATGAAGCATCGAATTGGTCGAGCATCCGAGTGCCATATCGATGGTCAGGGCATTGAGGATCGATTCTTTTGTGATGATATCACGGGGACGGATGTTTTTCTTTAACAGTTCCATAACAGCCATACCCGCATGTTTTGCAAGACGCAGACGGTCGGAATAAACTGCAGGGATCGTTCCGTTACCGGAAAGTCCCATGCCGAGCGCTTCCGTTAAACAGTTCATGGAGTTTGCGGTATACATACCGGAACAACTGCCACAGGTGGGGCAGACTTTCCGTTCAAATGCTTCGAGTTCTTCATCACTCATTTTCCCTGCCGCATGCGTTCCGACAGCCTCAAACATGGACGATAAACTTCTCTTCTGTCCGTTGACATGACCTGCAAGCATGGGGCCGCCCGATACAAAGACAGTCGGAATATTGACACGTGCCGCAGCCATCAGAAGACCCGGAACGTTTTTATCGCAGTTCGGAACCATGACAAGTGCATCAAACTGATGTGCGATCGCCATACATTCTGTCGAATCGGCGATCAGGTCCCTGGTCACAAGGGAATATTTCATTCCGACATGTCCCATGGCGATACCGTCACAGACCGCGATCGCCGGGAATACTACGGGAGTCCCTCCGGCCATAGCCACACCCTGCTTCACCGCATTAACGATCTTATCCAGGTTCATATGACCGGGAACGATCTCATTATAAGAACTGACAATTCCGACAAGCGGTCTTTCCATTTCCTCTTTCGTAAAGCCGAGTGCATTAAACAAAGACCTGTGCGGTGCCTGTTGTGCTCCTTTTTTTACTGCATCACTCTTCATGCTCCGATCCTTTCCGCAATAAGCTTACCCATTTCCTTTGTTCCGACTTTTTTACAACCATCCGACATAATGTCTCCGGTTCTGAATCCGTCGCGCAATACTTTTTCCACTGCTTCATCGATCGCATCCGCTTCCGAAGTAAGATTCAGCGAATAACGAAGCAGCATTGATGCTGACAGGATCGTTGCGATCGGATTTGCCTTATCCTGTCCCGCAATATCAGGTGCGGAACCGTGGCTTGGCTCATAAAGGCCGAAAGAAGTCTCATTTAAGGACGCGCTCGGCAGCATGCCGATCGATCCCGTGATCATGCTTGCCTCATCCGAAAGAATATCGCCGAACATGTTTTCCGTAAGGATCACGTCAAATTGTCCGGGATCCCTGACAAGCTGCATTGCACAATTATCCACGAGCATATGTTCCAGTTCCACATCCGGATAGTCTTTCGCAACCTCATTGACAACACTTCTCCATAATCTGGAAGAATCAAGAACATTGGCTTTATCAACACTTGTGACTTTTTTTCTGCGTTTCATGGCGATCTCAAATCCCTTGATCGCTATCCGGCGGATCTCATTTTCATCATAAACCAGAGTATCTTTTGCTTTCCTTAAGCCGTTTTCAACCACGGTTTCCCGTTCCCCGAAATATAGCCCGCCGGTCAGTTCACGCATGATCAGAAGATCAAACCCGCCGGATGTCAGTTCGGTTTTTAACGGGCATGCATCGGCAAGTTCCCGATACAGCAGTGCAGGTCTTAAATTTGCAAATAATCCGAGCGCTTTACGGATTCCCAGAAGGCCGGCCTCCGGACGAAGATTCGGCGGAAGCTGATACCAGGGGGAAGTAGAGGTATTACCGCCGATCGACCCCATCAGCACAGCGTCTGCGCCAAGGGCCCCCTGTACGGTCTCTTCCGGAAGCGGAACACCCGTCTGGTCAATGGCGGCCCCTCCCAGAAGCAATTCCTGATATGCAAAATCATGCCCGAATTTTCCGGCGATGGCATCGAGGACATAGCGCGCCTGCGAAACGATCTCCGGGCCAATGCCGTCTCCCGGAATGCATGCGATCTTTGCTTTCATAGTCTTTCTCCTGTCATTCCTGAATATTTCTGTTATAAACTACACAAATTCACGTTCTGACATAATACCACTATGCCAAAACGTGAATCAGACTGATACTACCATATGAAACTTATAAATCGGATCATGCATCAGTGCCCGGCTTCTCAATCTGCGTGATAGCAGTTTTCTGCATCGGGATCCGGCAGTTCTTGTTATTGCCGAATTCTACGATCACCGTATCCTCATCCACATCGATCACGACACCGTAAAATCCGCTGGATGTGAGCACGCTGTCTCCTGCCTCCAGTTCGGCCAACATGGTCTTGATGCGGTTTTGTTCTTTTTTCTGCGGTTTGATCATCGTGAAATACAAGAACACACCGATGATCACCACCCATGCGATCAACATGATATAACTGGAATATCCTGTCTCCGCAACTGCTGCGCTGAATAATGCCATATGGAAACCTCCTGTTTATCGAATCTGCAAGCTCATATGAAACATGATACACAAAATCCGGTATATCATCAAGTATTTTTATAAGAAGAAGGTCAATCGGGCCCCTGTTCCATCTGATACAGTTTCTCGGCCTTATAAGACGCAAATCTTCCTTCTTCGATCGCTTCCCTGATCTCCGTCATCATACGGTTGTAAAAATACAGGTTATGCAGGACGCACAGACGCATGCCGAGCATTTCTTTTGCTTTCAGTAAATGCCGGATATATGCCCTGGAATAAACCCTGCAGGTCGGACACTGGCATCCTTCCTCGATCGGCCGGTCATCCAGTTTGTATTTCTCATTGAACAGATTGATCTTTCCGTGGTTTGTATAAAGATGCGCATGACGTCCGTTTCTGGTCGGATAAACACAATCGAAGAAATCAACCCCGCGTTCAACCCCTTCCAGAATATTGGCCGGTGTGCCGACGCCCATTAAATATGTCGGTTTATCCTCCGGAAGATACGGGATTACGGACTCCAGGATGCGATACATTTCGGCATGGGTTTCTCCGACTGCAAGTCCGCCGATGGCATACCCGTCAAGATTCAGTTCCGTGATCGCTTTCGCATGCTCGATACGGATATCATCATATACCGCCCCCTGATTGATCCCAAAAAGCATCTGTTCCCTGTTGATCGTATCCGGAAGCGCTTTAAGCCGTTCCATTTCTGCCTTACATCTGATCAGCCATCTGGTCGTGCGGTCCACACTGTCCTGCACATAATGCCGGTCGGCTCTGGAACTCGGGCATTCGTCAAAGGCCATGGCGATCGTGGATGCAAGGTTAGACTGGATCCGTATGCTCTCCTCCGGACCCATGAAGATCTTTCTGCCGTCTATATGTGAATGAAAGGATACGCCTTCTTCTTTAATACTTCGAAGCGAACTTAAGGAAAATACCTGGAATCCACCGGAATCCGTCAGGATCGGACGGTCCCAGACCATAAAACGATGCAGACCACCGAGTGCTTTTACGACTTCATCACCCGGCCTTACATGTAAATGATAAGTATTGCTCAGTTCCACCTGGCATCCGATCTCTTTCAGATCATTCGTGGATACGGCACCTTTGATCGCGGCAACCGTACCGACATTCATAAATACCGGTGTCTCAATGGTTCCGTGGGGCGTTTCGAAAACTGCGCGTTTTGCATTTCCTTCTTTTGCAATGATCCGGTACAACTATTGATCCCCCATGCTCCAAAGATACTCTTCCAACGTGATCTCATTTCCCATGATCTCTCTTGCAGCTTCCCTGCCGACATAACGGAAATGCCAGGGTTCGTAGATGATGCCCGTAATGTATTCTTTTCCTTTCGGATAGCGGAGAATAAATCCGTATTCATCACAATATCTGGCAAGCCACTTTCCTGCCTCCGTATCACCGAAAGATTCATCAAGTGCCTGATGGCCCGATCCGACGATGTCAAGCGCCAGTCCCAGCTGGTGTTCACTGCTTCCGGGAACCGTTACGGATTCCGATGCTCTGGAATAAGCATCCATATAAGTGGTCCCGTTTTTCATACAACGTCTGATCTTTGCCTCAAACAGTTTTGTCTGCTTATCCATATCCCGGTATGCGCTGACGATCGATAAAGAGACGCCGTCATCTTTTGCCGCACGTAACATCGCGGCAAGATCCGTTGCGATCCGCTCATCCACCTGCATCGAGCCTGAAATTTCCGTAAGTTTTACTTCATAATCCGCAGGGACGGGATTTTGTTTGTTGACCAGGATCAGTCTCCAGTTATCCCTTTGATCCGTCTGATAACTCTCTTCTGTCTGTATTTTTGCATCTTCCGTTTCTGCTTCGGTAATGCTATCCGTATGATCCGGATGTTCTTCCATAAAAGTTGAAAGATCAGGATGCGTGACGGGCTCTTCACCTGCCTCCAGAAAATCGGAAAAATCCATAACCTCATCCTGCTCCGCAACGGGATGTACCTGTGAACCGTCTACATTATGTTTAAAAAGCAGCAAAAGAAGTGCCACCAGACAAAGCAGCACTTCCATTGCGATCATAACATTTTTCATACTTGCACTTTTATTCATCTTAACTCCTTTAAACGTGCGGAATTAGGATAACACAGAATAAAAGCGCTTGTAAATGCCTTTTTTAATAGTTTTCCGCGTGAACTTCAAAATAACTCTGCGGATGTGCACACACCGGACAAACATCAGGCGCATTCGTTCCGACAACAATATGTCCGCAATTACGGCATTCCCATACCTTCACTTCACTCTTCTTGAAGACTTCAGCCGTTTCAACATTCTTCAGCAAAGCACGGTAACGTTCTTCGTGACGTTTCTCAATGGCCGCTACGCCCCTGAATTTTGCGGCAAGTTCTGCAAATCCTTCTTTTTCCGCGGTTTTGGCGAAATCTTCATACATATCCGTCCATTCGAAGTTTTCCCCCTCCGCTGCGGCAAGAAGATTCTCGGCAGTCGTACCGATCCCGTTTAATTCCTTGAACCAGAGCTTTGCATGCTCTTTTTCATTATCGGCTGTTTGCAGGAACAGTGCGGCAATCTGCTCATATCCTTCTTTTTTTGCTTTGGAAGCAAAATAGGTATATTTGTTCCTGGCCTGGGATTCACCGGCAAAAGCAGCCTGCAGGTTCTTTTCCGTCTGTGTCCCTGCATAAGGATTGGAAGAATTGGATCCGGATTCTTCAACAAGTTCCAGCTTATCGCCGCTTACGCCGCAAAGCGGGCAAACAGCCTCCGCGCCGTCTTCAACCGTAAACACTTCTCCGCATACCAAACACTTATAAGTTTTCATGTTTTATCTCCTTTATGATGAATTCTGATTGTCTGTTTCTTAAATTACGCTTTCCAGAGACTGTGCAGATTACAATATGCATAAACCGATTCCACGACATCCCCTTCTCCGATCGCAAATACCGCTTCCGGTTTGTCTCCGGGCTTCAAAACCTTTCGCTGATTACCGGTATTTGTCTGTAATGCGATCCATTCAATATAATGCTCCGGTTCCATCGGATGCAGGGTTGCACCGACCGTGACCGTGACTTTTCCGCCGTTTACCTCATATACGGGAACATGCTTTTCTACAGCGGCATCCGTTGTCCCGGGAACGATCTCTTCCATGGCCTCACCACAGCAGATGATCGGTACGCCGGTCGCTTTGACAACGGCAATGATCTGTCCGCAATGTTTACAACGATAAAACTTCATTTCCATACCATAACCTCCTTTTAGAAAGATGTAGATATATTTTATCAGATAACGAAAATTTATACAGCAGATTTTTTGAAATTTTAATAAAAACCGGGTTATTTTCCGCCGATCGCTTCCACGTCATAAGGTGTGATCTGATAAACGTAATAATTCAGCCAGTTACAGTATAAATTATCGCTGTGGCTTCTCCACTGCAAAAGCGGCCTTTCCCGCGGATCATCGCCCGGGAAATAATTAACCGGAACCTGGATATCGAGCCCTTTTCCGCGATCCCGCTCATATTCGTTTCTGAGTGTATATCTGTCGTACTCCGGATGTCCCGTTACGAAGATCTTTTTGCCTTCCTCAGCGATCGCCAGGAAGACCCCGGCTTCTTCCGATTCGGCAAGCACGGTCAGATCCCTGCATGCATGGATCGCATCGGACGGCGTTGCCGTATGCCTGGAATGCGGCGCCAGGAAAATATCGTCAAATCCGCGTACAAGCGGTATTTTCCGGTTTGATACACGATGTTCGTAGATCCCGAACAGCTTCTTGGGCAAAGGGATCTTATCAATTCCGTAATAATAATAGAATCCGGCCTGTGCCGCCCAGCAGATATGCATGATCGAGGTAACGTGACGATTGGCCCAGTCAAGGATCTCGCAGGTTTCCGGCCAGTAATCAACCTCCTCAAACGGCAAGCTCTCCACGGGGGCGCCCGTGATGATCATACCGTCAAATTTCTCATTGCGGATATCATCCAGCGTCACATAGAATTTGTTCAGATGATTCACGCTGGTATTTTGCGACACATGGCTTTTGGCATGCATAAAAGTCACGTCGATCTGCAAAGGGGTATTGGACATGGCGCGTAGGATCTGTAACTCCGTATCCTGTTTCACGGGCATGTTATTTAAGATCAGCACCTTCAGCGGACGAATGTCCTGATGCAGGGCTCTGGTCTCATCCATAACGAATATATTTTCATTTTCGAGTATTTCTTTTGCGGGCAGTTCGCCCTGAACTTTGATCGGCATATCTGTCTCCTGACTTTTGTTTATTGAACGCCTAACATGCGCATCACTTCTTCTTCCGGAATGATCGGAATATTGTATTCTTTTGCCATCTTATTCTTGGAAGAATTGCTTGTGATATCATTATTGATCAGATAATCTGTTTTGGCGCTGACAGAGCCCGCAACTTTTCCGCCGCGGCTCTCAATGATCTCTTTGAGTGCATTCCTGTTTTCGTAATGATTAAGCGATCCCGTGATCACAAATGTTTTTCCGGCGATGTCGGCATTCGAAGTATCTATTTCCACTTTTTCAAGCGATACCTCCTGCAAGAGCCTTGCAAACCGGGAACGGTTCTTTTCAGACGCAAAATAATCCACAAAACTGTCTGCGATCACTTCTCCGACACCCTCGATCGCAGAAAGAGCGGCGGCATCCGCTGCAAGTAACTTTTCAACGTCAAAATCAAATGCTTTACAGATGTTTTTTGCGTTCGATAATCCGATATTCGGAATACCGAGACTGTAGATCAGCTTCGGAAGCGATATATTCCTGGCATTTTCAATGCTCTTGATCATGTTTTCATAGGACAGTTCCCCAAATCCGTCCATCGAACAGATCGTTTCCTTATGATCCCGTAAGCAAAACAGATCCGCATAATCATGGATCAGGCCGTGCGCAATGAGTTTTTCAAGCGTGGATTCCGAGATTCCGTCCATGTTCATGGCATCGCGGCTTACAAAAAGCGTAAATGATTTGATCTTTTTGGCAGAGCAATCCGGATTATCGCAGCGAAGCGTTTCCACACCGTTTTCGGAATCGATCCTGGTTGGCATCCCGCACGCGGGACACTTGTCAGCGATCGGAGGATTCCCGCTTCTTGTCAGATTATCGGCGATCTGCGGAATGATCATATTCGCTTTGTATACGGTGATCTTGTCACCGATCCCGAGCTCCAGCCGTTTCACGATACTGACATTGTGCACACTGGCACGCGAGACCGTCGTACCTTCCAGTTCGACAGGACAAAATACCGCAACCGGATTGATCAGTCCGGTTCTGCTCGGACTCCATTCGATCTGAAGAAGGGTTGTTTCCCTGATCTCGTCCGCCCATTTGAACGCGATGGAGTCCCTTGGAAATTTAGCGGTCCTGCCAAGCGAATTTCCGTATGCGATGTCGTTAAGCGTCAGGACAAGACCGTCGGAAGGGATCGGGTTGGATCCGATCGAGTCCGCAAAATACTGAATCCGATCAAGGATCGTATCCGGATTTACAAGATAATGCTCTACTACATCAAACCCCATCTGCTTAAGAAAAGCAAGCTGTTTCATCCTTGAATTCTGAAAATCATATGCATTGGCACTGACAAGCGCAAACGCATAAAAACGGACATTCCTGGACGCTGTGATCTCATTGTTCAGCTGCCTGACGGAGCCTGAACAAAGATTTCTCGGATTCTTATATTTCGCGTCGACATCAGCGATCGTCTCATTGATCTTCTCAAAATCCGCATAGCTGATCACAGCTTCCCCGCGCAGGATGAGTTCTTCCTGATAGGGAATCTTGAGCGGAACATTCATAAATACCTTTGCATTCTGCGTGATCACTTCACCGGTTTCGCCGTTTCCTCTCGTGACTGCTTTATAGAGTTCTCCGTTTCGGTAGGTCAAAACGATCGTGAGCCCGTCTTCTTTCCAGGAAAGTACGCCTTCATGACCATGTAGCCATTCCTTCAGTTCTTCCCTGCTCTTGGTCTTGTCCAGGGAAAGCATGGGAGTTGCATGTTCTTCTTTCGGAAGTTCGCTTAAGACCTCATAGCCGACAGACTGTGTGACAGACCCTGCCAGAACCATGCCGGTTTCCTGTTCCAGGGCCGTCAGTTCATCATACAGCTTATCATATTCATAATTGCTCATGATCTCATCGGCTTCCTGATAATAAGCCTTTGAAGCTTTTTTCAGGATTTCGACGAGTTCTTTCATTCGTGCGATCTTATCCATGATGATCCTCTGAAAAATCTACAACTTTTCTTTTAATGCCTTTAATTCTTTCCCGGTGAGTTCCCTGTATTCTCCGGCTTTCAGTTCACCCAGAAGAATGTTCATGATCCTCACCCGTTTTAAGGCCTTCACACGGAACCCCAGTGCTTCACACATCCGGCGGATCTGACGGTTCAAACCCTGTGTCAGCACGATCCGGAAAGTGTCCGGATCCTTCATGGCCTGTACGCTGCAGGGTCTTGTGGTCACATCCAGTTCTTCGAGATACACCCCTTCAGACATCTGTCTTAAGAATCCTTTTGTTACATGCTTATCTACCGAGACGATATATTCTTTTTCATGAAAGGCGGAAGCTTTCATGATCCGGTTGATGATATCTCCGTCATTGGTCAAAAGCAACAGACCTTCCGAATCCTTATCCAGTCTTCCGCAATAAGTCAGTCTGACAGGATAATTGAGATAGTCGATCACGTTTCTTTCATCATCCGTATCAGCCGTACATACAACGCCTTTCGGCTTATGGAACGCAAGGTAGACTTTATCAGGCTTCCCTGTGATCACTCTGCCGTCTGCAATGACTTTATCCGTGTTCCGTACCTTTTCTCCGGCTTCTGCCATGTGTCCGTTGATCGTGACTTTTCCCTGCCGGATCAGTTCATCTGCTTTTCTTCTGGAACAAATGCCGGCATCGGCTATATATTTATTGATCCTGACCGCTCCGTTATCCATATGCATCCATTATAGCATTAGTCTGATGGAAATGATATAATACGAATCATGAATGAAACACCTTTATCATCAATCGCAATCTATTTCCTGACCGTAAGCTTTTTGTTCTTTGTCGGAAGCATGCTCGGCTGGGTACTCGAGTTGTTTTTCCGCAGATTTTTTTCCAAAAACAATCCCGAAAGAAAATGGATCAATCCCGGGTTCCTGATGGGTCCTTATATCCCGCTGTACGGATTCGGACTCTGTGCCCTGTTTCTGATGTCGCAGTTTCCCTATGTCGGCATTACTTCACTCACGGAACTTACCTGGGTAAAAACCCTCGTCTGTATTCTTTCGATGGGGATCATGATGACGCTCATCGAATACATTGCAGGCATCATTTTTATTAAACATATGCACGTGAAGCTGTGGGATTATTCCAACGAATGGGGTAACCTGCAGGGAATTATCTGTCCGCTGTTTTCCCTGATCTGGACTTTACTGGGTGCACTCTACTATTTCTTCATCCAGCCACATGTTGTGAAAATGGTCGCATGGTATTTCAGCAATATTGCTTTTTCCTTTGTGGTCGGCATGTTCTTTGGCATTTTTATTGTGGATTTCTGCTATTCCATGCATGTGGTAAGGATCGTGAAAGCATTTGCGAAGGACCATGACATCATTATCCGTTATGAAGAACTGAAGATGAATATCCGGGTTGCTGCTGATGAAGCCAAAGAAAAAGTACACTTCATCTTTGCTTTTAAATCGGATCTGCCGCTGATGACCCATTTGGAAAACTACGGGGAACGGCTGTTAAATGACTTAAGTCAGGCCAGATGCGAACTGCAGGAAAACCTGCAGGCTGTGAAGGACACTCTCAAAATAAAAACGGACAGAAAATCCTAATCACTTTCTGTCCGTTTTTGATTCTATAAAGGCAACCATTTCATCAAAACTGCCGTGAGGATATCCGGAAATATCTTTATTCTTCGTATTGATCAGGCAGTCTGTCAGCAGAAATACGGGAATCCCCGCCTCTTGTGCCGCAAGATCCTCATGTGCATCATTTCCGACCATGATACAACCCGAAGGTTTCAGCCGCAATTGTTCAAGCAATTCCTTGTAATAAAGCGGATTGGGTTTGCAATAATGGGAAGTCTCATATGACGTGATGTATAAGAAATCATCCGGATCCACGCCTGCCCACCGCATCCTGTGTTTCTGCGCAAAGAGCGGAAACAGCGGATTGGACGCCAATATGACCGTGTACCCCTTTTCCTTCAGATAACGGATGCTTTGGCCGGCCTTTTCATTGAATCCGCAAAACCTGATCGCATCATTGAATGTCGTATCGTAAAAATCGTTGAATAAAGCGATATCATCGCGGCTCTTATCCGGATAAACCGAAAAGAAGCAATCCCAGAATACTTCCTCATTGGTCTTTCTGCCATCGTTTTTCACCATGGCGGCAGTACCTTTCCAGATCGTATCGATGAGTTCTTTCGGTTCATACCCGTACGGTTCCATCTTCGATGTCAGGAACCGGAAGTATCCGTTCGTAAACACATTTTGATCCATGGGCAGCAAGGTACCGTCCAGATCAAACAAAATCGTATCGGCCATAATCAGACACGCCGCGGCTATTCTACAAAATCAGCCTTAACATAGGCGTCCTTTCCGTCATATTTGATCTTGGCCCATCCCTCGGTCAGTTCTACGAATTCAAATTGTTCTCCGCGGAAAGCAACACCCATCTTATTCCCCGTTTCACTCGGCGTTTCACGGATATTCACATTTTCTTTTACGGTCACTTTCCCGCTGGCACCGATCGTGGAGCCTTCTTCCGGCGTATCTTCCACAACTTCTTCCAGATAATCGGATTTAATATAAGCATCCGCACCGTTATAATCGATCCGGCTCCATCCGTTATCCATGACCTCATATCTGGTAAATTCCATACCGGCCGTTGCTTTTCCGAGGGATTCCGCCTCCGTGCTCGCGCTCGAACGGATATTGACGAGTTCCGTGACTCGAACCGTTCTGGCGTTTGCAGCTTCTGCCGCAGCCTGCGCTTCTGCCTCTGCCGCAGCCTGTGCCTCAGCATCAGCCTGTTGCTGAGCGGCCAGAGTTTCCTTTACTTCCTGATTGATCTGTGATTTCAATGTAGGCATCAGGGCCGCAAGTGCGTCATCTTTTTCCAGGGCCGCATTATAGGCAACTTCCACTTCCTCGGACAGTTTTTCAACGTCCTCCTGTACGGAAAGTGCGCGGAAATATGCTTTCTCATCTTCTGTCGGATTGGATTTATTCACATACAGGGCACCTGCCTCATTGGTACATACATATACGGAGGACATGGCCGGTGTGGGTGTTTCCGTTCCGGCATATTTGATATCATAAGTAACCAGTGCCAGATAGGAATTCGGCGCCGGACCTGCTTTTGTGTAAACGGTATAGTTGGAAAAACTGTCAAAATATTTGGATTGCACCTGAATACGTACGCGCTCTTCATCGGATAATACATCACTCAAGGATGCAACGGTATCCGCATCTCCTGTCGCGATCGCATTAAAATAGGATTCCAGCAACGTATTTACACCGGGATATGCATTGACTTCGTATTTATCTTTCGGTACCTCAATACCGGTATCTACCTGATACAGTTCTTCTTTGGTCGTATCGCTTTCGCTCTTCTTATGGCAGCCGTTTGCCCATAAGACAAGTACAACCACCAGGATCACAAACAGGACACCGATAATAATGTACCTTAAATTGTTCCTAAAAAAATCCTTCATACTCAACCCTGTCCCCTCATGCCGCTTTTTTGGTATGATCTTTGTGAAAAACTGCACCCGAGAGGATTCGAACCCCCGGCACGCGGCACCGGAAACCGCTGCTCTATCCACTGAGCTACGAGTGCAGTTTGCTTCCTGTCGGCTTTCGCCAACATTTTCACACCTATCTATATTATCATACAGAGGACAAAAATTCAAATCTTATTACGCTGTAACATATCCGATTCCGCGTTTGTAAAGATATGAATGATCCGACAAAATATCCTCGTCACTGACGGATGTTTCGTTCACGCTTTTTACCAATTCATCCAGTTGTTTCCAATCTCTGTCCGTACTTGACGGGATCACGATCAGTTCATGAATACTGCTCGGCAGGATCACAATGTCCGAATGCAGTTGTTCTGCGACATTCTTCATGACAGAATCTACGGCCATCAGAGCCGCACAATACTGCATACCCGGTGACAACAACACGTACATGGCATTTTCTTTTTTCCCCAGTGTCTTGATATCTTCTTCCTGCAACATCTGTTTCAGCATTTCCTGCATCGGCATCAGTTCATATCCGTAATGATCGATCATATTCTTCATGGCATCCGCAAGAATCTGTTTTGCCGTGACCTTCCAGTGATCCACCATATCATTATGGATGATCACGGATGCTTTCATCTTTCTGATCTGTCTGATCAAAACATATGGGATCAGGGAAAGGTCCAGGAAATCGATGTGCGGAACATCCGAAAGCAGTTCCCCATTCTTTTCCTTATTGACTGCCTTTAAATACAGGTCTTTCCTTGCTTTCTCATAATCATCAAACAAATCCGGGATCGACTCATCCCCGATCGTATTTTCCGAATAGATCGAAACGATCGTATCCGTGATCTCTTCCATCGGATCGCCATGAAGATAGCGGTCATAAAACCGTTCCAGATAAATCGTAGGAGAAGCGCTATGGTCCTTTGATGCGATCAAAAGCCCCTTCAGTCTGATCCCGTTGTTCTTCAAAACTTCCCTGATGGTAACTTTCTTATCATTTCCGAGTTGATCGGAAACACTTTTTCTGATGCTTTCCGTGAATTCCAAATATTCCATATTACTCCTTTCTTATGGCCAACTGTCTGGAATCCGGAAAACAAAAAAGAGACTTCCCAAAGGGAAGCCTCCGCAAATACATAAGAAACATCAAACACGTGACAGATATTCGCCCGTTCTGGTATCGATCTTGATCTTGTCTCCCTGCTCAACAAAAAGCGGAACATAAACCAAGGCACCTGTCTCAACGGTCGCCGGTTTGGTAGCGCCTGTTGCCGTATCGCCTTTGAATCCGGGTTCTGTTTCCGTGATCTCCAGTTCAACGAACAACGGTGGTTCTACGGCAAATACATTGCCATTGTAGGAACATACCTTTACCATTTCATTTTCTTTCACAAACTTCAGGGCATCGCCGATCGTCTCCGCATTCAATGCGACCTGATCGTATGTCTCAACATTCATGAAATTATACAGATCTCCGTCAGCATACAGATACTGCATATCATTTCTGTCTATACGCGCCTGTGGGAATTTTTCAGTGGGTCTGAAAGTTTTCTCCACAACACCGCCGTTAATTATATTTCTTAATTTCGTTCTTACGAAAGCTGCACCCTTTCCGGGTTTCACATGCTGAAACTCAATGATCTGAAAAACAGCACCTTCAATCTCAACAGTTAAGCCATTTCTAAAATCGCCTGCTGATATCATCGATATTCCTCCTTATGGATTCTTCTGAATTATTCTTCAATAGTTTAAACGAAATGATGCAAGATTTCAACTGTTTTTTGTATGTATTACGGTTTACGTGACCGCTTATGGTAAAAGAATAAGATCCACCTTTCCGGGATTCTTTTCAATACGATCTGAAATCTTTCTTTTTTACTGATCGGAGTAACCAGGATCGTTTTGATCCCCGCCCGGTTGGCTCCCCATACATCCGTAAACAGCTGGTCTCCGATAAATAATGTTGTACCAACATCCGTTCCCATGAGCTGCATTGCCTTAAAATATCCGTCCTTCTTTGGCTTTCCGGCCTTATAAAGATACGGACAGCTTACCGCGTCACAGAACATTTTTACCCGCCTCTCCGTATTATTCGAAAGCGTCAGCATTTGAAATCCGACGGAACGCAGGCGTTCAAACAAAGCCACTGCTGCTTCCGTTGCCGGTGCGTCATGTTCCACAAGGGTATTGTCGATATCGAAGATAATGCCTCTGTATCCGGCGGCATAATACCCTTCATAATCAATTTCATATGCATTGTCTGCACAGGTATCGGGATAAAATATCTCAAACATGAGATCATTATATCATAATCGGCGCAAAAAAAATCAGCCGTGATCGGTTCACGGCTGATAAATACTTTCAAAATCATGCTTCAGGGCTCATTTTCCGAAGAACAACACCGTCCTCGTTATCCATGATCACATTGGATTCGCCGACGAAATATGAATACTGCATCAGTGCGGAATCTTTCTGCATATCCGAAAAAGCCTTATCAAGCTCATCCTGTTCGGGCTTAAAGCTTAATGCCTTCATCTCAAAGGATGATCCGCTTGCCTGATTCATGGAAAGGGATACATCACTTAAAGGCATATTGGTTCTTGCGCGGATCCCGTCAAGATTCAGGGAAAGAGAAACCTCTTTCGGCTCTTTTTCAGATACCTTTTCTTCAGAAGTCTGTTCCTGATTTCTGGTATCAAGGCGCAGAGCATCCTGCTCTTCAACCCTGTTTAATCTGTAATTGTTATAGAGGTCAAACTGACCGATTCCGTTCATTGCCATCGTTTCATCTCCCCAGCTGAATCGATTAACATAACACCCTTACCGGTTTATTATAAGATCAATTCATCTGTTTTGCAATAGATATATCGTCATTTTTGAGGAGAACTTGATAGTTTTTCATAAAAAAATTTTATTTTTATACTTTATGTGACTTTTGTAAAAAGATATTGTCACAACATAGCAGAAAGAAGCCTCTTTGTATAAGCTTCCTGTGGATCCTCAAAGATCTGTCGATCCGTCCCCTGTTCCACGATCCTTCCGTCTTTCATGATCAGGATGCGGCTGCAAAGTTCATAAACCACACGCAGATCATGCGAAATAAACAGGAAAGCAATCCCCTCCTCGCGATTTAGTTTCTGCAGCAGTTTCAGGACCTTTGCCTGAATGGTCACATCCAAAGCGGAAACCGGTTCATCGGCGATAATGAGTTTCGGGCTTTGCATCAGGGCTGTCCCGATACAGACCCGTTGTCTTTGTCCACCGGACAGTTCAGACGGAAGTCTGTTGATCAGCGTATCCGGAAGTCCTACCTTTTCCATCATCGTAAGTACCCGCTCATTCATTTCCCGGTTATCCCCGATCCGGTCAATTATAAGCGGCTCCTTCAGAATCCTTCCGATCGTCATGGACGGATTCAGGGAATGATACGGATCCTGAAAGATCATCTGCACTTTGCCGTTTCGGACGATCTCACCCTCCGTTCTCGGGCCGATCTGAACGATCGACTTAGCAAGCGTGGATTTTCCGCAGCCGCTTTCTCCCACAAGACCGACGATCTCTCCCTTCCCGACGGAAAGATTGATATCCTGCAATACCTGATTCCGCTTATAAAATGCATTCAGATGTCTGATTTCCAATACGTTTTCCATAAATTACAGTTTCCGGAATTGCGGAATGGATTCCAATAATTCCTTTGTATATTCCGTTTTGGGGGCAGCAAACAGTTCTTCCGTCATGCCTTCCTCCACAACTCTTCCCTTCTGCATGACCAGTACCCTGTCACAAAGTTTTCTGACAAGATTCAGATCATGTGATATGAAAAGAATGGATACACCCCTCTCTTTGTTGAATCGTTTCAACAGTTCCAGTATGGAGGCCTGAACCGTGACATCTAACGCTGTTGTGATCTCATCGGCGATCAGGAGTTTCGGATTGCATATGAGGGCGGCTGCCAGCATGACACGCTGTCTCTGCCCGCCGGAGAGTTCATGCGGATAAGCACGGTAGATCCGTTCCACATCTTTCAGTTCCACATCCTGAAGCATTCTGATGGCCCGTTCTTTTCTCTGAACAGAAGAAAGATCCGTATGCAGCAGCAATGCCTCTTCCACCTGCCACCCGATACGCCTTAGCGGATTCAATGAATGCATCGGCTCCTGAAACACCATGCCGATCTCCTTCCCCTGCAGCCTGCGAAGTTCCGTTCTGCTGCAACTGAGCAGGTTGAGACCGCCATAAAGGATCTTTCCCCGCTTTTGCATGTCCTTTCTGCTGAGCAAACCGGCGATCGCAAGCGCACTCATGGATTTTCCGGAGCCGGATTCCCCGACGATTCCGACGATATCTCCTTCATCCATATGAAGGTCAAAATCATACACGACCGTTTCCGGGATCAGATGATCATGAAATTCAAGATTCAGATCGATCACATCAAGCATGATATACCTCCGAAATGGCATCGCTCAGTAAAGCAAAACTTAAGATCAGAAGGACCATGACGATGCCGACGGTCAGCGCATATAAGGGTGCCGAAAACAGGAATGCCTGTGCATCGGATAACATCAGTCCGAGGCTGGCATCCGGCGGCTGCACGCCAAGCCCCAGAAAACTCATCGCCGCTTCACACAGCACGGCATTGTTAAACCCGATGATCAGGGAGGCGATCAATGTTTGGCGTGTATTGGGGAAAATATGGATAAACATGATCCGGAGATCGGATGCGCCCATCAGCCTGACCGACTGCACATATTCCCTGTTTCTGCATTTCATGAATTCCGATCTTACGATCCTGGCATAGCTCGGCACAAACACGATTCCCATGGCGATCATGATCTGATAGGTACCGCATCCCATGAGCGCGATAAAAACAAGAGCGAGCAAAATGCTTGGAAACGAAAGGATCGCATCATTAAAACGCATCAGGATCTGATCGATCCATCCGCCGTAATAACCGGTCAAAGCCCCGATCAGCGTCCCGAAGAACACGCCGATCAGATTTGTGCCAAGCGCGATTGTAAACGTTGTCCGGATCCCGATGAGAACACGGCTGAAAATATCCCTGCCGAATTGATCGCACCCCATGATATGTTTGCTGCTTGCCTTTGCAAGACGCATGGATGCATCCATTGCTTTCGGATCATACGGGGTCCCGATGATCCCCCAGAGAACAAACAGGAAGATCAGGATCAGCAGGATAGCGCCGATATACATTTTTCCGTTCATCTTATTGATTTTCATGTTGTTTTACCCGCGGGTCGATCAGCGGATACAGAATATCCACCATAAAATTGATCACTACAACGATCCCTGCAATGATCGCTATGATCGCCTGTGCGACCGGATAGTCCCTGTTTGCTATGGAAGAGATCAGGAGTCTTCCAAATCCCGGAATGGAGAAAACCTGCTCGATCACGATGCTTCCGGCTACGATATCCGCAAGCGTCATCCCGAGAAACGTGATCACGGGAAGCAGCGCATTCCTTAAAACATGCCTGTAGAGGACCTGATCCGTTTTATTTCCCCTGCTGTATGCGGTTCTGACATAGTCAAGCTTGGATTCGGAAAGTACGGATGTTTTGAGCATCCTCATGCTCATGGCCGCTTTCGGCAGCGCGATCGATAAACAGGGGAAGAACATATAGGCAAGAAATGCACCGAAATTGCTTTTATAGGATACAAAACCGCCCGGCGTAAAGGCACGCAACAGCAAGCCAAACAGATACGTCAGCAGGATTCCCGTAAAAAACGGCGGGATTGCCATAAACAACTGATTGATGATATCAAACAGTTTTGCAAAGTAACGGTCATAATACTTTGCCGTAATGATACCAAGCGGAACGGATAATAAAAGGATCATGAGAAACGAAAGCAGGCTCAGCGTTAAGGTGATCGGTAGTTTCTCGGCAAGAAGTGTTTTCACCGGCATATGATAGGAATAGGAAACACCCATATTACCGGTAACAAAATCATGTACCCATTGAAAATAACGAATGATCAGCGGGCGGTTCAATCCCATCTGCTCACGCAGGGCATTCACCTTTTCCGATGTGGCATTTGTACCGAGCATCTGTGTTGCGGGATCCCCCGGTATCACGGAAAAAGCTATAAAAACAAAAAGAGAGACCATGAGAATGGTGATGATCATTGTCATCCCTTTTCTGATTCCGTATCTCATAGGTCTCTCCTTACAGTCAGTAATACTGGTCTTATTGTATATCTTTGGGTTTGATCCTGCTCATGTCGAGAACATAGAGCGGATAAAACCGGTAACCTTCAAATGTGTTTCTGAGTGCAACAAATTCCGCCATATCCTGGATATAAACATTTGCCGCATCCTTTGTCAGGATCTGTTCCATTTCCTTATAACAAAGCGTTTTTTCTTCCTCATCCGTAAGCGTCAGGACTTTTTCATATAGAGCATCATATTCCGGATCGGAGAAATTCGTAAAATTGTCATCCGCTTTGGAATAGAAACGTTCCAGCAATGCCCTGGCGGAAAGATAAGAAGCATCCACGCCGATCACGGTCGATTCATAATTCCTGCCGACATAGGTATCACTCAGCCAGGAATTCCATTCCACCAGATTGATCTTTGCATTGATCCCGACTTCCTTCAGCTGTTCGACGATCACCTCTGCCGTGTTGATATGCGGCTGGTAATTGGACGGTACCGTGATCGTCATATCAAACCCGCCCGGATAACCGGCCTCTGCAAGCAGTGATTTTGCCTTCTGGATATCCTGTTTATAATACTGCGAAAGCTCCGGAAGGTAATATTTGGAAAAAGAGGGAAACATACTCGATCCGATGATCGTTCCCTTTCCTTCACTGGTCAGTTCGAGAATATTTTTACGATCGACGGCATAACACAGCGCCTGTCTGACACGAATATCATCAAACGGTTTCACGGCATTGTTCAGATACAGTGCCTGAACCAGGTTCATGGTTCCTTCCATGATCGTAAAATCATCCGTCAGCTGAGCGACCTGATCCGTTGTCAGATGTGCGTACATATCGAGGGATCCGCCTCTTAAATTCATGACGACCGTATCCATCTGCGGCACGATCTTAAAGGTCACGCGTTTCAGATAAGCCTTGTTTCCCCAGTAATCATCAAATCTCTCGAGTACAATGCTTTCCTGTACAGACCTGGATACAAAAGAAAACGGTCCGGTACCGATGGGCTCCGTATCATACGCTTCATGATCCTTGGGAATGATCGCTGCATTGACCATTGCCAGATACGACGGAAAATCCACATTTGCTTCCGAAAGATGAACGGAAACCGTCTGTTCATCCACAACGGTAACTTCTTCCATCAAAGAATAAGCCGGTATCATGGGCGTATCTCCCATCTTACCGGCAATCTTATCCAGACTGTATTTTACGTCCTCTGCCGATACCTTGTTTCCGTTATGGAATTTCACGTTGTTTCTCAGATGAAAGATGTAATCCTGTCCATCCGATAATACTTCGTAACTTTCCGCTACGGCAGGGACAATATTTCCATCGTAATCAGGCTTCAGCAAGCCTTCAAATACGTTGAACAATACCTCTCTGGTTCCTGCCGCAACTGCTTTGTGTGGGTCAAGACTGTCTTCGAGATCTTGTGCAATTCCTACTACGATCTGTGAAGGTTTTTCTGTCTTGTCACCTGCGCAGGCGCACAGTGCAACAGACAGCGTCAATGCACACACAACAGCAACGATAGCTTTTTTCATGTGTGTCACCTCATAAATCTTTGATATAAAAAGAACGCATACATTGTAACCTAATGTATGCGTTCACTGCAAGCATATTCTCAGGAAACGTTAATTCAGGAATTTTTTCAGTTCATCCATGAATGTGTTCACATCCTTAAATTCCCTGTAAACGGATGCAAACCGGACATAGGCAACCGGATCAACGGTTTTTAACTTGTTCATGACCAGTTCACCGATCACGTCGCTGGAAATCTCCTTGTCCTCGTAATTAAAGATCTCCGTTTCGACCTCATCCACCAGCTGTGTGATCGTCGCAGCAGCTACAGGCCTCTTATGGCAGGCACGTAATACGCCGCCTTCGATCTTCTTCCGGTCGTAAGCCTCCCGGTTATTATCCTTTTTAATGATGATGATCGGAATGGTTTCCACTTTTTCGTAAGTGGTAAAACGTTTATCGCATTCATCGCAGACTCTGCGCCTTCTGATGGAATTATTGTCTTCCGCAGGTCTTGAGTCGATAACCCTCGTGTTTTCATGGCCACAAAACGGACACTTCATATTACTCCCCCTTTGATTTTATAAAACTATGCTTATTATAGTTGACATAATCCGAAATGTCAACCTTTTGTATGATAATTATCATTCAAGCACAAGATATTCGTTAAGATAGGCAATGACCGCTTCGTAACCTTCTTCCGAGAACGGAAAAGTCTGTTCCCTGATCAATTCCGCATCGGTCTTGTCATACGCGTAGGGTTCCGGCCAGATACTGACTGTAAATTCATCAAGATCCCGGGCGGATCCGTCCGTCTGATTACGGATAATGCGGTATCGTTTTCCGTTCAGGCTGCCTGTAAACGGTTTATTATATGTGTAAAAATGAAACGGTAATATGGTATTTCGATCGATCAAACCGTAACTCCTTCGTGTGATTTTTCAAATAAAAAGAGCCACTCTCTCCGGAGTGGCTCTGATCACATTTATTTCTTAAGAAAATCCGGAATCTTTAAGGATTTCACCTCGACCTTGCTTTCAACCGGCTGTTGCGGTCTTGCCGGTGCCTGCGCGGGTCTGATCCCGTTCATATTCGGTGCAGGCATTGCGGGCTGCGCATTCATGTTGCCACCGGGCATATTCCCGGGCATTCCCGGATTCATTGCGCCGTTATTCGGATAACCGCCGGGCATAGGCTGACCGGAGTACATACCCGGATTATTCATGGGCATTTGCCCCTGTCCGCCGGGAACTCCCTGCATGGCGCCTGGCATTCCCGGATTCATTGGATTGTTCCCCATCGGCATATTCGGAGCCATCGGCGGAACCGCACCTGTCATACCGGCTGTATGTGTCCTGCCCGGTCCGAAGCTGCCGCGTTCTCTGTTATTGATCCTTCCAAAGCCCTGCGGCTGTACTTTCGGTGCGTTTTCATCAATACCGGTTGCAATGACCGTAACCGTACAGGTATCCGGTTCTTTATCGTCACACATTGCACCCATGATCAGGTTAACATCATCCCCTGTGATATCCTTTACAAAGGATACGGCATCATCTGCATCTAACAGCGTGATCTCACCGGAGATATTTACGATCACATGGCTTGCGCCTGCAATGGAAGTTTCAAGGAGCGGTGAATTCACAGCCTGACGTACGGCTTCGATCGCTTTATCATCACCCTTGGCCTGACCGATACCGATATGTGCGATACCTTTATTTTCCATAACGGTGCGGACATCCGCAAAGTCTAAGTTGATCAGGGAAGGAACATTGATCAGATCCGTAATTCCTCTGACTGCCTGCTGTAATACTTCATCAGCCTTCTTCAGGGCATCCGGCATTGTTGTTCTCCGGTCAACGATCTCCAATAATTTGTCATTCGGGATGACGATCAGGGTGTCAACATTGGGACGTAATTTTTCAATACCGCCCTCCGCATTGGTCATACGGGCTTTCGCCTCAAAACGGAACGGCTTTGTAACCACGCCGACTGTCAGAGCGCCCTGTTCTTTGGCGATCTTGGCAATAACGGGAGCTGCACCGGTTCCGGTACCGCCGCCCATACCACAGGTAACAAACACCATGTGCGCACCGCGGATCGCATTGGCAATATCTTCCATGCTTTCTTCTGCGGCCTTTTCACCGACTTCCGGTTTCGCACCTGCGCCAAGGCCCTGTGTCAGTTTATCTCCAATCTGGAGAAGTCTGGGAGACTTACATAACTGTAAAGCCTGCTTATCCGTGTTGATCCCTAAGAATTCAACACCGGTAATCTTCTCCTCGATCATTCTGTTTACCGCATTGTTACCGGCACCACCGACCCCTACGACTAATATCTTGGCTGCGCTGTCAACATCATTATTCTTAATTTCCAGCAAGATTTTCTCCTCCTTTTTTTATACTCCACACCCAATTATGTTAATCATTATGTTAATCATATAATTTTTTTTATTTACTGTCAATAATGAATATTGTTTTATTCATCATCTTTTTCAAACGTAAACGTGCCACCCTCACCCGTATAATTTTCCATATGCAGAACACCGGAAAAACCTTCCAGTTTCGGAAGCAGATATTGCAGTTTATTGATCTTTTCATCCAGATGGTCGCTGGTACCCAGATAGATCCTGACCTGACCGAAATATAATGTGATATGATCCGCACTGTCAAAATAGATCCGGTCAGTCGTAATACTGTATTTTGTGAGCAGCTGCGTAATGTTCAGGATCAGCCGGAATACGGTTTCGTCTTCTACCGGCAGTTTCTCATGCAGCACGATATGATCAAAATGCAGTCCCGTTACAAACGGGATGCCCTCCATCTGTCGATTGGAGGATTCCACCACAATACCGTCTTTGTCAAAGTACAGGTAATGTCCGAGATACTCCACATAGCCCGCCACGGCTTTTTCATAAACGGTGATCTTGACTTCCGTCGGAGAAACCAGTTCAATGTCCGTCTGCTGGATGAACGGGATGGATTCCACTTCCTTGTTATGGTATTTGAGATAAAGGTATACGGAATTATGCCCGTATTTCCCTTTCATGACGAGATCGATGATCTCCTGATCGGTATAATGTTCATTTCCGGTCACTTCAACCGTCGTAACCGAATACTTGTACCGGATCACCGTAAGAACCGATGTCACAAGAACGATCAGCACCAGCAGGATCACAAATATAATGATGGTCTTTTTACCTGTTCTCAAGACGGATACCTCTGGACACACTCAACACCAGTCCGATCTCCGAAAGCAGGAAAACGATCGAAGAACCGCCGTAACTGATAAAAGGCAGCGTGATACCTGTATTGGGAATCGTGTTGGTCACAACAGCGATATTCAGTATGACCTGAATCGAAATATGCGCCATCACGCCGACAACAAGCAATGCACCGAATTGATCGGAGGCATTATTGGCGATCACGAGAAAACGCCAGATCATGATGATAAACATCAGAATGATCGCTGTCGCACCGAATAAACCGAGTTCTTCACAGATAATGGAAAAGATCATATCATTCTGGGCCTCGGGAATGAACCCGAGCTTCTGCATGCTCTGGCCGAGTCCTTTTCCGAAGATATCTCCCGATCCGATCGCATACAGGGACTGCAACGTCTGGAATCCTGTAGTGGAGGCATATTTCTCGGGATTCAGCCAGGCATTGATCCTGCCGAACCGGTAGGATAATGTTTCCGGAAGGATCCCTTTGCTGACAAGAAGCACAAATACGGCAGCAATACCCAGCAGGACCACTCCGATCAATATGTATTCCTTATAGTTCGGGGTTGCAACGAAGATCATCATAAATACGATGCCGAAAATAATGATCGCAGAACTCAGATTCTCCGTGATAAATAAAACGGAAAGCGCGACCGGAACCGCAAGGCCGATCGTAAAGAGCGTACTTTTCAATGACTGGATCCGTTTTCCGAATTTGGATACGACACTGGCAAAGAAAATGATCATGCCGACCTTGGCAACTTCCGCCGGTTGCAGGGAAATACCGACATTCAGCCATCTTCTGGCACCGTTTGCCTCATATCCGAGCGGTGTCAGCACCAGCAGGATCAGGCCGAGAGAGACAAAATAAGCGAATAAAGCGGCCTTATCCCAAAAATGATAATTCAGGATCGTTGTTAAGAACAACACAACAACACCGAAGATGGTCGCAAAAAGCTGTTTTTTCAGATAATAGGCGGAATCCTGGAATTTCAGATTGGCTTCATAGGAACTGACGCTGTAGAGCATGACAAGTCCGAAGCATAACAAAAATAAGACTATAAACAGAAGCGTATAGTCAAACATTCCGAAAAACTCAATTCTTTTGGAATTCTTCGATTTATTCATGACTGATGATACTTCCTATAACCCGATAAATGCTATGGTGGCAAACAGGATCGTTACGATCGTGAAAACGGCAACCACTCTCGTCTCCGACCACCCGCAAAGCTCAAAATGATGATGGATCGGGGCCATTTTAAAGATCCGCTTTCCTTTTGTGATCTTAAAATAGCTGACCTGCAAGATCACGGACAAAACTTCCACCAGATAGATCAATGCAACAACGATCAGGAAGATCGGCGTTCGTGTCATATAGGCACAGGCGACAACGAAACCGCCAAGAGCAAGAGAACCCGTATCGCCCATGAAGACCTTGGCAGGATATACATTAAAAAGCAAAAACCCAAGCAGGCCACCCAGCATGGCAAGGCACACCGGTGCGATCCCGCTGTTTAATTCCATGGATGTAAGTGCAAAGAACAACGCGATGACTGCCGTGACGGAGCTTGCAAGCCCATCCAGACCATCCGTGAAATTTGCACCGTTTACCGTCCCCAGAACGGCCAGCACAAGAATGATGATCGCAAAAATACCGATATAAACAATTTTACCGCCCGAGAACGGGATCAGGATCCCGAGATCCACCTGGTCATTCCTGATCATATAGAACACGAAAACGGCAGTTGCAACGATCTCCATTCCCATCTTCTGCAATGCCGTGAGCCCCATGGAACGCTTTAAAACAACCTTTACAAAATCATCCACAAATCCGATCAGGGCAAATGCTACCGTCATTAAGACCACAGGCAATACCAGCGGATATTGCCTGACATACAAAAGAGAGGTGATAACCATCGGGATCAGAAAGATCACGCCACCCATGGTCGGTGTGCCGTTTTTCTGCAAATGGCTCTGCGGCCCGTCTTCACGGATCGTCTGACCGAATTTCAGTTTATGCAGAAAAGGGATCATCACAGGTCCCAGTAATGCACTCAGCGCAAAGGACAACAGCAGTGCAAAATATGCCCACTTATTCATACAAATTCCTCCAAAGAAATCTATCATTCATCATCCACAAACGTGATCGGCGATACCGGTGTGTCGGGAAGATCTGATACGGTAGAGTCGATCGGTCTGCCCGTTTCGGGATCCAGCAGATCACCTGTTGTGGGATCTATGGCATATCCCGTTTCCGGATCATATTGGATCTTTCGTTCAAAAACTTCCTCTTCCTGCTCCGCATTCTGATCTTCGGAATTTTCGTTTTCCGCGTCTTCCCCGGTTTCCTCTTCCACGGTTTCCTTTTCCTCGAGTGTAGAGCCGTTTGAGAATAAAAGTTGTTTTTCTGCAAGTTCTGCGGCTTCTTCTTCAGAAAGTTCTTCTGTCTGGAATACATTCAGATAGGGAAGAACTTCTGTTAGGATATCCCTGGTAAGAACCGTTGCAAATTTCGCGGATGCCTGTTCTTTTGCATTCGGCTCATCTATGACCGTATAGATTACGATCTGCGGATCATCCGCCGGCGCAAACCCGATAAAAGAAACCAGATAGTTTTCGGTTCCGCGCGGTAGTTTCTCGGCCGTTCCCGTCTTCCCGCCGATCATATAGCCGGCAGGTCTGGCGCTCTTACCGGTACCTTCCGCTACGACATTCACGCAAAGCTGCCTGATCTTCTCGGATGTTTCCGCAGAGATCGTCTGTTTCAGGATCCTTGGTTCTACCGCTTTTACGGTTGCCCCTTCTGCGTTCAGGATCTTCGTGACAAGATGCGGCTGATAATAATATCCGCCATTGATCAGGGAGCAGAACCCCGTGACAAGTTGGATCATCGTCGTATTAAAACCCTGTCCGAAGGAACCGATCGCAAGGTCGGTAGGATTCATGGTGGCTTCATCAAACACAAGCGTATCGGTCCTGCTCTCTCCGGCAAGATCGATGTTGGTCTTCAGTCCGAAATTGAAGATCTTGTTATATTTCATGAAAGTCTTCCTGCCGATCGTGGCACCGATCTTCATGAATGCAACGTTACATGATTTTTCAAGAGCTCCCGAGAATGTCAGATCACCATGTCCGAGACGATTGGAACAGTGGATCTCATGATCACCGACATTCAGGACACCTTCACATCTGTAATTCTCATTACCGGTAAGCAGGCCTTCTTCAAGCCCGCAAGCCATGGTAAACGGTTTCATCGTGGAACCCGGTTCATAAGTGGAATTGATGCAGAAATTCTTCCAAAGCGCATTCAATGCATCCATCTTTGCTTCCTCGAAAGCATCTTCATACGCTTCGCCGACGGCCCCGGGATTTAACGCATCCGGAGACAATGTCTGTACTTGATCTGTATTCTCTTCCGTTTCCGCGTTCTCATTGGCGGATTCTTCTTCATTTCCGGTTGTCTGCTCCACATCCTCACCGGCTACCGTCATTTCCGGCATTTCCGGCATTTCGATCTTGAGTCCCGTTGTGTTTCTGGGATCATTCAGATCAAAGACGGGATAACTGGCCATGGCCAGAACCTCTCCGTTTTTCGGGTTCATGACGATCACACCGGTATTTGTGCTGCCGCTTCCGTCACGATAAGCATTTCTGTATTGCTCGTTAAAGGCAAGAATATGTTTCTCTACGATACTCTGAATATTTGCATCCAGTGACGTAACAAGTGTATGGCCGTCCTGTGCCGGTTTTATGGTTCGTTCCAGATTTTCATCATCATTCAGGTATCCGTATTCGCGCCCGTTCGTTCCGTTTAACTCATTGTTATAAAATTCCTCAAGGCCGTAAATACCTTCGTTATCGCCCTGCACAAATCCGATCACATCACAGGCCAGCGAATTATAAGGATACTGTCTCTGATAGGTATCTTCCAGCCAAACCCCCTTTATGCTCTGATATTCGGCCGTATTGTTCAGGATATCCATTAGCGGGCTTGCCGCTTCATAGCTCTGTTTCTTTGCGATCACGCGGTACTGGCTGGACGGATTCTGTCTGATAAAATCACGAAGTTCATTCTGTGAGAACAGAAACGTCATGTTCGTGGAATACAGGGCCTGCAGCGTCGGTTCCAGATATTCCTGATCGTTTCCGTTCAAAGTCTTTGCATCTATGATCACATTATAGACTTTCTGGCTGACCGCCAGTTTGGAACCGTTGGAATCCAGAATATCTCCGCGTTTAGCGACAAGCGTAATACTGTCATATTCCTGCTGTGACAGGACCTGCTTCTTGTATTTCTCCCCGTTATCACGGTTGATCGCATACAAACGGACACTCAACGAAATAAAAGCCACCAGTATCAATACGAATAATACTGCCAGCTTTTTCTGCATCTTCTTTGTAAATCTAAGCTCTTCCTGCTTATTCAACCCGCAATATCCCCTGATCTATATAAAAAGAACGTAAAAATCAAATGATCCGGATGTCAAATCCCGACATCCAGACCATAGTATACCACATCTTGTGTGATTGCTCAATCAATATCTATATATTGTCTGACATAGTCCGTATCATCGCTTTCATATTTCACGATCTGTTCCGGCGTTGCATATTGCATACCGAGTTCGTTCATGGCACGTTTCTTGATCTCTTCCAGACCGACAGTGCCTTTGATGCGGCTTTCCGTGTCATCATTTTCAGCTTTGATATTATTCAGCTGACTCTCCAGAACGGAAATACGTTTGATGGAATTCGTGATCTCCGATTGCAGTTTCAGGTACTGCAGACATCCGATCCCTGTCAAAGCGATCGCAAGCGTTAAAAAGAATACATAGCCGAAACTCATATGGGAAGCCCTGTCCCTATTTCTGCGGGCCCTGTGGCTGAGTTCCCGCTCCCGCGGAGCCTCAACGCCTACCGGCTGTAATGCTCTTGCGGTGTTTCCGTATACATATTCATCGTTCCTTCGATATGCACTTGTTCCTCGTCCATGAGTCCTTGTCATATGATTGCTCCTTTTGTTCTACGCCTTTTCAAAGATGCGAAGTTTCGCACTCCCTGATCTGGAATTTGCCGCCAGTTCATCCGCGTCCGGTACGATCGGCTTTTTGCTTACAATCCTGCCCTTCGGTTTTTTCCCGCATACACATACCGGAAAATCAGGCGGGCAGGTACACGGATGTTCGTTCCGTTTGAAGGTATTCTTTACGATCCTGTCTTCCAGCGAGTGGAATGTGATCACGCAAAGCCTTCCTTTCGAGTTCAGCAGTTCGATCATGTCATCCAGTGAATTTTGCAAAACATCCAGTTCCCTGTTACATTCGATTCGGATCGCCTGAAACGTCTGCTTGGCAGGGTGTCCTCCCGATTTTCTGATCTTCATCGGAATCGCTGATTTGATGATTTCTGCCAGTTCCGCTGTCGTTTCGATCTCTTTGCTTTCCCTGTATTGTACGATATGTTTTGCGATGTTTGCCGCAAAAGGATCTTCCCCGTAGTCACGAATGATCCGGAACAGTTCTTCTCTCGGATATCCGTTGACGATCTCTTTTGCACTGACCGTGTTTCTTTGATCCATCCGCATGTCCAGCGGTGCATCTTCCTTATAAGAAAATCCCCTCTCAGGTGTATCCAGCTGGTAAGAGGATACGCCCAGATCAAGGACGATCCCGTCAACATGTGCGATGTGCATCTGTTTTAAGATCTCTGTGACATTACAGTAATTGTCCCTGATCAATGTAACATTGGAAAACGCCTTCAACCGTTCTCCCGCAGCTGCGATCGCAGCTGCATCCTGGTCTATCCCGATCAATCTCCCCTGTGGTGATAATTGCTTAAGAATCGCTTCCGCATGTCCTCCGCCGCCTAACGTGCCATCCACGTAGGTCCCTTCCGGCTTCAGGCAAAGATTGGAAATCGTTTCTTTTAGCAGGACTGACTTGTGCGCAAATGTCAAGGTCCCTTCCTCCTTAAATGCTCAAGCCCAGATCAGCCAGCCTTTCTGCGATATCATCGATATCATCAACATCGGATGCCGTCTCCCAGCGTTCTTTGTTCCATACCTCGATCTTATCGATCACACCGGCAAATACGACATCTTTTTCCAGCGCCGCATGATCCCTGAGCGCCGTAGGGATAAGGATCCTGCCCTGCTTGTCAACTTCTACCGGATTGGCCTGTGCGACAAATTTACGGACGATCTCACGCTTATCCCGATTGTTTGGCAGAACGCGGAGTTTATCCAAAAAGGTTTCCCAATCCTCATTGGTGTAGATATTAAGACAACCGTCGTTTCCGTTCGTGATCACGAAAGCTTCCCCAAGCTGCTCGCGAAACTTTGCCGGAATGATCAGACGCCCCTTCGCATCGATTGTGTGGTTGTACTCTCCCATGAACATGTCGGGTTCCTACTTTCTACCACTTTCTACCACTTCTCACCACTTCTGGTTATATTCTAATCATATATCAATCATTTTGCAACCCCTTTTTCAAAAAAAATTTAAAAATATGTAACAAAAAACGCCCGTTTCACGGGCGTTTGTGGTTGTTCATCAACAAAGTACAATATATGGTGGTAAAAAGTGGGGACTATACATTAAACCGGAACAGGATCACATCTCCGTCTTTTACCACATAATCTTTTCCCTCCATACCGACAAGGCCTTTCTCCCTTGCCGCCGAAAGCGAACCGCATTCCAACAGATCTTTGTAGTTGACGACTTCAGCCTTAATGAAGCCTCTTTCAAAATCGGTATGGATCTTTCCTGCCGCCTGCGGTGCCTTCGTTCCGATCTTAATGGTCCAGGCCCGGCACTCATCCTCTCCTGCCGTCAAAAAGCTCATCAGGTTCAGTAATCTGTAACTTGCGGCGATCAGCTTGTCAAGGCCCGATTCTTTTAATCCCAGGTCTTCCAGAAACATTGCTTTCTCATCATCATCAAGCTCCGCGATTTCCTGCTCGATCTGCGCGCAGATTACAAAGACTTCGCTTCCTTCCTGTTTTGCAAATTCTCTTACCTTCTGCACATGTGCATTACCGGCACCGTCATCCGCCAGATCATCCTCTGCAACATTAGCCGCATAAATGACCGGTTTGGCCGTTAATAAATTATAGGAAGAAAAGCATTCCGCTTCATCCTCATCATTTGTTTCAAAAGTCCTTGCGATCTTTCCGTCTTCCAGATGTGCGATCAGGCGTTTCAACATTTCAACCTCTTTGGCAACCTTCTTATCATTATTGGCTGCTCTGCCCTGCTTCGCAATCCGGCGCTCGAGCACTTCAATATCCGCAAAGATCAGCTCCAGGTTGATCGTTTCGATATCCCGCAGCGGATCGATCGATCCGTCCACGTGAACAACATTTGCGTCTTCAAAACAGCGGACAACATGCACGATCGCATCCACTTCCCGGATGTTTGCCAGAAACTGGTTACCCAGGCCTTCCCCTTTGCTCGCTCCTTTCACAAGGCCTGCGATATCCACGAACTCGATCACGGCCGGTGTGACTTTCTTCGTATGATACAGTTCGCCGAGCAGTTTGATCCGCTCATCGGGTACGGCAACAACACCGACATTCGGGTCGATCGTACAGAACGGATAATTTGCTGATTCCGCTCCTGCTTTTGTCAGCGAATTAAATAAGGTAGATTTGCCCACATTCGGCAACCCGACGATTCCTAGTTTCATCTTTTTATCTTTCTCCCTTTAAAATCTTATTTTTTCTTCTACAACAATCGGTTCGTTCACAAGGCCTGCAAAAGTTTTCGCATCTTCCGGCTTGCCGACAATTTCCCCGAAATGAACGGGAATCGCAACGCTTGGTGATATTTGATTCACCAATTCTGCAGCCGCTTTCGCATCCATGGTATAGGTACCGCCGATCGGCACAAGCGCAATATCACATTTAACTGCTTTTGCTTCTTTGGTCGCATCGGTATCTCCCGCGATATAGATCCGCTTACCGTCAATTTCCAGAATATAACCGACAAACCCTGCATGTTTCGGGTGAAACGGTTTCATGGAATTATAGGCAGGCACCGTTTCAAAAGACAGTCCCTCGGCCTCATAGGAATTACCGGGTTCCACCGTCACGATCCTGCTGACAAAATCCCGTACTTCCTCTGCCTTCTTTTTCATCTTTTCCGGTGCGACCAGGATTGTGTTCTTACCGGCAACCTTCTGAATGTCTTCGGGAGAAAAATGGTCGTAATGGTCATGTGTGATCAGTATAAAATCGGCATCCTTCGGTGATCCGCTCATTTTGAACGGATCCGCATAGATCTTCCGCTCTCCCGTTGTGATCCGGATACTGTTCTGCGTAAATACTTCAATTTGAGCAACCATACGGTACCTCCTGTTTATTTCTTACTTGAAGTGGTTCAGCAGCGGGCTGGTCTTAAATGAGAGGACATCATCACGTTTATCGATAAAAGCTTTCAGTTCATCATAACTGATCTCCGTCCGTCTGCGCACGATCAGATCATAATCAACACTGCCATCCTCGTTATGTGTGATATGACTCTCGATCACTTTTGCTTTCCATGTTTTCAATTGTTCGATCAATTCATCATGGAAGTTGTTGTTGGCGGATATCTTAAAGTGCAGATCATTTCCGGAATAACCGTCTATGCCGTGAAATACATGCAACGTTAAGAACTGCAGGACAAACAGCAGCAATAAAGCAAAAATACCGATCACATACATGCCGGCACCAAAAACCAAGCCGAGATTTGCCGTAAGCCATAATCCGGCTGCAGTAGTAAGACCGCGGATATTGCTTCCGGTCTTAAAGATCACGCCGGCACACAGAAACGAAATACCGCTGACCGCCTGCGCAGCGATACGAGATGTATCGGCACCGCGTGTACCGGAAAAAAAGACACCGTCTGCCCCTTCCAGATCCGCGAAACCGTATTTTGAAAGGATCATCAGGATGCAGGTCGTACAACAGACGATCACATGAGTCCGGAATCCGGCCTCCTTAAAGCGGTGGCTTCTCTCAAAACCGATGATGCCGCCCACGATTGCCGCAACAATGATCCGGCAGCAAAAATCAACCTCCTGCGCCACCGAAAAATGTGCGTTCATATACGCCGATAACGTATCCATAAAAATCCCCCTTAAAATCATGTCATATTAGTATCCGTTCAGGCTGTAGAAGTAATAAGGCTTCCTGCTCTGATAAAAAGGCAGCTGGTCGATCGGTGTTTTCTTTGCCGCCATTGCTTCGAAATCCAGTTTCTCCGCCAAAGCCCTGCTGGAATAGCCGGCCATAAAAACAGTACCGTCATAGTCAACCGGACAGGTGATGGTGATGGAGCGGTTCATGACCTTGTTTTTCTTATCCATCTTGCTCTCGGTTTCCATGAAGATCTCTTTGGGGCCATCCGGTGTGTCGATCGTGATCGGTGCTTCCAGTTCCGTTGTTTTCTTCTTGGAATTGAGCGTTAAGGCGCTTCCGCTCATAAAAGAAGTACCCGTATAACGGTCAAATGCATCAACCCAGACTTCAAATGCAACACCTGAACCTTCTTGTGAATAATCGATCGTATAGGAACCGGTCACCTTCTTCATGCCGGGTTCACAGTCTTCGATCGATTCGCTTACACAACAGGTTGTCGGTAGATAGTAGGATTCTTCCGTATCTTTCTCACTCTTGATCTTCATGGCTTCCGCATAAACCGTGTCGCCGTTTTGAAGGATCCGGATATTATGTTCGGT
>JAFYDQ010000171.1 GCA_017544705.1 Lachnospiraceae bacterium | reverse complement strand
GCTACGGTGCCAATGACGTACAGGAAGGTGTTGCGATCATGTGGAAGGAAAACGTGGACGTATCCATTACCGGTAACTCCACCAATCCGACCAGATTCCAGCATCCTGTTGCAGGTACTTATAAGAAAGAACGCGTGGAAGCAGGAAAGAAGTATTTCTCGGTTGCTTCCGGCGGCGGAACGGGACGTACCCTGCATCCGGATAACATGGCTGCAGGACCGGCTTCTTACGGTATGACGGATACCATGGGCCGTATGCATTCCGATGCGCAGTTCGCTGGTTCTTCTTCCGTACCGGCTCATGTTGAGATGATGGGCCTGATCGGTGCAGGTAACAACCCGATGGTCGGTATGACCGTATCGACGGCTGTTTCGATCGAGGAAGCTGCAAAAGCAGGCAAATTCTGATCAAACTTAACGGATATTAAGGGATGGTGTTTCGCCATCCCTTTTTTCATGAAAAAAATATTCAGATTTATGCGTTATTATCTTTTCTATTTGCTGAATATTTGATACAATAACAGATATCATCACAAACTGCATATCTGATTTCATATGGACGCAGTGATTCATTCAATAAATAAACAGGAGGAATGAGTATCATGGCAAAAAAGACAACTAAGGCGAACGAAGAAGTTACAACGGCTGCTGCACAGAAAGCAGAAACCGCTGCCACGGCCGTCAAAGAAGATGTGAAAGAAGAGGGTAAGGCAATTGCCAAAGATGCAGTGGGAGATAAAGAAGAGGTCAAAGCAGAAGTTAAGGAAGCAGTAAAGAAAGAAGCAAAGACAGAAGCAAAGGCAGAAGAGAAGAAGGTTAAGGAAGAAGTTGCCCAGGCGGTTGCCGAAGCGCTTAATACGGATGAGGAACCGATCTACGCAACGATCAATGATGCGGATCTGAAACAGATCGTAGCGCTTCTGAATGAGATCAAGGAATCCAACCAGAAGCAGATGAAATATCTGAAACGGCAGAGCGGTTGGGCGCTGTTCAGTTCCCTGCTTGCACTCTTTGTTGTCCTTGTGATCGCGATCATCGGGATCGTTTCCGCTCCCAAGATCGTTAAAGTGGTCAACGAGGTTGAAAATGTCCTGATGGATGCACAGCAGATCATGTCCGACGCACAGGGCATCATGGCAAACGCCGATGAGATCGTAACCAGCGTAAACGGTATGATGGGTGAGATCAATGATGTCATGGTAAATCTGGACGGCATCACACAGAATCTTGCACAGACGGATCTGAATTCGATGCTGGAGAATGTTAATGATCTGGTTGTTCAGAGTGAGGAAAGCATGGCGGATGCCATGACCAAGATCGATGCGATCGATGTGGATGCATTAAATGATGCGATCGTGGATCTGGGTAAGATCGTCGCACCGCTTGCAAAACTTTTCGGAAAATAAAAGCGCATGATTTATGATGCGTGATGGTCAAGGGGAGAGTATAAAGCCATGCTAGGCGCAGATGCAATGGTAAAATGCCTTCAGGAAGAGGGCGTGAAAACAGTATTTGGTTATCCGGGAGTAGCCATCTGCCCGTTTTTTGAGAGTATTACAGCAACAAACATAAAGCGCGTGCTTGTCCGTACTGAGCAGAATGCTGCTCATGCGGCAAGCGGATACGCGCGTGTATCCGGTTCCGTCGGTGTTTGTGTTGCCACGTCGGGACCGGGTGCAACAAATCTGATCACGGGCATAGCAACCGCATATGCCGACTCGATTCCGCTTGTCTGTATCACCGGGCAGGTGGATTCTTCGCTTCTTGGCTCCGATGTCTTTCAGGAAGCCGATATCACGGGTGCTGCGGAATCTTTTGTAAAATACAGTTACCTGATCAAGGACGTCAATGATATCCCGCGTATATTCAAAGAAGCTTTCTATATTGCCTCAACGGGACGCAAAGGCCCCGTTCTGATCGACGTGCCCATGGATATCCAGAACGATACGATCAGCCGGTTCAAATACCCGCAGGAAGTAAATTTAAGGACTTATAAGCCGACTGTCAGGGGACATGCCGTACAGATCAAGAAAGTGTTTAAAGAGCTGTCGAGAGCAAAACGTCCGATCATCTGTGCGGGCGGCGGCGTGATCTTAAGCGGTGCCAAGGAACAGTTAAAGGAATTTGCACATCTGTACGGGATTCCGGTAGTCTCGACCATGATGGGGATCGGGGTATTACCTTCAAACGATCCATATTATTTCGGGATGGTCGGTAATAACGGCAAATCTTACGCCAACCGTGCCATGAACGAATCAGATCTGCTTCTGATGATCGGTGCCCGTGTTGCGGACCGTGCCATTTCCCAGCCGGATCTGATCACGGAGAATAAGGTGCTGATCCATATTGATGTGGATCCCTGCGAGATCGGGAAAAATGTCGGGCCGCATATTCCGCTCGTCGGAGATATCGCTGCGATCTTCGAGGATTTCAAACAGCACGATATCAATGTGGATTACCGTTCATGGGTAAATACCCTGAATGATTATAAAGATTCCTATCAGATCAACCGCAATATTGATGCGGATTATCCGGATCCCGCCAAGATCGTTAAGACGCTTTCCGAAGAAATGGACTTCAACGCCGTATATGTGGCGGATGTCGGCCAGAACCAGATGTGGTCCTGCAATTATCATATCGTGAAAAACGGTAATTTCCTGACATCCGGCGGCATGGGAACCATGGGATATTCCATTCCGGCTGCAATGGGAGCCAGAGTCGGGTGCGGCAGACAGGTTGTTGCCGTATGCGGAGACGGTTCCTTCCAGATGAGCATGATGGAACTGGCAACGATCAGACAGCACGAGATCCCCGTCAAGATCGTAATCTTCAACAACGGTTATCTTGGCCTTGTCAGAGAATATCAGGATAAATTGTATAAGAGCAATTATTCCATGGTGGATTTAAAAGGTAATCCCAATTACGAGAAACTTGCCGCGGCATATGACATTCCGTATATGAGAATTTCCAAACCGGAACGCATCCGCGAAAATATCCGGAAGTTTTTGAAAGATGATCAGACGGCGATCCTTGAATGCATCATCGATCCTTATTGTTTTGCAAAATAGTTGTTGGGGGAAACGGTAATGAAAAGGCTTTATTCCGTTCTGGTTGAAAACCGATCCGGTGTTCTCATGAAAGTTGCCGGACTCTTTTCCAGAAGATGTTTTAATATTGATTCGCTTGCGGTAGGAGAAACTGACGATCCGAAGGTTTCCTGTATCACGATCGTTTCTTCCGGGGATGCAACCACCCTGGAGCAGATCGAAAAGCAGTTAAATAAGAAGATCGATGTGATCAAGATCAAAACGTTTAAGGAAAGCGAGAGTATTTCCAGGGAACTGCTTTTGATCAAAGTCAAATACAACAAGAACAATCGCAAGGAACTGATGGATATCTGTGATATACTCCATGCCGAGATCGTAGATATTTCCAAAACCATGATGACGATCCAATTGTGTTCGACGCCGGATAAGATCGAACTGCTCATGCAGATGATGGCAAGTATTCCGATTGTGGAAGTGGCCAGAACGGGAACCCTGGCATTACAGAAATGCCATCTTGAATAAACGGGAAAACCGGCTCATGATTTTTATATAACTGCAAGTTATGCCATTTATGAATATCTACCATAGATTGACATAGGCTAACCTGCAATTTATAATGAAAAATGCCATGCAGAAGAAAGTATTTCAAATAATCGTAGACAATACATCAGGTGTTTTGAGCCGTATTTCCGGGCTCTTCAGCCGCAGAGGATACAATATCGAAAGTATTACCGCCGGAACAACGGCAGATCCGAGATTTACCAGGATCACGATCGTGGCATGCGGCGATCTGGATATTCTGGATCAGATCGAGAAGCAGGTCAGCAAACTGATCGATGTCAGAAATGTACGTGAACTGGTGCCGGAGGATTCCGTATTCCGGGAGCTGATCATGATCAAAGTTGCTGCAAGTGCGGAACAGCGTCCGGGGATCATTGCCGTTTCGGACATCTTTCGCGCGAAGATCGTGGATGTTGCACCCGATTCCCTGATGATCGAACTGACCGGTAACCAGACCAAGATCGAAGCGTTCCTGAAACTGCTTGACGGATATGAGATCCTGGAAATCGCAAGAACCGGAATTGCAGGCCTCTCCAGAGGCAGTGACAACGTACTGTATTTTGATTGAGGATACACAACAAACATTTAGGAGGCTATCAAATGGCAAGAATTTTCTATCAGGAAGACTGTAATTTATCAATGCTGGATGGTAAGACCATTGCGATCATCGGTTACGGCAGTCAGGGACATGCGCATGCCCTGAATGCAAAGGAATCCGGCTGCAAGGTCATCATCGGACTTTATGAGGGCTCCCGTTCCTGGGATAAAGCCGTAAAGCAGGGATTTGAGGTATATACCGCAGCAGAAGCTGCCAAGAAAGCTGATATCATCATGATCCTGATCAATGATGAAAAGCAGGCCGACATGTACAAGAAGGACATCGAGCCGAATCTTGAAGCTGGCAACATGCTGATGTTTGCGCATGGTTTCAACATTCATTTCGGATGTATTGTACCGCCGAAGGATGTGGATGTGACCATGATCGCGCCCAAGGGCCCGGGACATACCGTCCGTTCCGAATATCAGGCCGGTAAAGGCGTTCCCTGTCTGGTTGCGGTTGAGCAGGATGCTACGGGGAAGGCACTGGATATGGCGCTTGCATATGCCCTGGCGATCGGCGGCGCAAGAGCCGGCGTTTTGGAAACAACATTCCGTACAGAGACCGAGACAGATCTGTTCGGTGAGCAGGCCGTATTATGCGGCGGTGTCTGCGCGCTGATGCAGGCGGGCTTTGAAACCCTTGTGGAAGCAGGCTATGATGAGAGAAATGCATATTTTGAATGTATCCATGAGATGAAACTGATCGTTGATCTGATCTACCAGTCCGGATTTGCGGGCATGCGTTATTCAATCTCCAATACGGCCGAATACGGTGATTACATTACCGGACCGAAGCTGATCACGGAAGAGACCAAGAAGACCATGAAGAAGATCCTTTCCGACATTCAGGACGGTTCTTTTGCAAAACAGTTCCTGCTTGATATGTCTCCTGCAGGCCGTCAGGTACACTTTAAGGCAATGCGTAAACTTGCCAGCGAGCATCCTTCGGAGAAGGTCGGCGAAGAGATCCGCAAGCTTTACAGCTGGAACAATGAAGAAGATAAGCTGATCAATAACTGATCCATCAGGGATCCAATCTGTTGACGGAAGAGAAAATAGGACAGGAGTGTCCTATTTTCTTTTTTTATTTCCACTTTTCGGGTTGCATTTTGGATTTTACCATTATAAACTATATATGGTGAATATTTTCCGGGAGGGACACAAAATATGGGATACAAATCAGATATTGAGATCGCGCAGGAATGCAAGATGCAAAAGATTACCGAGATCGCAAAAGTTGCGGGTGTGGAAGAGCAGTACCTGGAACAGTACGGTAATTATAAAGCAAAGGTTGATTATTCCCTGCTGAAGGACTACGCCGAAAAAAAGGACGGAAAACTGGTTCTGGTCACGGCGATCAATCCGACACCTGCGGGAGAAGGAAAGACTACAACAACGGTCGGCCTTGCGGATGGAATGAGAAAACTCGGCAAGAACTGTCTTGTGGCACTGCGTGAGCCGTCCCTGGGACCGGTATTCGGTGTCAAAGGCGGTGCGGCAGGCGGCGGATATGCGCAGGTGGTACCGATGGAAGACATCAACCTGCACTTTACCGGTGATTTTCACGCGATCGGAGCGGCAAATAATCTGCTTGCTGCGATGCTTGATAACCATATTCACCAGGGTAATGCCTTAAAGATCGATCCCAAGAAGATCACATGGCACAGAGCGGTGGACATGAATGACCGTGAGTTAAGAAATATCGTGATCGGCCTTGGCGGTAAGGGAGACGGTGTGGTACGTGAGGATTCCTATGACATCACTGTCGCATCCGAGATTATGGCAGTGCTCTGCCTCTCTAGTGATATTACGGATCTGAAAGCTCGTTGTGCACGCATCATCGTAGGATACAACACCGACGGAGATCCGGTGACTGCCGGAGATCTGAAGGCACAGGGTGCGATGGCAGCATTATTGAAGGATGCACTGAAACCGAATCTTGTACAGACGCTGGAAGGAACGCCGGCGTTTATCCATGGCGGTCCGTTTGCCAACATCGCGCACGGGTGCAATTCCGTAACGGCGACCAGAATGGCGATGAAGCTTTCGGATTATACGATCACGGAAGCCGGATTCGGTGCAGATCTGGGTGCCGAAAAATTCCTTGATATCAAATGCCGTATGGCGGGACTGAAACCGTCGGCAGTTGTCATCGTTGCGACCGTAAGAGCGCTGAAACATCATGGTGGCGTGGCAAAGGCTGATCTGAATGAAGAAAACCTTGATGCGCTGACAAAGGGACTGCCCAACCTCTTACAGCACGTTGACAATATTAAGAATGTCTATAAGCTGCCTTGCGTTGTTGCGATCAATGCATTCCCGACGGACACGAAGGCAGAACTGGACCTTGTGGAAGCAAAATGTAAGGAACTCGGTGTAAATGTTGCGCTTTCCGAAGTTTGGGCAAAAGGCGGCGAGGGTGGTATCAAGCTTGCAGAAGAAGTCGTCAGACTCTGTGAAGAAGAGAATGATTTTACCTTCTCCTATACGGATGATATGAGCATTTACGATAAGATGGATGCGATCGCCAAGAAGATTTATCATGCGGACGGGATCCAGCTTGTCGGCAACGCCGTGAAGCAGATCAAGGAACTGGAAAACCTCGGCTTTTCCAAACTGCCTGTCTGCATGGCGAAAACACAATACAGCTTCTCGGATGACCCAACAAAGCTCGGTGCACCGCATGATTATACCGTACAGGTACGAAATCTGAAGGTTTCGGCCGGCGCAGGCTTTATCGTAGCGCTTACCGGAGACATCATGACCATGCCGGGACTTCCCAAAGTACCGGCAGCTGAGAAGATCGATGTGGATGAAAACGGGGTTATTTCCGGATTGTTCTGACATACGGATAGTCGGAGAGGATTGTTATGAAACATATTCAAACATTTGTCCTTGGCATCCTTGCCGGGATGTCCATCAGTATCGGGGGAATTGTTTTTCTCTCGTGTGAATCGAAGGTTGTCGGCGCTCTCTTTTTTACGATCGGTCTGTTTACCGTATGCACATTCGGCCTGAATCTGTTTACCGGAAAAGTCTGTTACGCACTCGATCATAAGGCTCCCTATCTGTTCGACCTGTTCCTGATCTGGTGCGGCAATTTTGCGGGTTGTCTGCTGACCGGACTTGCGATGCGTGCGACCAGGGTCGCACCGGCACTGATTGAAACAGCGCAGGGAATCTGTACGAAGAAACTTTCCGGCAGTCCCTTCAGCACGATCTTGCTTGGCCTGTTCTGCAATGTCTGCATCTATATCGCAGTGGACGGTTATAAGAACAATCCGCATGAAGTCGGGAAGTACTTGGCGCTGCTGTTTGGCGTTACCGTTTTTATTCTGTGCGGTTTCGAACACTGTGTTGCCAATATGTTCTATTTTTCCATGGCAGGAATGCTTGGTTTAAACATGCTGGTGTTTATCCTGCTGAACACACTCGGAAACATTATCGGCGGTCTTTTGATCCCGTGTATGTTTAAAGTAATCAAAAAATAGTTTTGGGGTATGAAAAGGGGGTAGTTGTATGTCAGGGTTACCGTTGATTATCGTCTTTATTCTTGCGATCGTAGTAATGATCTTTATGATCTCGAAGTTTAAGATTCATCCGTTTGTCTCCATCATGTGTATTTCACTTGTCTTGGGCCTGATCGCCGGAATTCCGATCGTAGATGTCACGCTGGATGACGGATCCAAACAGGCAGGCATTGCAACGGTTATCGGACAGGGCTTTTCCGGAACCTTTACTTCGATCGGTATCGTGATCATTCTCGGCGCACTGATCGGAAGTATTCTGGAACAGACCGGAGCCGCTTTGAAGCTTGCAGATATGGTGATCAAGCTTGTCGGAAAGAAACATCCGGTCCTGGCCATGGAACTGATGGGCTGGGTCGTATCCATTCCGGTTTTCTGTGACTCCGGATTTGTTATCCTGAATCCGATCCGCAAAGCACTGGTCAGCAGAACAGGGGCATCCTCAGTGGCAATGTCGGTGGGACTGGCTTCCGGTCTGTTTGCTTCTCATGTATTTATTCCGCCGACACCCGGACCGATTGCCGCAGCCAATACACTTGGTATCGGTGACAATCTGTTACTGGTCATGGGACTGGGCGTTCTGTGCTCGATCCTGCCGCTTGCTGCAGCATATTTCTATGCACAGATTGTCGGAAAGAAGGTAAAGGCGGATGACGAAGCCGATATGACGGAAGTAACCAAGAGTTATGAGGAACTGGTAGCCGAATACGGAAAACTTCCGAACGGTTTTTCTGCGCTGGCTCCGATCATTGTTCCGATCATTCTGATGGCACTTTCTTCGATCTTTACCATGGCGAAAGCAGAAGGGATGTTTTCCGATCTCATGAAGTTTTTCGGGACACCGATCATTGCGCTTGCCGTTGGTGTCATTTTTGCAATCATACAGCTTTCCGGCGCCGGAAAGATGAAAGAATTCTATAATATCTGTAATGAAACCTTAAAAACCGTCGGTCCGATCTTGTTTGTTACGGCTGCAGGCGGTGTTTTGGGTAAAGTCATTGCTTCGACGGATATGGTGAATTATATTTCCGATCATGCAGAAATATTGGCCGCAATGGGTATTTTCTTCCCGTTCCTCTTATCTGCAATCCTCAAATCCGCACAGGGTTCCTCAACTGTAGCGCTGACCACAACGGCAGGTATCGTTTCACCGCTTCTGCCCGCGCTCGGATTCAGCACACCTGTTCAGATCGCACTCGTTTGTATGGCGATCGGCGCAGGTGCAATGACGGTATCTCATGCAAACGATTCTTATTACTGGGTTGTTACAAATTTCGGTGCAATGTCTCCGGAGCGTGGTTATAAAACATGGACTGTCGCAACTCTGATCATGGGTATCGCGGCGATTATTGAGATTTTCCTGTTAAGTCTGTTCCTGCACTGACGAAAAGGATAAGGGAGAATGTGCTATGAACAAAGCTTTGCGCAAAGATGCGGACTTGATCGTTTCCGGATCCATAAAGGCTGTATTACCGGATGAAGCGGTGAAAAGGGCCCTGCAGGGTTTTACACCGGGAAGCGGAAAAGTGGTTCTGGTTGCTGCAGGAAAAGCAGCCTGGCAAATGGCTGCTACGGCTGCAAATGTGCTGCCGCATCTTGACGGAGGGATCGTCGTCACAAAATACGATCATGTAAAAGGTGAGATACCGGGCGTGGCCTGTTATGAAGCAGGACATCCGGTTCCTGATGAGAACAGTTTTGCGGCAACCGCTAAAGCACTGGAACTTGTGGAACCACTCGGGATGGAGGATACAGTGGTATTCCTGCTTTCGGGCGGCGGAAGTGCTTTATTTGAAAAACCGCTGATTCCCGGAGAGGAACTGCAGGATATTACCAAGCAGTTATTGGCCTGTGGTGCGGATATCGTCGAGATGAACACGGTGAGAAAGCGTTTGAGCTCTGTCAAAGGCGGAAAGTTCGCGCTTGCTGCGGCGCCTGCCAGGGTTTTCAGTATTGTGCTGAGCGACATTTTGGGAGATCCTCTTGATATGATCGCGAGCGGACCGGCTTATCCTGACAGTTCCACATGTGAGCAGGCACTGGAAATCGTAAGACGCTACGGATTGCATTTTTCCGATGCCGCCATGGAATTATTGCAGAAAGAAACACCGAAAGAACTGAACAATGTGGAAACGCAGATCACAGGCTCCGTCAGAGAACTGTGCTCTGCTGCGGCAAAGGAATGTCAAAAACTCGGTTATGAACCGGTATTCTTAACGGACGAACTTTGCTCGGAAGCAAGAGAAGCAGGATCATTTCTTGCAAGTATCGGAAGAAGCCACGTCGGAAACGGGAAAAAGCAGGCCTTTATCGCCGGCGGGGAAACGGTGGTTCATCTCAAAGGAAGCGGAAAGGGCGGCCGAAATCAGGAACTTGCGTTATCTGCGGCGATCGGTCTTAACGGAATAGACGGCGTTGCCGTATTTTCCCTTGGCAGCGACGGGACGGACGGACCGACGGATGCTGCCGGCGGGTATACGGACGGATCCACGGTCACAGATCTTAAGGAAAAGGGTATGGATATCCGGTCTTATCTTGATAATAATGATGCCTACCATGCCCTGCAGGCAATCGATTGTCTGATCTTCACTGGTGCGACGGGAACCAACGTGAATGATGTGTCGGTATTACTGATCGATCATTGATTGATTTTCGGTACGTTTTTAACAACCATACAATAAAATAATGTTTGACACATCAGGGCACTTCCTGTATAATACTTGCGTATGCCGCGTGGCGAGGTAATAAGTGACAAGGTCCACCGAAGCCAGCGAGAAAGAGTAATAGGAGGTGCCCTATGTACGCAATTATTGCAACAGGCGGGAAGCAGTATAAGGTTTCCGAAGGCGATGTGATCAAGGTAGAAAAGCTTTCTGCAGAAGCCGGAGATACTGTGACTTTTGATCGTGTTCTTGCTGTAAGTGATAAGAAGCTTCTGGTTGGGGAAGATGTTTCTAATTCTTCCGTTTCCGGTACGGTCGTAGAGAATGGCAGATCTAAGAAGGTCATTGTTTACAAGTACAAGAGAAAAAGCGGTTATCATAAGAAGAATGGTCATAGACAAGCATACACAAAGGTTAAGATTGATAAGATCAACGCATAAATATGTTTGTTAGGTGTCATTTATGATCACAGCAAAGGTTCTGAAAGATGGATGCGGAACTTGCGTAGGTTTTTCCGTGGAAGGACACGCTTTGTTTGACCGGAAAGGAAAAGATATCGTCTGTGCGGCGGTATCCATTCTGACGATCAATACGGTGAATGCTCTGGAAACGTTTACGGATGCAAAGTTCTGGCTTGATACAGACAATGGTATTTCGCTGAAGTTTATAGAAAAGCCGGATGAGAAAGCAACACTTCTTACGGATGCATATCTTTTGGGACTTAATGGAATTGAAAAAGAGTATCAGGATTATTTCAGACTATTGATCGAGGAGGTGTAGAAATGCTGAGAGTTGACCTTCAGTTATTTGCTCATAAAAAGGGTGTAGGCTCTACCAAGAACGGCAGAGACTCCGAATCCAAGAGACTTGGCGCAAAAAGAGCTGACGGACAGTTTGTAAAGGCCGGCAACATTCTTTACAGACAGCGCGGAACCAAGATCCATCCGGGCGTTAACGTCGGAAGAGGCGGAGATGACACATTATTCGCTCTTGTTGACGGTGTTGTACGCTTTGAAAGAAAAGGAAAAGATCGGAAACAGGCTTCCGTATATCCGGTTGAACAGTAAGAGTAAGATGACCTAAATGTGCGTGCAAGACTCTTTTCGAGTCTTGCACCTTTCTATTTCTGAGGATAATCATGTTTGCAGACAGAGCAAAAATCTATGTGCGAAGCGGGAAAGGCGGAGACGGGCATGTTTCTTTCCGTAGGGAGAAATATGTCGCAAGCGGCGGACCTGATGGCGGAGACGGCGGAAAAGGCGGCGATGTGATCTTTGAAGTCGATGAAGGCATGAATACCCTGACAAATTTCAGACATATCAGGAAGTACTGTGCCGGTGACGGTGAGAACGGCGGAAAACGGAACTGCCGCGGAAAAAGCGGTGCGGATATTGTGATCAAAGTTCCTGCCGGTACGGTCTTAAAAGAAGCGGAATCCGGAAAAGTGATCCTCGATATGTCAGGGGAAAATAAGCGCGTTGTCCTGTTAAAGGGCGGACGCGGCGGAAACGGGAATCAGCATTATGCGACATCGACCATGCAGGCGCCGAAGTACGCACAACCGGGGCAAAGCGCACAGGAACTGTATATTGAAATGGAACTGAAAGTGATCGCCGATGTCGGATTGATCGGATTCCCGAATGTCGGTAAATCCACATTCTTATCCAAAGTCAGCAATGCGAGACCGGAAATCGCCAATTATCATTTCACAACGCTGAGCCCGCACTTAGGCGTCGTTGATCTTTCCGATGCAAAAAGCTTTGTCATGGCGGATATTCCGGGGCTCATCGAAGGTGCGGGTGAGGGTGCCGGACTCGGGCATGATTTCTTACGGCATATTGAACGTACGAAAGTTTTGCTGCACATCGTGGATGTGGCTTCGACAGAGGGCAGAGACCCTGTTGAAGATATTTATACGATCAATCGGGAATTATCTGTTTATAACACCGAATTATCCAAGAGGCCGCAGATCCTTGCACTGAACAAAACTGACATGATCCCCGAAGATGCAGCGGAAGATCCGATCGTGAGGATCAGGGAGGAGTTTGCGCCGCAGGGATATGAAATCTATCCGATCTGTGCGCTGACCGGTGAAGGGATCAAAGAGTTGTTATATCATATTTCTTCCGTGCTTGATACGCTTGAACAGGAACCTGTCGTATTTCAGAGTGAATACCGCATCGACCGCGCATCGCTGGATGAAACGGAACCGTTCACGGTGACCTATGATGCCGCGCAGGATCAGTATGTCATCGAAGGACCAAAGATCGAAAAAATGCTCGGATATACCAATCTGGATTCCGAAAAAGGATTTCTGTTTTTTCAGGATTTCCTGAAGGAAAACGGAATCCTTGAAATGCTGGAAGATCTTGGCATTCAGGAAGGCGACAGTGTTCGTATGTACGGTCATGAATTTGATTATTATAAGTAAATGTTTTAAGAGGGTATAAAATGACAAGCAAGCAGCGCGCATACTTAAAAAGCCTGGCCGGAACGATGGAATCCATTCTTTATATTGGTAAATCTTCTCTGACGCCGGAAGTGGTATCTTCCGTTGATGAAGCGCTTAACGCGAGAGAATTGATCAAGATCGGTGTACAGAAAAACTGCGCTGACGATCCGAAGGAAATCGCGCAGATGATCGCTGAACGCACACGTTCCACTGTGGTCCAGGTAATCGGGAAAAAGATCATATTGTACCGGCCGGATAAAAAGAAACCGAAGATCAAACTGCCCCTGGACTGATGATGTCCAATTGTGATTTACATAAAGTGGTGAATCTATGAAGATCGGAATATTAGGCGGAACATTCAATCCAATTCATACCGGACATCTGATCCTGGCTGAAAATGCATATGATTTCGTGCCTTTGGACCGGGTATTGTTCATACCCAGCGGCATTTCCTATCTGAAGGATCAGGACGAGATCGTATCTGCAGATGACAGGATCCGTATGATCGAGATGGCAATCGCCGGCAATGATCATTTTGCGATCTCTACGATCGAAACGGACCGGGAGGGGAACAGTTATACCTGTGAGACGCTAAAGATCCTGAAGGATCAGAATCCTTCCGATGAGCTGTACTTTATCGGCGGAGCCGATGTCCTGATGACGATTCAGACCTGGAAGGAACCGCAGGAGATCTTTCAAAATGCGACACTCTTAGTTGCTCCACGGAACTTTACGGAAACAAGAGAACTCGAAGAAAAAAAGCGATTTTTGCAGGATCAATTCAATGCATCGGTTATGATCATGGACACGATCAATCTGGAGATTTCGTCCTCCATGATCAGGGATCGTCTTGCGAATGGCAAAAGCATTCGTTATTATGTACCTGCCAGGGTGGAAACATATATTCATCAACAACATTTATACACGGGAGTTTAAGGATGCTCGGTAATAAGAAAAAGAAAGAATACGATCTTGGTAAGATCCAGAAACAGATCAAACGAAAACTGTCAGATTCAAGGTTTCAGCATACTTTAGGCGTTACCTATACGGCTGCCGCACTCGCGATGCGTTATGAGGCCGATTTAAACCATGCGATGACAGCCGGTTTGCTGCATGACTGTGCGAAATATATGTCCGCAGATGAACTGTTGAAAAATTGCGAACGTTATAAAATCGAAGTAACCGCAACGGAAAAGCTCAACCCGGCGCTGTTACATGCAAAGGTCGGTGCCATGCTGGCCGCCAAAAAATATCATGTCAGGGATAAAGATATCATCAGTGCGATCATTCATCATACAACGGGACATCCGGATATGGATGTGCTGGATAAGATCCTGTTTGTCGCGGATTATATCGAACCGAACAGAGAACCGCTTCCTAAGATCGATGAGATCAGAAAACAGGCGTTTGTTAATCTTGACAAAGCACTTGTTATGATACTGCGGGCGACACTGAATCATTTGCATAACATGCAGAATGAAATTGATGACATGACACAAAAAACATATGATTTTTATGTAAGTAAGGAAGAATAACAGTGAGTATGGAAAACGAAACCGGTCGTTTGATGAGAATCGCCTATCAGGCAATGGATGAAAAAAAAGCATCTGATATTCGTGTGATCGATATTTCAAAGGTCAGCATTCTGGCCGATTATTTTATGATCGCCTCCGGATCGAACCCGAATCAGATCCATGCAATGGCGGATCTGATCGAGGAAAAACTGGCAGGAGAAGGGATCCGGGCGCGTTCCGTGGAAGGATATCAAAATGCCAACTGGATCCTCATGGATTATCAGGATATCGTCATTCATATATTTGATCAGGAAAGCCGTGAATTCTATAATCTCGAACGGATCTGGAGCGACGGGGAAACAGTTGTAATGGATTAATGGAATAATGGCCATATAAAAAGAGATTCCGCATGGCTTTCAGCGGAATCTCTTTTATTTGATTCTAAATCGTTAAAACAGACGCATAACGCCGAATACCTTGCCAAGGATCGTAACCTGATCCAGGATGAACGGTTCCATCGAATCGTTCTCAGGCTGCAGACGGATATGTCCGTTCTCTTTGTAGAAAGTTTTCACCGTTGCGGAATCATCCACCAGTGCGACGACGATATCGCCGTTTCTGGCCGTATTGCATTGTTCGACGAAGATCATGTCACCGTCAAAGATGCCGGCATTGATCATACTGTCGCCCTTCACTTTCAGGATAAAGGATTGCGCGTTGGGGGTATATTCCACAGGAAGCGGAAAATAACTGTCGATATTCTGCTGCGCAAGGATCGGTGTCCCTGCTGCGACCGTGCCGACTACCGGAATGCTGGTCATTTCATGACGCACCAGCTGGAAACTGTCATCAATGATCTCAATCGCGCGCGGTTTGGTCGGATCTCTGCGGATATATCCGTTTTTCTCAAGCGTCGCTAAATGGGAATGAACGGAAGAGGTGGAACTTAAACCGACTGCTTCACAGATATCACGAACCGTCGGCGGATAGCCTTTCTTCAGTATTTCTTCTTTAATATATTCGAGGATTTCCTGCTGTTTGCCGGATATTTTACCAAAACCCATTACATCATCCCTCCTTTTTAAATAAATATTACTACAAATGTTCGAATAAAGCAAACATATATTTGCTTTTCAGAAAATATGTTCGAAAAAAGTGTTGACATTCGAATATACGTTCGCTATAATTTACATAACAGAACATTTGTTCTTGAAAACTGAGGGAACAGTGATCCACGGGAGGGGTATATGAGAAAGAGCAGAAGAACCGGAAAGAAGCGCGATATGCAGAGGAAACACTTACTGTTTCTTATGATTTTTCTGACGGTTTTACTCATTGTCCTGTTATCGGTCAGAGGATTTGCTTATGCAGATGAGAGCATCGACAATAATCGCGTAAAGCTGTATCGGAGCATCACCATTTATGCAGGAGATTCCCTTGAAAATCTCTCCACAACCTATATGACCCCCGAATATGCCGATCCGATGTCTTATGCGAAGGAAGTTGCTTTTATCAATCATATGAACTCGGACGATAAACTCATTCCGGGAAATCATCTGATCATTCCTTATTATACGGACCTGCAATGATCCCGCCTATTTCTGATCACTCCGCAGTTTGACAACATTTGCTGCCTGGCGGCGTCTTTCATCGTCCTGGGCAGCATAATGTTTTTTGGTCGTGTTTACATCTTTGTGGCCGAGCACATCGGCTACCAGATAGATATCTCCGGTTTCGCGATACAGACTGGTACCGTAAGTGCTGCGCAATTTGTGCGGCGTGATCTTTTTCAGGCTTGTTACGGCAGATGCGTACTTTTTTACAAGCTTTTCAACGGCGCGGACGGAGATGCGTCTGTTTTGAAGCGACAGAAACAGTGCATCTTCGTGTCCGGATTCGGGAATGATCTTATGACGTTCTTCCAGATATAATTCCAGGGCATTTTGCACTTCATCACCGAAATAAACGACAGCTTCATATCCGCCTTTTCTGCGGATCAGGATACCGTTATTCTTAAAGTCGACATCCTTTATATCCAGACCGACGCATTCGGAGACACGGATTCCTGTTCCGAGAAGCAATGTGATCAGTGCAAGATCGCGGATTTTGGTCTTCTTATGAAATGCGGCCTGTTGCTTGGACATGTTTTCGCCCTGTTCTATATGATCCAAAAGCATGGCGACTTCATCCGGATCCAGGCGAATGATCTCTTTTTCGTGTAATTTCGGCATTTGAACGAGGGCTGCAGGGTTCTTTTCGATCATTTCGTTTCGGAAGAAGAAATTGTACATACTGCGCAGAGATGCGAGTTTCCGCTGTTTTCCGCGCTCTTCATTCGTAATTGCTTCGTCTTCTTTGGTATAGTAGGTTAAATAATCGAGATATTCGATGATATCGATCGGTTTGATGAGTTCCAGGATATTGATCTGATAATCCGTGATCTCCGTATTTTTCAATGCAGCATTGTTTTCGTGCAGGTATTCAAAGAAAATACGCAGATCATAAGCATACGCAAGCCTGGTACGGGTACTTGTCGTATCCTTGATCCCTAAGAAGAATTCCCTGCAAAACGGTGGAAGAGTAGCAGTGATTTCCCGTAATCTTACGGTATTATCGATATTGACCCTATCATGATAAGTCAGATTGTCCGGATTGATCGCCATAATGAAATTTTCCTTGATATAGTTGGTTTTGAATGGCCGTAAAGAGCCGTTCCTTGGTTCCAGGATGATCTTTATTCATAGATTTTAACAGATCCTTTGCATATTCCCGTTTGGTATAACCGTCTGCGGGACATGTGCTTTTTACAACAGGAAGAGCGGTTTTGTTCATAAAACCAATGATATCGGCTTCGTTAACATACAAAAGCGGTCGGATCACATGCAGCTGCATGCGGTCTAAATAGGTATCCGGCTTAAATGTATGAAAACGGCCTTCAAAGATCATCGATAATAACAACGTTTCGACGACATCGTCCTTATGATGTGCGTAGGCTACCTTATTACAGCCTGCAGCCTTGACGGCTTCATTCAGGGCTCCCTTTCGCATTTTCGCACACAAACTGCAGGGATTATCCTCTTTGCGGTCCTCAAAAACGATTTGAGCGATGTTTGTTTCAACAATCCGGTAGGGAATCTCCATTTGTTTACATAACATTGAAATCGGACCGAAATCCATTCCCTGAAATCCAAGATCGACACTGACAGCCATCAGTTCGAAAGGATTCGGGTAGAATCGTCTCAATCCGTGCAGCGCATACAATAATGTGAGAGAATCCTTGCCGCCGGAAATCCCGATTGCAATTTTATCGCCGGGATCGATCAGATGATAATCATCAACCGCCTTGCGAGTAAACGAAAGAAGCCTTTGTAATTCCATAGATCTATTATAATTTGATCCTACTTATTTTTCAATACATTTATTCGTTAAAGTTGTCTTTTGCGAATAGATGTTTTCGCCTTTCCATACCATTCTTTCGGTAAAATTCAGCTTTTGCCTCATACATCCGCTGGTCAGCAAGCCGGGTCATTTCATGGATATTGGAACCGTTTCGTTCCGAATTTGATACAAAACCATATGACATACTGAGTTTCATCCGATGATTATCTGACCATGCGTTCATGGCCATTTCAAAAGCATTAATGCGTTTTTCGTATTCGTCGTTATCGATTGGTAAGATCATCGCAAATTCGTCGCCACCGATCCGGTAATACTTCCCGCTGCTTCCAAATGCCTCCTGCATACATGAAATCCGTTGATATCCACGGAAACATAAACCCATTTGGAATCTTCCGATCCGGAAAGCTCTGTAAGGTCGTTTTGATAATATCTTCTGGAGAAAAAACCGGTCATGACATCGTAATCCGCATTCGTCTTTTCTTCGATCACTCTGCTTGCAAACCGGTACCGAAGCCTTAAAAAGGCAATGCACATGATTGATCTTAAAACAATGATGATCGCAAAATTGAGCATTGCCCCGAAATCTTTTCCGATCATCAGATAGGAACACATCATGATCGCATCACACACCAGAGTGATCAGGGCATATTCGGCATCACTGATAAAGAAACAGATGGGTAAGGATAGAGAAACTGCAATGTATACGGTCGTATCCATCTTTCCGGCCGAGCAATATTCGTTATAAGTTAAAAACACGGACCAGGCCATGAATAACGCCGTGAACACCGGGTTTGCGACCTTCATGAGCATTAAACGTGCCTTTGGCTTCTTTTTATAATGGAAAAGGAGGATGATATAGGAAACAGCGGTTAAGAACATGAGCAGATACTGGGTGCGGTGCGCCAGGATATATTCTCCATAAAGGTCACGCTTAAAAAAAAGAAATCGCCATCAAAATAACCTCAAAAACCATAAACGAGGCCATAATGATCACGCTTTCTTTGAAAAATATGTTATAGATTTCGATCAGAACTTCATTTTTGAAATTCCATATGAAGCGGGTTTCTTTATTAATAGGTTACTCCTCTTCTTTTTCGAAACGTTTTTTTGCAAATTTAATCTCTGTTCCCGCATTTGTATCATTGATATCCGTATGGAAATCGGAATCCTGATAATACTGGGTATCACCGGGCATGCCTTTCTTGATCAGTCTGTTCGTAACAAATGTTTTGACCGACGCATACAATACCGCAAATAACGGAACGCCGATGAACATGCCGAACCCGCCGAACATGCCGCCAAATACGGTAATGGAGAAAATGACCCAGAATCCCGATAAGCCTGTGGAATCACCGAGGATCTTCGGCCCCAAAACGTTTCCGTCAAATTGCTGCAGGATCAGAATAAAGATCAGGAATACCAGACACTTCATCGGATTGATCATCAGCAGGATCAGGGCTGACGGAATGGAACCAAGGAACGGTCCGAAATACGGGATGACGTTTGTTACGCCAACCAAAACACTGATCAGCAGGGAATACGGCACCTTTAAAATGGTCAGACCGATAAAACACAATACCCCGATGATCAGGGAATCCACGATCTTTCCGCTGATGAAACCACCGAAGATCTTATTGGCATAACGCATATTGTTGATCAGGTTATTGGCACTCTCCTCTTTCATCATGGCATAGGCGATCTTTTTGGCCTGTGCACAGAAAAGTTCTTTGCTTGAGAGCAGATATGCGGAAAGGATGATCCCGATGATGAATTTAAACAACAGGCTGATAAATGTAACAACAGATCCAACCAGTCCGGTGGAAACCTTGGATATTAAGGAACTGGTGCTTGGCAGGAACTGGGTTTGCATCCAGGTTTCGATCTGTGGCCAGTAATTATCGACATTTTCAGGTATTTCCTTGTAATTATCCAGGACCATTTGGATAAAGGAGTCCATTTTATCCATATATAACGGAACCCTGCTGATGATGATCTCGAGACTGCTTAATACCTGCGGGATGATCAAAAGTAAAATTACGGCGATCAGGACCAGGAATAACAGGATGGTAAAGAACGTGGAGAAACCGCGGATGATCTTTTTGCGGTTCTTGTTTTTCTTATTCGGGATCTTTCCGATCAGCGGGGAAACGACCTTCTCTTCAATCTTATTCTGCAGGGGGCTTAAGATATAGGCGATCACGACGCCGTCGATGATCGGTAACAGAACGCGGATCGTATTATCCTTAAGCTGCGAGAAATTCTCCGCGTAAAAGATCACATAACAGAAGATCACAACTGCACTGAGGGACAGAAAAATGGTCAATCCGATATTCAGATATTTTTTATAGATATTCTTCATGACTGGTTTCTCTTTTCAAAATCCTGGATAAACTGCATGATCAATTCAACGGAACCGTCTTCACCCAGAATACTGCTGTCGATCGTCAGGTGATAACTGTCTGCCCTGCCCCATTTTTTGGATGAAAAATAATTATAATAATTGCTTCTCTGCTTATCCTTTTTCTGGATCATGTCTTTGGCTTTTTCATAGCTTAAGTCATATTTGTTCTGTACGCGCCTGATCCGGTCCTCAAGCTCTGCGTGAATGAACAGATGAATGCAGTTTTTGTACTCACTCAGTGCATAATCCGCACAACGGCCGATAATGACGCAGGGACCTTCCGATGCAACTTTTCTGATGGCATCAAATTGTGCGAGAAACACTTTATGACTGATCGGCATATCCACATAAGCGGATGTGGAGTATCCGAACGAATAGGTATCCATAACGAGATTATAAAGAAAACTGGAAGTCGGGCGTTCGTCATGATTTTCAAATAATTCCGTACATAACCCGCTTTCTTTGGCGGCACGTTTCAATAATTCCTTGTCATAACAGGGAATGTTCAGCTTTTCCGCCAGTTTTGCACCGATTTCATGTCCCGCGCTTCCGAATTGTCTGCCGATCGTAATGATTGTATTCATAGCACACCCCCGTTCATGGATTATTATACACCAATTACCATGGATTAAAAAGGCTTTAATGAGGAAAGCAGCGCGGTAAAATAGGCCGGTAATTCTGCTTTGGTTTCGATATATTCACCGGTTCGAGGATGATGAAAGCCCAAAAGATAAGCATGTAATGTCTGCCCTTCCAGCTTGAACGGACACTTCATGGAACAGTAAACATCATCTCCCACAACGGGATGTCCGATCATTGCCATATGGACTCGGATCTGGTGGGTCCTGCCGGTTTCCAGCTTCAGATCCAGTAACGTATAGCCCTGATACTCGTTCACAACGGTATAATGCGTGATCGCATCCTTTCCGTTTTTCTCATCGACAGCCATTTTTTTTCGGTCTTTGCTGCTTCTTCCGATCGGTGCATGGACGGTACCGCTCTTCTCTTTCATGGAACCGTGTACAAGTGCATAGTAATGGCGGTTGATGGTGTGCTCTTTCAGCTGATCGGCGATGTTTATATGGGCAAAATCATTTTTGCATGCGATCACGGAACCGGTCGTATTTTTATCGATCCGATGAACGATCCCGGGGCGCAAATATCCATTGATCCCGCTTAAATCCTTACAATGATAAAGCAAAGCGTTTACAAGTGTTCCGCTGTAATGCCCCGCGGCCGGATGCACAACCATACCTTTCGGTTTGTTCACAACGATCACATCGGAATCTTCATACAGAATATCAAGTGCGATATTTTCGGGCTCGACGGATGGCAGGATCGCTTCGGGAACTGCAATGCATACAACGCCACCCGGAACAACCCGCGTGTTGGCTTTGCACGGTTTGCCGTTATATAAGACAGCGCCGTCATCAATGAGGCGCTGTACATGGGATCGTGACAAATCATCATAGTAACTGCTGATGCATTTATCGATCCGGTCCTGATTCTGTTCGTCGGAAACTGTAAAAGTATATTGCATTATTTGTTGTTCTTTTTCATGAAAGCAGGGATCAGAAGTCCCTCAAGCTTTTTGAAATCTTCTTCTTTATATACAAACAATAACAGAATGGCCAAAATAACGGTTGAGACGGTTACATAGCAGTCGGCAACATTGAAAATAGGGAAATTGATCAGATAAAAATAAATAAAATCCACGACATATCCATTCAGGATCCGGTCGATCAGATTGCCGATCCCGCCCGCAACGATACAAAGAATGGTGACATGAAGGATGCAGTATCGCCGGTCATTCGGCAGATGGAACAGCGTATACAGTAATATGGCGCATACAAGCAGCGTGACCAGGACAAAAAGCCACATCTGCCCCTTAAACATCCCGAAAGCTGCTCCCGTATTTCCGTTTGGCAGATAATAAAGTTTCAGAACGCCCGGGATCAGTTCAACCCCGTTTGTTGCAACAAGATAACTTCCTGCCCAGATCTTTGTGAAGCGATCAGCCAGGATCAGAATGACAATACCGACCATTTCGGTCAGGTATAGGGATATTTTTTTCATGAAAGACTCCCGAAAAAAGAATAAAAAACTCCCTGTTTAAAGCAGGGAGTCTGTGATCAGAATCTGTTGTTGAGAGCGGGGACATCAAAAGCCCCGGACAGAATCTCCTGAAAATCACCGGAAATATCAACACTCTTAGGTGTGATGATGAAAATGTAGTGTGATATCTTCTGTAAATTACCGCCCATTGCAAATGTGGAACCGGAAGTAAAATCAATGATCCTCTGTGCAATATCCACATCAAGGCCTTCCATGTTCAATACAACGGTACGATTGGAAAGCAGGGTTTCCGTGATCTCTCTTGCGTCATTTACCGTGGTCGGTTTGATCACACATACTTCCATGCCGTTTGCGGTTCTTCTTGTGGTCCCCGTACGTGGCGTTGTCGGCGTTGCCTGTTTGGCACTCTGTCCTCTTCCCCTTCCGCTATCCAGCTCGTCTGAATCATTCATGGTTGCCGTACGAATGGAACGGACACTGTTCCTTGACGGACGCTGATCATAATCATCCTCGTCGTAATCGTCGTAATCATCATAATCGTCATCGTCATTGTACTTCATGGAATTCAGGATCTTGTCTAAAATAGCCATATTAATTCTCCTTATTTATACTATAATTCCTCTCACCAAAAACGGATGTACCCACGCGTACGTACTTAGCCCCTTCTTCTATGGCAACTTCATAATCGCCCGACATACCCATGGATAAAGTATCCATAAATACATTATCAATGTTTTTGTTTGTTATGTCAACAGATAATTGCTTTAATTTACGAAATATGGTCCTGTTTTTTTCGGGATCATCCACATATGGTGCCACGGTCATCAGTCCCCTGATCCGGATTGCCGGAAGTTTCGCGATCATTTCGGCCGTTTCACACACCTGATCACAGGACAGGCCGAATTTGGACAATTCGTCCGCCACATTCACTTCCAGAAGGATGTCACAGGTCTTGTTTTGCTTCTGCGCTTCTTTACTGATCTGCTGAGCCAGTTTCAGGGAATCGACACTGTGGATCATATATGCCTTATCTACAATATATTTGACTTTGTTGGTCTGCAGATGCCCGATCATATGCCAGCGAATGTCTTTTGGCATTTCCTCGTATTTGGAAACAAGCTCCTGCACCTTGTTTTCGCCAAAATCACGGATCCCGGCATCATAGGCTTCCATAATGAGAGAGACCGGTTTTGTTTTACTTACGGCGATCAGGCATACGTCCTCTTCTCTTCTGCCGCTTCTTTTTACGGCTGATGCAATGTTGCGCTGTACTTCTGAAAGATTATCCTTTATCATCGTTTCATCCTTTTATTGATAGATAAAATCGTTTTCCGATACCGTATCACCCTTTAACACGATATGATCATAAACGCTCAATCCGTATTCCGTATTGGATTTCACGATCGCATATTCATCATTCTGTGCAAGAATGGTGATCTGCTTGAAATCGGCATAGCCCTTATTGATATTATAGACCCCGATCAGGGATGCCTGCTTGCTGATCGGATACCGTTCCCCCGTTTCCGGCATGATGATATTGTCACCGGCATGGAATACGGCCTCATCCACATAACACATCCCATCTGAGATATTATAGATCGTTGCATCCACGAATTCGGTAGAGATCGTGCCGTCTTCCATATAGACTTCACGCATGAAACCGCCGATGTCCGAATTGCCGCCCTCCGTCATATACTTCTCGGGGATCAGGAAGAATGCACGTTCCACGATCGCGGTATTGGGGATCTTCAGCCCGGTGCTTTCATTGGACAGCAGTTCGATCTCCAGGATCCGGTCGGTCGCAAATGTGATCATGGAATTGTTAAAATCAAGGACCGCGTAAATCTTGCCGTTTTGCCGTAATATGGAGACCTTTGCCCAGGATGTGTCATTGTTTTTCAGGAAACGCACATTCATGTATTCTTCATCGGACAGTTCCTGTGCCTTTTCCTCGTCGATCTCGATCATGACAGACCAGTTTTCACTGGTGATCAGTTTATATGCCGGATTTCCCTCGGCGATCAGATCATTGCTGTGAAACTGGGTTTTGCTGTAATCCTCATGCGCCATCAGTTCTTCCGTCATATCTTCGCATGTCAGGCCTTCGTAACCGTCCGTGGAATAGACCAGAACGCCGGATGTGGGCGCATAACCGAAATCAATGGAATCCGAATTGCTGTTCGCAAAGATCGTCTCGATATTGGCAAGCATTTTGTAGTTGGCAAGCTTCAGGGCGGTTCCTTCTATGGAATACTTGAAATCGTATGTACTTTTAAAGTCTCTCGGGTTAAAACTGCTCCCGAATTCGGAGATATCATTTCTGATCTCCGCCATATCCTCATCCGAAAGCGTTCCCTCCCCCTCGGAATCCTTGATGAGATCCGAAAGCTTACCGGTGGAATCAACGGAAAAAACCATGGTTCCGTGTGCGACTTTTTCGCTCTCTCTTGCATAGTAATTGATATACCCGGAATACGGGGATTCAACAACCGTCTCTTCGCGCAGCACGATCCCTTCATAGGTGTTGTTGACCGCCAGAGAACCCAGGGAGACCTCATATGGGGTGATCTGTTCCGAGCGGAAATAGGAAACAACGATCACAATGATATAAATAAAAAGGACACTAAAAATCACAAGCCCAAGATTGATATTGATGGGCTTGCGATATTTGGTGATTTTTTCAGTTTGTTCTCTCCCCTTAGACAACGATCTATTCCTTACAGTGAAACAATCACTTTCGATTTCAATGCATCGGGAAGCTCCGATTCATCGACAGACATGCTGATCACAAAATATACGTCGAATTGCTCACTGATCTTTTCCAATTTCTCCAAAACAGGCTCGGC
>JAFYDQ010000170.1 GCA_017544705.1 Lachnospiraceae bacterium | reverse complement strand
GCGGAAAGGGAAAGCTGGACGAAACCCTGAAAGATACCCCGGGATATGTCCAGTTTGAATATATTAAAGATGAATTGAAGGATCTGTTTGCACTCAGTGATCTGGTGATCTCCAGAGCCGGCGCCAATGCCATCTGCGAGCTGCTCTATCTGCAGAAGCCGAATCTCCTGATCCCGCTGTCATCCCAGGCCAGCCGCGGGGATCAGGTGCTGAATGCAAGATCCTTTGAAAAGCAGGGATTTTCCGTGGTTCTGGAAGAAGAAGAGATCACGGATGAAATTCTGTTAAAACAAATAGATTCCCTGTATCAAAACAGGGAATCCTATGTGAAACATATGCGTAACTCTTCTCAAAACGATGCGGTAGAAACGATCCTGCAGCTTCTGACGCAGGTGATAAACTAATCAGAATTTCAGTTCTTCGCAGAGCTTCTTCTGTGCATCATCATCAGGCGATTGCGGTTTCCAAAGCGGCAAGGCGCCATCATTCTCATATCTCGGGATCAGATGCAGATGGAAATGGAACACGCTCTGTCCTGCGCATTCACCGTTATTCTGCACCAAATTAAAGCCGTCGCATTTAAGACGCTCTGTCATGTGCGCGGCCATTTTCTTTGCCAGCTTCATGGCAGATGCAGCCACATTCTCATCGATCTCATAAAGGTTGGCATAGTGCTCCTTGGGGATGATGAGTGCATGCCCCCTTGTTGCCGGTCCCGCATCCAGTATCACACGAAAATCATCATCTTCATAAATGGAATTTGTCGGGATCACGCCGTTTGCAAGTTTGCAAAAAATACAATCATCTTTCATCATTTATTCCTCTTCGCTTTCAAAGATAAATACCTGATCCAGCATCCTCAGCAGCCTAAAATCACCCTTGACCTGCATCTGACCGGACATGAACGCTCGTTGAAACGTGATCCTTCCGGAAATGATCTGTTCCATGATGTCCGCATCCATCTTACAAAGGACATCCGGATTCTCCATGTTTCCGTAGTAACAGTTCAGTTCGCTTTCGGCGATTTCAACGATCAACGGTTTCTTCCGCTCCTTGATCATGAACTTATAGGTTGCGTTCACGCTGCCGTGCGGATCAAAGTGGGACTTAAGATCCTCGATGTAGATCAGGTTTTCGTCCACATCCTTCTGTTCCAGTTTTTCCTTAAAGAAGCTGGTCAGTTCCTGAATATCTTCCCTCTGTCTTGCGACATAATCTTCATCAGCGGCATACTGGCTTAGGATATCCGTCTCCTGCGGGGTCATGGCGATCTTACTGGTCACATCCACCATGCGCTTGACCGCCTGATTGCTGGCGGGAAGTGACATGGTCTTCTGAGAGATGGTGCGGTACATGTTCTCCGCTTTCTTCTCAATGATGTTCTGATAATCCTTGTTCAGTTCAAAGGAAACCATATCCTCGACATATCCGCACAAACCGCTGCAGGGCAGACCTCCCAGAATCTCCCAGGCGATCGCAAGGCTGGTCTTGGCCTCCCGCTCTCCCGATGTGGTCGACATGACGATCGGGCACATGTACGTAGTTGCGATCTTCTCCCTGTTTCCGTAAAGCCAGCAGGCATCCAGAAACTGCGTCATATATCCGCCGATCCCGTACCACTCCACGGTGGATGCCAGCACGATCCCGTCGGCATCATTGATGGAGGCGGGAAGTGAGGTGATCTTTGTTTTCATCTCATGGAGATTAAACCGCTCCACACGAACATTCAGTTCGTTCAGAACCGTTTCAAACTGGTTCAGTACATACAGCGTCGGGTCATCCATCATACCGCGTCCGCCATAATAAATGTTGATCTTCATCCGCATCCCTCGCCAAAGTAAAACTGCCGTTTCTTATGATTTAGCATATCATTTCAGCGAAAGTGCGTCAACGGAATTTCAGCAATAACAGGCACAGGGTAAAGCAGATAACGATCGCAAAAGCAGCCGCAAATCCGAGGACTCCGGACGCATTGTTTTTCCGCTTTGCAACCGTTCGTTCCGTCTTGGTTTGGTTATCCTCCCTGCTTATGATTTCCTCCTCCGTCTCCTTCTCTTTCGCATGAAGCAAAAGATCGAATCGGTAATCCCCCGCACAGACCATCCTGAAAAACCCGTAAGTAAGATCGATCGCCGCATGATCGCCATGATCCGTCACGGTGATCAGAAATTCTGCCAGCTCCTGCATCCCTTCCTTCAGCGCCGCGTTGCTGATCGGGCAGGGGCACAGAAAAACCGCTTCATTTGCGCTGTCCCAGTACACATGTGTCGGATCCACAAGAATATGCCCCTCCTGCAGCATATATTCCTCGGCACAAAGAAGCCCCCTGTGTATTCCGTCGATCAGGGTTCTTAAAATGTCAGCCCCGATCTCCCTTTTCTCAAACATCTGCTTTACGTTTGTTTTTCCGGTAACCGGATATCTGTACCTGACCGTGTGATCCACATGCTGCACCAAAAGCGGCAAAAACGGATCCATTCTGTTTTCCAGCAGCATCTGTGTTTCGAATGCCGGCCCCGTTTCCGTGGCCGCATCGGCATCATCTTCAATGATCAGATAAGTTTCCTTGGCGGACCTGTCTATACTTTCCCTGTACAATTTTTATCTCCCATGTGAACGAAGGTAGACAACCTCGTCAACTCTTCTGGCCTCTTCATCCTTTTCATAAGAATAGCTGCCGCGGATCAGTTTCAGAAACAATCCTTCCCTGATGCGCATGATCCCCGATACACTGACGCTTACCCGGTCTTTTCCGACAACTGCCTTTCTGTCGATATCCCAGATCCCGAGCAGACGGATCTCCTCCAAAGCTTTTTCCATTTCTGCTCTTGCCGCTTTATCGTTTCTTTCCAACATCCCCCTTGTCAGCGCGGTTTCACAGCCTTTTTGTATTGCCGTGATATCGTGCAGATAATACATCGTAAAAAGCAAAAACAGGAATACGCCCAGGATCAGAGGCATCAGCAGCGTCAGTTCCACCGTCATGCTTGCCTTGTATTTTTTCCCGAAATAATGAACGATCATTTGCTTCATGATCCACCCGCTACGTTTTGTAGGATAAGAACAGCTGCAAAGCCTGTCAGGAGAAACGGTGCAAACGGTAATGTATCCTTTCCTTTTCTTCTTCCGGCAAGTAACAGGATCAATCCTGTGATGCCGGAAAAAAGAAAGGCTGCAAACACGGTCTGTATGATCATTTCCGCCCCCAGCAGATAGCCGCACAAAAGGACCAGCAGCCCGTCACCGGTCCCAAGCCAGCTTTTTTTCATGGCATGAATACATATGAGTACCGCTCCCGGCAGAAACCTCAAAAGAAGTTCTGCAATCCCTAACCACCATATCCCGTAAGCACCCCTGCAGATCAGGGAAAGCAAAGCAAATACGAGCAGCAGCGAACCCGGGATCTCTCTTTTTCTGATATCCGTGTATGTACAAATGCCAAGCAACGCCATACACAGAACGATCAATATCCGCATCTTGAACATGGTCTCCTGCCGTCAATCTCACTGAGCGGGATCGCTCTGACTGTCCTGCTCAGCCCGCTGCACTGCAGACTGTTGTGATAACAATCTCCTTCCGGTGTGATATACAGGGTTTTGTCGCTCCTTTTCGGATGACAATGCCTGCATGCTCCATACTTCTCTCCGTATATATTCCTTTGCGATCCGAGGGAAGCACCTGTCGTCTCCATGATCTTCAATCTGATATGCGTACAGTTTCTGTTACGGTGATATACTTCCGACTGTTCCGTGATATATACATAAACCGTTTCCCCGCCGCCGGCCATCCTTCCCGTCAAGCCCTTTTCATATCCGATCCAGCGATGAAAAAGGATATGCTGGCAGAACTCCCTGTGAAATAAATGAAACGGGTCAAACAAAAGCTTCGCCTGATAACGGACGCATAAAGAAGCAAATTCCTTATCCGACAGCTCACTTAATGAAAAATCAAGTCCCGCAGCGCCTCCTTCGACGGGAATGTTTCCGGTTGCATTTAAGCGCGTCAGCATCTCTCCTATGACTTTTGATTCGTCTTCTGCATCCTTATCGCAGACCCGTTCACTGATGACCATTCCCTCTTCAAACAGGATGTATTGCATGCGAGCGGAAAAACACAGGAGCTGCATGGATGATAAAAGGGTCAGCAGAAAGAACAGGAATAGGGGAACTACCAGTGCAGCTTCCACGGCAAGGCTTCCGTTTTGTGCAGGTGGCCGGAAAATACTCTCTTTCGATACCTTCAGTTTCGTCCAAAGCTGATGTCTTTGTGATCCGGAGAGAGTGTGGATTTTCTTTTCGAAAGAGAGCACTTTACGGCCACCTCCGTTCTACAGGTTCAGAAAATATCCGTAGTCGCGCTCTATCTCACAGCCATGCCCGTAATCGCTTGTCACGTCCATTTTGGCCCTAAAATACGTAACGCATGTATCTACGGCAAACCCGGGATGCCCGGCATGCCGCAGGTTTTCCTCGATCAGATCCATACAGCGCATGGCCTTCTGTCTGGTATTTCTTTGCGCCAGCATCCCTGCCAGATATTCGTCATAGGATTCCCCGCTGCCTCCACAGGCATGACAGTACTGCGTAAAATTTCTAAGTTCTTCGAGCGACACTGTGGGAAATTCGTATCCGTCCATCCCGACATATCCGCCGTAAAGCAGTCTGCTGACTTCTATGACGGATTCAGCATAAGCCCATGCACAGATCAGGCTCATCTGCGTATAATACGGATCACCGCCGTTCTCGCACAGCTGCTCCGCCAGTTCTTCCGTTTCCCGAAGGATTTCCTCGTTTCCGGTAAATCCGGAAAAAGTCTGCCCTTCCCGTTGCGAGAGGATTCTTTTTGCACATTCCCTGAGGCAGTCTCCTTCACTGCCTTTTCCCGCGATCAGATACTCCTGTTCACACAGCATCACTGCATGATCTTTCGGATGCACATAGTTCCCGAATTTCTCCAGCAGATATGCATCAAAGATATAGTCGCCATCCTCTGCGGCATCCGTTTTTCCCGCATAGGTTCCCTGTTGCAGGGATCTGCGGGACGCGCAGTCTCTTCCCATGCTGCCGGAAGGATGCCCCTCTCCAAGCGTCAGATCCAGAAGATCTGCATTCACCGCTGTTTCAAAAACATCCTCTGCCGGATTATCCTCCACGTCCCCGGCGTGTGACAGATATTCCGAAAACATGCTTAAAAAAGAGCTTCCGTCATCCGTTTGCATCTGATGCACGGCATGCACGATATCCGACCGGTTGGGCAGTTGTCCTCTTTCCCGTTCATATCTCACCGCCTGATCGGTCAATACGGCACCTTCTTTGTCGGAAAGCAGTTGGAACTGTTTAATCTTCATTTCGCGTGCATGCAATTTCAGCCAGTCACTTCTTTGCTGCTCCGCATCGGAAGATAAGAAGTTCTCTTCCGCATACTCTGAAAGATGCTCCCGGACATTTTCTATGGATCCCTGCGCTCCTCTGAAGGAACCGTCAATCGCAAACAGTCCGTATAGCGATAACAGATCCTGGTTGTATTCCCCGAATACGGAATGAATGCTACCCTGCATAACCTGTTCACTCTGCACCCGTATTGCCTGTATCCTTGCACTCTCAATAACGGTCAGGACCAGCCCCGAAAAAACGGAAAACAACAGGGCCAGGAATACGGTGATCTCTCCTTTCATTTTTTCAGACTGCATTACTGTCCTCAATGATCCTCTCAAAGATCCCGTTCATTAGCGTGGTCAGCTGATCACGAAAAATCACGACAAGCCCGATCAGAACGACCAGGATCAAAATAACCTCAACTACACCGACTCCGGACTCATCCTTCATAAATCTGTTGAATAAATTCATACCTTCTCCTTTCCGATAAAGCGTTTAAAATGACAGAAATGCCGGGATCAGAATGATCACAAGAACAACCGCCAGCATCAGGAACATGGGAAGCAACATCCTGGTCCCGGCTTTCTCTCCGAGGATCCTCGCATTTCTTTTCTGCTCCAAAAAAGCTTCCGTAAGCTGTTCGTTCAGTTGCTCCTTGATGTCTCCTCCTCCCGTCTGCAACGTCTGCTGAAGCAGGCTGATCAGGCTCCGGTATTTTGTCAGACCGATCGCATGTGCGAATGCGGAATATGCTTCCCTCTCACCTAAGCCGTCCTGCATTTTTCTATCCGCTTTAAGCATCTCTTCATATGCACAATTGATCCCTGTCATGTTTTTTCGTTCTTCATAATCCCTGCAAATTCTCTGCCAGATATTCTTGATCGTAAGCCCTGCCCCGTAATAGAGAACAAAACGATTAACCAGCAGCGGATATTCCCATTCCAGCTGTTCGTCCCTTTTCTTAACCTGACTCTTAAGGTCTTCATCCATTTTTCTGACGACCAGGATGGCTGCTGTCAAGCCGCAAAGCAGCAGTACCAGCCACTCCTTTCCGCCCTGCTCCCTGTACGTCATGCGCTCTTCTTCGACGGATTCGGGTAATTGCTGAACCGTTCCGTATGCGCTGCGCTCACTCCATTCCGAAACGGCTGCTTCCGCCTGCTGCCAGAATACTTCTTCTTTCGTCAGATGCTTCCCGAATACGCGTACCGGAATACTGATCTCCTTGGAGAAATCCTGGCAGGAGCAGACCGCGGTCAGTACAACCACGGCCCCTTTCTGTTTCTGCTGCGTTTCCGAAAGCCGCTCTTCATTGATTCTGCCGCTTCCCGATACGATCAGGGGCTGTTCCGATTTCCATTTGATCAAAAAAGGGTATCCCGGGATCGATGCCGGAAGGTTCAGATCCTTGCTGACATAATCGGCGGAATCGTCGGCTGCAAAGATCGATTGCTTTACGGCTTGCTCAAAATCCGGCCACAATCCGACTAATTCTTCCTCTGTAAATAATTGTTGTTCCACGCGGATCTGCATGACTTTGCTAAAGCCGTTTTCCGATCGGGCTTCCACCGTAACGTTCTTTTCAGACCCGCCTTTTTCATCCCGCACGATATACCGGCCGTCAACCAGTTTGGGATTTCTCATTTCCCTGATCATGGCAAAGACCGCCAATATGACTGATCCGGCAAGGATCGAAATCACCAGGATCCGTTTTCTTTTTCTGTAACTTTTCAGGAAATCCGCCGCATGCTCCCCGTACAGTTTTCCGGCCGCATAGTATTGCTTGTCCCGCTTCTGCAGGCTTTCCCTTCTCCTCATACGCTGATATCAACAATCCTTTCCCCGAGAATATAAGCTCCGGCGTAAACGGCAAGACAAATGCTCATGATGAACATTCCAAACGGGTTATGATACAAAACGCTTAAGAATTCCGCCGTCTCCAGTCTCAGATAAGCGATGATCACAAGCGGGATCACGCACATGATCTTCTGCTCCAGTTTCTTCCCGCTTACCAGGACTTCAATTTCTGCCTCCGTATCGCTTTTTTCCTGCATGGTCCTGACCGTATCCCCGATCACTGTCCGCATTCGCCCGCTGTTTTGCCGTGCTATGGTAAAAATCTGAGCAAAATCATATATATCCGGAATTCCCGATCGAATTCCCAGATCTGTCAGGCATTTTTCAAGTGTTTCGGAATGTGCTTGCCTGATCATCATCAGCTTCAGTTCCCGCACGATCATCGCATCCCTGCCATACATCCGCTCCATATCGGAAAGACTGTCCCGGAAAGCATTTTCTGCGGATATCCCGCCGTTGACCTTGGCGGATACCGCCGTGATCAGTTCCAAAAACTGCTCCATAAGCAGTTGTTTCCTCTTTTTTTGAAATGCCCTTCTGCGATATCTTTCATATGGCAGAATCCAGATCAGTCCGACAAAAAATGCCATGACGGAATCAAAGAACAGATATGCGACCGTCACATCGATCAGCAGATATTCAATGATGATCCTGATAAGTTCCGTCCCCGTAAAGTAATACCGTTCATAATTCATGATCCAGCCCGGCGCGTTTTAATTTCTTCCGGTGAACCAGCTTGTCCCTCCTGACCAGTTCACCCGTAACACGCCCGTTCTCCTCCCCTGTTTCCTCAAAAATAAATAATGGATGTGTAACGATCTCGTTTTCCTGCATGCCGCTAACCTCCAGAACCTCTAAAAGCCGGCGACTCTTATCCCTGAGCCTTCCCAGATGAATGATGATGTCGATACCGGATGCGATCTGTCTCCTGAGCGCTTTCAGCGGAATCTCCGACGAGAGCATGACGATCGTCTCCAGCCGATACAACGCATCCTCTGCGGAATTTGCATGGATCGTCGACATGGATCCGTCCTGTCCGATATTCAGTGCCTGAAGCATGTCGATCGCTTCTTCCGAACGGACTTCCCCGACGATCACCCGGTCGGGGCGGCAGCGCAATGCCGTTTTGATCAGATCCCTGATCGTGATCGCTTTGACACCGTCTGCTGTTTCCATCCGCGCTTCAAACCGTACAAGATTCGGAATGCCGTGCAAATGCAGTTCCGCACTGTCCTCGATCGTAATGATCCGCTCATCCTCCGGAATAAAAGAAGACAATACGTTCAGGACCGTTGTCTTCCCTGCCCCCGTCCCACCGCTGATCAGGATGTTATAACCAGAACGGACCAGTTTTTCCAAAAAGATCAGACATTCTTCCGTAAGGGATCCGAGTTCGATCAGTTTTCCTGCCGTGATCGGAGAATCCCCGAACCTTCTGATCGTCATGACCGGTCCGTTCAGTGCAACCGGGTCCAGCACCGCGTTGACCCTGGAGCCGTCCGGAAGCCTTGCATCCACTATGGGGGATGCCAGATTGATGCTGCGGTTGGCTCCGGCCGCGACCATACGGATAATATCCAGCAGCCTTTCCGTTGACTCAAATTTCCTTGTGCTTTCAAACAGTTTTCCTCCTTTTTCGATAAAGATATGGTCCGGTCCGTTGATCATGATCTCCGTGATCTCCGGATCCTCCAGCAGTTCCTGGATCACATCCAGGCCTTTGATCGCATGAAACAATTCCCTGCGCAGCAGTTCCATTTCATCCATACGCATCGGATGCTGCTGGTTTTCCCGGATAAGACAGGTATCGATCACGCGATAAACCTCTTCTTCGGTTTCATCCCTTTGTCTTGACAGCCGTTTTTGGATCTCCTCCTTCAAACGGACCTTGCGGTCTGCAAGGAGCACATCGGCATTCGTAATACCTGCCTGTTTTTCATCTCCCAGCAGATGTTTCAGGATTTCTTTTGCGGATTGATATTTGTAAATACTCCCTTTTGCATTTTCTTCCGTCCGCTCCGATACCAGAATATGCACTTTCCCCGCATAGACGGACGGATCCCCTTTCGCGCACAGTTTTTCATATTGTTCCTTCCCGATCAGAAGATGGTCTCCAAGCGGCCTGTCTCCCGCCATCTCTTCATAGGTTCCGTAATAATGCATCGAAAAAAGTGTTTTCTCCTGCCTTCGCAGGAAAACGATCAGACGCGATGCAAACTCCCGGTCTTCGTCACAAAGGATTACTTCCGTTTCTTTCATCATCACCCTTACTTCAGAATCTGTTTTCGCATAGAAAGATCAATGTTCCGCATAATATCGGCAGCGCAAAGCGGATGGTCACTTTATGCGGATAACGCCGCCACCGTCCGGCTTCTTTCAGGATTTTCAAGCCGCCTGTTACCGCGCCCAAAACGATCGCGCCGCCAACACAATGCGGGATTGCTTTCACACCCAGGAATGCTCCGACAACACTGATCAATTTTGTATCGCCTGCTCCCAGATTTCCAAACGCAAACAACACGATCCCCGGAAGGAGGGGCAGCATAAGACCCAGGAGGCGGTCGACGATAACACCTTCCTTCTGCATCAGCACGTTGCAGAATGCCATCATATATCCGGCAATGATCAGGCTGTTGGGTATTTTTGCGTAGAAAAGATCCCATACCGCCGCCACTGCCAAAATGCCGGTTAACAGATAAATATCCATTTCCTCACTCGCTGAACTTTGTGCACACGCACATGATCTGCCGGGCTTACGCCATGTGTTTTTGATTGGTAAGGTGTATTGTATACACTTTGCTACCCTTTGTCCATAGACATCGGACAACTTTTTTATCTTTGTGAAAAGCGCATAAATCCTGACTTTTATGTGAATTTTACATAAATAAAAAATTGGTGATTATCACAACGGATAATCACCAATCTCCATATCGTATTTTTAATCTTATACCTGGTAGCCGCGCCGCTCGCCCTGGTCAGACAGGTTTTCGTTCAGCGTTCCTTTGCCGTAGGTCAGACCCGCATAGATGGCCTGCGAATTCTCCATGACGGGTTTGGAGGCATCGGCTTTGGCTACTTCCGTAAAGGATGTTCCAAGCTCTGCGATCTGTTTCCGTACGGTTTGAAGGCGCGCAGTATCATATCTTGCGCAGGACATGCTGATCTCTTTATTGAAATATGCATAGAGGCTGATCAGCGGATTAGCCAGTTCATAGGAATCATCAACCGCATTCAGCAGGTGCTGCACACATTCCATGGCGGCATGACACAGTCTGGTATATTCTTCCGTGTCTCCCGCATTGTATGTTTTTTCCGCTTCCTCCAGGTACCGGTCAGCCAGTTCATAAACGATCACGATGATCTGGGAACGGTTGGCCTGCGAGATCCTTCTGGTATATTCCTGTTTCAATTCAGCTGTCATAGGTTATTCTCCTTTTTCGGCAAATGTTTACTGCAGAAGCTGCAGGGCCTGTTGCGGCTGTTCATTCGCCTGTGTCAGCATGGAAGTGCCGGCCTGAACCAGAACCTGTAATTTTGTATATTCAACCATTTCCTCGGCCATATCCGTATCCTTGATCGTCGAATAGGAACCGGTCAGGTTTTCCGTTGATACATCCAGGTTGGAGATCGTGGATTCCAGACGGTTTTCATAAGCACCGAGCTGTGAGCGGACCGAAGAGATAAAGGAAAGTGCGCCTTGTAACTGGTCCATGGCTTTCTGCGCATCCTCTTCCGTTGACATGTCGAGGGTATTGATCCCCATGTTTTCCAGAGAGATCTCCGGAATAACGATCTGGATCTCCTGTCCTTCGGAACTGCCGACCTGAATATGCATGCCGCCTGTTCCCATCAGATTCAGTTCCGCCTCGATCGGCAGCGTCGCCGTATCATCATAACTGAATTTCAGTTCGCCGCCCATCTTATCGGTAACCGTCACCACATTATCTTCAAATTTATAATCCTTGCCGGCAAAACCGTCCAATGTCATCTTGCCGTCCGCATCTTCGTAAATTTTGATGTTATACGTCCCTTTGGTAAATGATGAATTGTAAAGCGTTACATCAACTGCCTGATTATCGGAGTATCCGCGAAGACCCTGCTCGCCGTTTAAGAGGTTCTGCGTATTATATTCCGTTTCACCCGCTACGCGCTTGATCTCGTCCTTCAGCGCATCCACTTCCTTCTGGATCGCAGCGCGGTCAGCACTTGTATTGGTTCCGTTGGATGCCTTAACTGCCAGTTCCGTCATTCTCTGAACCATGTTCTGGATCTCGGACAGGGCACCTTCTGCCGTTGCGATCGCATTCTTGGCATTCTTGGAATTCTGATTGGCTTTGTTTAAGCTTTTGATCTGGGAATTCATGCGATTGGTGATCGCCATGCCTGCCGGATTGTCTTTGGCACTGTTGATACGATAGCCGCTGCTCAGTTTTTCCGACGCTTTGGACAGTTCGGTTTCGTTTCTGCTCAGCACATTGTTGGTGATCATTGCCTGGATGTTGGAATTAATCTTCATTTTCAGTCCTCCGTTATATGCTCTTTAAGAATGCTTTTGCAACGCCGTAAAGTCTGCGTACATTGATATTTTCATCATTTCCGGATGCTTCAAAATCATCCTTCAGCTGTTCCGTATGCAGGTAGGAAACCGGATCGGCGTTCATTCCTGCCAGACGGGCAAATTCGTTTCTTCTTCCGGAAAGCGCCTGAATGCCTTCCTGCGATTCCCCGGAAACATAGCCGGCCACTGCTCCGTTTTGTATGGATAATTTTGCTTCTACCGCACCGTATATTTCACTGTCAAACCGGATACTTACGGATGCATCTTCCGTTCCTCTGATGATCTTTAAGCGGACACCGGCAATTTCGCCGCCGATCTCCATCGGGAATTCATAATCCTCCCGTTCGGCCAGTTTCCTTGCAACCGTCAGCTGCTTGTGCAGAAGCCGCATCTCCCTGACCTCAATCGCATCCGTTCTATTGTAGGTTTCCTCCTGCAGAGGCGTGCCGGCTGCGTCCATCAGTTCGGCGTAGGCCTCCTTCGGGCTGTCTTCATCATCTAAATGCTCCACGAATTCCGTGAGCTTTTCTTTCAGTTTTTCTTTTTTCTCATCTGTATTTTCATCGGACAGTTTATAAAGTTTTTTGAACAGATCCCCTCTCATGTGCATGAGCTGATCCATTGCAAGCAGATTATCCGTGCTGACCGGCAGTTCCGCATCCAGAAGAGACTGGATCACACTGTCCGATACTCTGGCGGCCTGCAGGCTTTCCTGCTTCAGCTGTTTGGCGAATTCTTTTTCTGCCTGCGCATCCTCTGCCGTATGCAAGATCTTCTCAAATGCTTCCGTGATCTGATTGGTAATGGATGTTCCGCTGTCTTTTAAGTCCTCAAGCATCCCGAATGCATTGTCTATCTGGAAATCCATTCCCGATGCCTTACGGTTTCGAACAGCCCCGAGCAGATTTTCCAATGTCAGCTCTTCATCTGCGTTCAGTACGTCGCCGATCGGACGTCCGTCATTTTTCTCAATCTGACGAAGCAGTCTGTAGAGTCCGATGTAAGCATCCTTTTCCGCTTCGCTGACCTCGCCGGCTTTATCCAGTTTCCAGATAAACTCGCTGTATTTTTCGGCTTTTTCATCTTCCGGCTGAAGTTTTAAATATGCGGACAGATCGTAGAGATTTTCCGTCAGCGGATTGTATCCGTCGCGGATCATCTGCAGCGTCTTTTCCGGTGTCATCATTTCGATCACGTCAAGAACGGCCTTGGTCGCTGCCTGCACCCGTTCGAAATTCTCTTCCGTTACCGCTGTTTCCGTATATCCCAGGATCCTGACCGTTTTACGGTTCACTTCATTGATCTCTTCGTTCAGATCCGTTAAGATGTCATCCACATTCCGAAACGCCTTCTGAATGGAATCTCCCATGTCAGCTCTCGGTGCGGTCCACACTGCCTCATAAGTTTTCATGGCCTGCTCATAGGTTTTCTGTATGGGCTGCCCGATCTCATGCAGGTTCTTCAGTGTAAACAGGGATGTATCAAACGCTGCGGTCTGTATGGATTCTGCCGGCTGCAGGGCAATCTCCTGGATCACATCCAGTGCCTGTCCGAACAGTTCTTTTTCTGCTTCCTTGAGCTGTGCTACGGAGCGCTCCAGCTCTTTGGTATCGATCACAAGACCTTTTCTGAGCAACGAACGGTTTGCTTCAATGCTCATCTGCAGTCTGGTCTCTTCCATGACTCTCTTCTGCGTGATCGCGGGAACCTGTTTTTCCGTCATCAGGTTTGCCTGCTGCGGCTTCTTCCCGACTGCGATCGCATCCGTTAACGTATCCAGCAGTTCTTCCCGCTCTTTCGGAAAGACCATCTGCTTTAAGTCATGCAGTTCGCGAAGGTTCTGTGCCGTTAAGGGGATGCCTGCTTCGATCGTCCACTTGGCATCTTCCCTGATCTGTTCCCGGTCATCTAGTCCTGCTTCCTTTGCGACCTTTTCCACCTGGTCACCGATCTGGTCCCAGTCAATCTTATCGGCCTTTTGCGCGAAATAGCCGTTTGTCGTATCACGATAATACCCTTTGGCCTGTCTGCCGTTATCATTGCCTGCGGAATACTCGGCTTTGTAGAGATTTTCCACGGTGGGCTCGATATGGTTACGCAGCAGGTACTTCATCATGCTGTCCGTGACTTTTTCGACATGCTCTGCTTCCGTAAGGGCTTCGGTCATGTTTTTGAGATTATCTTCGGTAACCGGAAGGTCTTTTTCCTGCAGTGCTGCCGAAATCTCTCCTGCTGCCACCTCGCTGCCGGTGATCCTGATCATGTCTTCCCTGCTCAGGTCATCATTGTAGCCTTCGATCACGTTTCCGGATTCGGCCATGGTCGCTTTGATCTTGTCCAGATTCGTGACCAGATCCTCGACGGCAACTGCCCCCGGATGGTAACCCTCTTCCTGCAATTTTGCAAAATCTTCCGCTGACATAGAATTAGACATTACGGCCATGTAATTTCTCTGTTGCGTTACATCTAACCGTCCGGCTTCCAGCATAACGTCCTGAACAGACTTCAAGCCTTCTTCCTCATAAGCCAGGTTATCCGTAACACTGCCCATAATGTCTAAGGAATATCCCGTGACCATTTCCGCGATCCTTGCGTCATTTTCCTGATCCGGGACTCTGTATGTATTTTTTTCCATGTCAACATTCTGATTGATGTTTTGTAATTCTACTCTCATGGATCATCCTCAGATGTTGCATTTATGTATTCTATATTTCGGTTAATCTTTTGCAAATCTTTATAGCAGGCAGATTTTATTTGGAAATGATGATCTTTCCGTCGACAACTTCCACGCGGACCATGTGTGAATCGATCCCCGCTTCCTTTAAGACCTCCTCGCTCAGTTGTACCCGGCGGGCTTTATCCAGTACGGAATACTCTTCATGGGAATCCATCTCCTTCAGGTTTTCCGTCGACAGCTCGTCAAGCTTCTTTCGGTAGTCTTCCTTCATGATCTTTTCCGTGCTGATCTTGCCGTCACTAACCATGATCACTCTGCTTACTTTATTGGCAAGGCTGATGTCATGCGTTACGATGATGATCGTTAGTCCCAGTTCTTCGTTCAGTTTCCGGAACAGATCCTGGATCATATCCGAGGTCTTGGAGTCAACGGCACCGGTCGGCTCATCTGCCAGCAGGATCTTCGGGTCCATGGCAAGTGCTACCGCAATGGCCACCCTCTGCTGTTCCCCGCCGGAGAGTTGTGTCGGATAGGACATGGCTTTATGATCGATCCCGGTACGCTTAAGAAGCTCCATTGCCTTTTCGCGACGCGCCTTTTCACTCATCTTTTTAAAGTAGAGGGGCGCCTCCACGTTTTGCAATGCATTCAGATAAGGAAACAGATTCTGCGCACTGTTCTGCCAGACAAAGCCGACCGTATTCTGCCTGTACGAGACAAGCTGTGCTTCCGTCATGGCAAACAGATCCTTTCCGTCAACATAGATCCGTCCCGCCGTCGGCCGCTCGAGCCCCCCGATCATGTTCAGGAGTGTGCTTTTTCCGCTGCCGCTCTTTCCGATGATCGCAACCAGTTCTCCCTTTTTGATCTGCAGGTCCAGCCCCTGCAGGGCCATAACCTCTACTTCTTCGGTTTTAAAGATCTTTACCAGTCCGTCACAGACCAGGATGTTCTCAGGATTTGACATTTCTGATCTCTCCGTCTTCCATTTCGTATACCACGTCGCCCAGCTCCATCAGGTTGGGGTCATGCGTTGTCATGACGATCGTGATCCCCTCTTTTTCCACGAGTTCCCGGAACAGTTTCATCACAGCCAGGCCGGATTCCGTATCCAATGCCCCGGTAGGCTCGTCCGCAAATATGATCTTGGGTTCATGGCCGACAGCCCTTGCGATGGCGACTCTTTGCATTTCCCCGCCGGAGAGTTGTGCCGGCATATGGTTCATGCGTTTCTGTAATCCGACGATACGAAGAACTTCTTTGATGCGTAAGTCCCTGTCTCCCTGATACTCTGCCAGCTTCATCCCGAATTCGACATTTTCGTAAGCGGACAGGATCGGAACGAGGGCGATGGCCTGAAAGACAAATCCCATATCATAGCGCCGGATCTTCTCTTTTCTGGCATTGCCGGCCTCATTCATGTTTTCGCCGTCAATGATCAATTCTCCCTCTGTCGGATCATCCAAAACACTTAAGATGTTTAAGAGGGTGGTCTTTCCGGAACCGGATCTTCCCTTTAAGATCGTTAGTTTCCCTTTTTCGATCTTTAAGTCGATCCCCTTCAACACCTCCAGCTCTTCTCTGTTTCCGATGGGGAAGCTTTTATGCAGGTTTTTCGTTTCGATCATGTACTCCATATCAGTCTTCTCCCATCTTAAGCGCTTTCGTAATGTTCAGGTCACGGATCAGCCTGCGCATGATGAAAAAGCAGACAAGGAACGATACGGCAATGGTTGCGATGATCCGGACGCTGTCGGATGCCCTTACAAAAATCGTAAGCGGCAGGTTGTGTTTTCTTGGCAGATATACGATGGAGATCAGTTTCGTAAACAGGAACGTTGTCAGTGCCCCGACGCCGAATCCGGATACGGCGGCAAGGAGGGAACTGAAGAGTTGTTCCGTGATCAGCATTTTGACGATCTCCCGCATGCTCATTCCCATGGCCCGGTAGATCCCGTAAAGCAATTCCCGCTCTCTGATCGTTAATACCCAGTAGATCAGGAAACCGACAACGCAGATCAAAAGCGAAATGATAAACCCGACGGAGAACATGCCGTTTGTGATCTGCAGCATGGCAGAATCGTGGTTTTTCTGGATCTCTTCATCAAGAAACGTATGCTCTTTCAAGTTCGGCGCGATCTCTTTCAATACCGTTTTGATCTTATCCGCGTCGGCATTGTCATTAAGCCTTACCCATACCGAATAAGGCGTCTGCGAAAAATCACTGATCACATTTGCATAGTTTGCAACCAGAAGATACTGTTCTTTCGCCTCAACGGATCCGTCTTCCGTCATCCGATAAACCGTACTTTCATATCCCGGAAAAGCATTTACGATGCCGACCACTCTTGCTTCCACGGTCGCATAGGTTTTGTCGTTATTGAGCGGGCTGTATCTGGCATATTTCAGCTTGTCTCCCTCTTTCAGGCCGTATTTTGCCGCCAGATTAGCTGAAATGATCACACCCTTCGGGTCCTCGGCCAGAGCGTTCAGATCATAGAACCAGTGCCTTGCATTCACATTGTCCTTAAGTACAGCGGTTTCCCCGAACTCCCTGGTATGGATTCCGTATAAGGTGTTCCCTTTTTCTGTTTTGGAACCGATGATGATATCCGTATTATCATCCCGTAATACCCTGGTAAGATTCGTTGCGCCGTATTCCTTCAGTGCGTCGTATTTCAGGAAATCCGGCTCCTTGTAACTCCAGGTCGTATTGGTCTGTCCGCGGATCGTTGTTAACTGCCACTGTTCCTCCAATCTTAAGTCGCAGCCGAGATTGTACCGGATCCGATCCTCCGCATTTTCATTCACGGTACGTGCCAGATTGGTATTAAAGACACCCATCGCAACCGTCATGACCAGAAAGACGGAAATAAAGCCCTGCTTTTTTGCACCGCGGATGATCTGCATGAATGCAATGAAATTCGCAGGGGTCCAGTGTTTCTTACCGATCCTGTAGATCAGACGTACCAGGTAGCCTGCAAGCCTTAACACAACCAGCCCGTAGGATAGGATAAACAGGGAAGAATCCAAAAAGATCACCGGATCGATCCCGCCGCCTTCGATGATCGTTTGTGCCATGGAATCACTCTGTTTATAGTAGTTATAAAGCAGATAGCCGGAAACCAGTAAAAGCAGCACATCCAGGTAGTACTTTTCCCACATGGGTTTATGCTTTACAGATACGCGAAGACTTTTGCGGTCGGTGATCGTCAGTTTGGAAAGTGCGATCACGGGAAGTGTCATGAATAAAACGGAAAGCACGAACGCGATCATCGCAAACGGGATCATCATCCAGGTGAATCCGTATGCACTGACATCCTTTAAGGAAAAGGAAAGAAATGCGTTTGTCCCTGCTGCCAGCCTGCACAACAGGAATCCGACCGGCAATCCCAGAACACAGCCGGCAAATGCGATGATGGAAGACTGCAGTGCATAGATCGCGATGATCTTTACCCTGCCGACGCCGCGGCTCTTCAGCATGGCGATCTCCGTTGTCTCCATTTCCAGAATTCTGCCGGAAACCATATAGAGGAACAGCAGCAACAGGGCAATGATCGGCAGTTCAAAGGTAAACAGGATCATCCGGATTGCTGTTTCCTGATCCGTATAGGATGTAAGCAGTGCCTCGAAATTATTCGAGACAGACGCATCGCCTTCCCGCAATTGTCTCAGATAAGACAAGCAGTTGTGCATGTTATTATGATTGATCTTTGTGTAATCAAACAGTGCTGCTTCCATGCAGGTGATCTCGCCGATCTCATTATCCGCGGCGATCTTTGAAAAATCTTCCGGCAAAAGAAACAGCATCTGGTCATATTCGTCAAGCCTTTTATACCAGAAAAAAGCGTCCTCTTCTTTCTCTTCGATGATCCCCGTGATCACGAAAAGGATCTCCGGTGCATCGTCATCATAAGTCCGGTACTTGAATGACAACTCTTCTCCGACGACAAGATCATTTTTATCCATTGTCGTCTGCGAGATCACGCAGGGATAAGCCCCTCTGGTAAGGGCCTCCTTCACAAATGTATTTTCAGACTGCTCTGCCCCATCGGCACCAACCCCGTATACGACATCCGCATATTCGTACAACTTCGGGATATATCCCAAATGAACGACTTTGGATGTGGATCCGAAAGAGGTCTGCGCGCTGCCGCCCCGATACTGCATGATCTGCTGCTCCTGTATCATCGGCTCGCCCAATCCGTTTTCCCAGTTCTTGGCATCCCCTGCCAGACGCTCTTCCATTTCATCTGCCGAAGCGAACTCATCAAAAGCAGTGACTTTTTCTTCTATGATCGCGGCAGGAAAGACTTCCGACTGTTCCACCTGTTGTATGAACAATGTCTCAAGGAGTCTGTTCAGGCTGCCGGATAAAAACATCGGGTAAATGCACAAAAAGGCGCCAAGAAGCGTAACGCCGATCAAAAGTGAGGCGTTCAGCAGTTTTTTGTTTTTGATCTTGTTGAAGATAAATGAAAACATCTTACTACCTACATCTGCCTTTGCTCATCCGCCAGAACATCGCCTTCGGACAGTCCCGACAGGATGACTGTGGTCTGTCCGTTTCCGATCCCGAAATCCGTTCCCCTGATCACATACTGCTTGACCGGAGTTCCGTCAATGATCTTCCAGACAAAGCTTCTTTCTGCCGTACCGCTTTTTGTTTCTTCCGAATAGACCAGTCTGCCGGGAAGAACGATCGCATCCTGCAGGGTCAGTGTGTTTACGTCCGCCCTGCAGTCTTTATGATCTTCCAACCCGTCAAAATCAGCCTGATCGATCGCAACGATGATCGTACCGTCTGCACGCTCATCCATGGAGACCGTTGCAACCTTCGCCTTGTCCGCTTCGGTAAATGCGTAACTCTTTCCGTTCCACGCATTGCTGATACAGGTTCCGTCATAGGTCTTCCCTCCGACAGTAACCTGTGCCTTGCTCCCGATCGCGGCTGTTCCGGCGTTTTTCCCCGTGATCTTCAGAGCAACCGTTTTATTTAAGGATATCGCGACCTTATCCGGGGATGTATGGGAAACGGAGACCAGCAGGTCATTTTCTTCTCCCTTTTTGATGACCATGCCCTTTTTGACATAGACACCGGATACGGTCCCGTCCTCTTCCGCGACGATACTGATCTTCCCGCTCCCGTCATTGTTTTTCCTGATCCGGGAAAGCTGCCGGTTGTATTTCTGCGTATCTGCTTCGTATTCGATCTGTGCCAGCTGCTTTTCGATCACGGCAATCTTCGCCTGATCCTTCATCCGCTCCGTCTGGAAAATGTATTCCGGCTCGCACAGATGATTCATGGCCGTTTCGATCGTTGTCAGCTTGATCTGTGCGGTAAGATCATACGCCTCCTGATCCAGGCTGTTGATCTTCTTCTCATACTCGGAAGCAGCCCGCTTTCGTTCATTCTCGATGTCTGAAATAGCCGCGGCCCCGCCTCCGCTGTCAATGACCAGCAGAACATCGCCCTTTTTGACTTTAGATCCGATCGAAACGGGGATATCTTCTACGGATCCGCTGCACGGCGCAAAATAGGCCGTGTTCCGCGTTTCGGCTTTTTTGACATTTCCGCTCTCGAGCATCTGCCGGTAATCGGAACGCTCCACGGTGTATTCTTTATACTTTGCCGGGCTGGCTGCCTCCTGTACATAGTAGACCTCTTCGCCTTCCGCAAGACCGTCTGTCACGATCGTATAGTAATCATCGGAAGGCCCGTTCATGAAGTAGCGCTTCTCCCGATTGCCGTCTTTCCCCTTTACATATACATAGCTGCCACCCTCGTCACTGTTCACGGAGTCATTGCCGACACAGAGTTCCTTTGTTCTGTTTTTGGAATAAAAGCAAAGGATCACGGAATCCCCGACTTTAAGATCCTTTTGATTCTGCGTCCTGAAACGGATATTGGGATAACTGCCCTGCGCAATGGCATACACGGATTCATCGCTCGAATACGGGTATTCCTCGATCGGCACTTCTTTGTCTCCGATCATCGCAAACTGTAATTCAAAACTCCGGTACAGGTAATTGTCCAGATTCAGGTCGGGCACTTCAATGTAGGTTTCGCTCTCATCGGCGATGATCACAACCGCTTCGTTGATCTTTGCCACATTGTCCTTTGCGGTATCCTTGATATACGTGACATAACCGCTCTTTTTGGCCCTAAGGCTCCCGTCTTCGATATCCTTACTGATATCGGCGAGCTTTTTATCATATTGTTTCAGCATGTATTCATAGAGCTTTTCGTCATACACATAGTTTTCCTTTTCCATGTTCAGACGGTTTTCGCATTCCGCAGCTCCCTTAAAATCCTCCAGATTGACACAGCTTCGCTTATCGATGTCTACAAGGTCCTGATTGAGTGCATAGAGCGGCTGCCTGGCATCGTGGAGTTTTACGCAAAGGGCACGCTCTGCCGCAACATCCTCCAGTTCCTCCTGCAAGGTCTTTACATCGGCCGTGGCGATGATATCGCCTTCTTCCACATACTCTCCGACATCGCAGGTGATCTCTTTTAAGACCGTGACCTTCTTATAAAAATGACAGTATTCCCTGGGAACCACGTTTCCGACGGCAACATTCAGTTTCCCGACCAGCTGCTTTTCAACCGGCCGGTAAGCCTGATTGACGGACGCGGGCTCAATAAGAGCGGGTGGAGAGACAGTTTCCCCGCACCCGGTAAGCGTCATTATGGCGACCGCCGTGATCAGGAGGGCCGCTTTTTGGATCGAAACGTTTTTCATTTGATAATGGCTACCTCTTCGCCGCCCGTAAGCCCGCTTTTGATCACAACCTGATCATCAACCTCTTCTCCGGTCTGTACGAAAACGGGGTCTAAGAAACCTTCCTTGGAAACCACAAACACAAATTTTCCGTTATCCCCGCTATGTACTGCGTCTTTTTCCACATACACGACATTTTTCAGCTTTTCTTTGCTGATACTCATATCCAGGGAATCGCCTTCCGGCGGATTCAGTAATGTTTCATCCGGGGCAAAGACAATGGCCCTGCCTCCGTTTTCCTCCTCTTCCACGGCAATGATCTGCATTTCATACAGCAGACCGGATTTTTCCGCCGTATAGGTATCTCCGATCCGGAAGTCAAAATCATCATCCGTGAAAGCTTCGTAGGTATTCTCACCGCATGTTTCGGTGATCAGAAGAGCACCCGGCTCCACATAGCCGGAAAGAAGGTTCTTGCTGATATAGGTGATCACGCCGTCCTCCTGCGCTTTCAGCTGGCAGTTTTCGAGTCGCGCTCTTTCTTCCTGCAGGAACAGGGAAGCCACTTTGACATCCTGTTCCAATTGCTTGATCGTCAGGTCATAATCGATGTATTTGCGCATGGTATCCTCTTTATCGCGATCATCCTTGATCTCATCTTCCTGTTGCTGATAAAGCGGATATTCTTTCTTTTCCTTGACAATATAGTCTCTTTGCTGCAGATCATACAGGGACATCCGGGTATAATGGTCAAGCAACAACTGCTTTTCTTCCACTTCCGCGCTGTATGCATCGATCGCCTTTTTGGTCTTTTCGGATTCAAACGATACCATCAGCTGACCCTTTTTCACATGTTCTCCGGCACTGATGAGCACTTCTTTCACCTCGGCATCGGTCAGATCCACGGAATACTTGACCTGATCCGCCAGCCTCGCCTTGAGTTTCAGATGAATCGTCGGCTCCATATCTCCCTTTTTGACCTGCGTTGTCTGGTAAGATGACCTTTGATAGATCGTTCTTTCAAGCGGAATGAGCGCATAGGTGCTCTCCTTCCCGCAGGCCGACAGCAAAGCCGACAGCGCCAGTCCTATAAGGACCGGCGTGTATCTGTAATATTTGATTTTTCCGGAATGCTGTTTTCTCATGATTTTCCCACTCATGAAAAGAGGGCTGTCGTTAGCGACAGCCCTGAAAGGACATGTTTAGAATACAAATACCGCTGCGCCGTATGCGGGCAGGGGATAAGCGATCGAATATTCCTGGGTATCCCAGGGTGTATCCTCGGCAACATACCACTCGTCCGCAATGCTGCCGTTTCCGCCAAAACGCTCTTCATCGGAGTTTAACAGAAGTTTGTATTTTTTCAATTCCGGTACCCCGACCCGGTAATCTTTCCGTTCGATCGGCGTGAAGTTCATGACAAAGAGAAGGTTATTCTTGCGGTTTTCGCCGTATCTGACAAAGCTGTAAATGCTCTTATAGGTATCGTTGGCGTTGATCCACATAAATCCCTTCGGATCCCTGTCGATCTCATAGAGGCAGGGATACTTGGAATAAAGATGCAGGAGCTCGCGCACATAATTCTGCAGTCCGACATGCAGATTATCCTCGAGCAACGCCCAATCCAGTTCCTTCTTCTCATCCCATTCCGAATCCTGTCCGAATTCCTGTCCCATGAACAGCAGCTTTTTGCCGGAATGACCGAGCATATAGGTATAGCCGACACGAAGATTCGCAAACTTATCCGAATAGTAGCCGGGCATCTTATTTAACATCGAACACTTTAAATGGACCACTTCGTCATGAGACAGTACCAGAATATAATTCTCATATTCGTTATAGCTCATGGCAAAAGTCATCTTATAATGGTTATCCCTGCGGAACAACGGATCCAGTTTCATATAATCGCAGAAGTCATGCATCCAGCCCATGTTCCATTTAAATGAAAATCCCAGGCCGTTATTTTCCGGTGCATCCGTAACGCCGGGCCATGCCGTGGACTCCTCGGCGATCGTGATCACACCCGGGAACATCCCGAGCAGCAGGGAATTTAAGTGCTTAAAGAATTCGATCGCTTCCAGGTTCTTATTCTCGCCGTACTTATTGGCGATCCACTGTCCGTCTTTCTTTCCGTAATCCAAATAAAGCATGGATGCAACGGCATCTACCCTGAGTCCGTCAATATGAAATTCCTTGCACCAGAAGATCGCATTGGCGATCAGGAAGTTCTTGACCTCGCTCTTGCCGTAATCAAAGATCTTGGTGCCCCAGTCCGGATGCTCACCCTTCTTGGGATCGGCATATTCATATAAAGGTGTCCCGTCAAAATTCGCAAGACCGTGTTCGTCTTTGGGAAAATGTGCCGGTACCCAGTCTAAAATGACACCGATATTGTTCTTGTGGAGTTTATTGACAAGATATGCAAACTCTTCCGGGGATCCGTATCTGGTCGTCGGCGCAAAATAGCCCGTAACCTGATAGCCCCAGGAAGCATCCAGCGGATGCTCTGCGATACCGATCAGTTCGATATGCGTATAGTGCATATCCAACAGATATTCCGTGATCCGGTCCGCAAACTGCTTATACGTATAGAAGCCCTCATCCGATCTGCCCGGATGACGCATCCAGGAACCGATATGGCATTCATAGATCGCCATGGGTTCTGTCTGCATGATCTTTTCGCTTCGCTTCTTCATCCAGGTTCCGTCGCTCCAGCGGATCTTTTTCAGATCCGTAACGATGGATGCGGTTCCGGGCCGAAGTTCTGCCTTATTGGCAAACGGATCGGCTTTATAGTGACGTTCCCCGCTCGGGGAAACGATGACATACTTATACAGTTCGTCAACATCCAGTCCCGGAATAAACGTTTCATAAATACCGAGCGGCTCAAGTCGGTTCATCGGGTTTTCGTCTTCCGACCAGTCGTTAAAATCACCGACAACGCTTACCGCTCTTGCGTTCGGCGCCCATACAGCAAAGTATACACCGCTTTGTCCGTTTTTCTTGGCAAGGTGCGCACCAAGCTTTTTGTAGATCTCATAGTGCGTTCCGTCACCGAAAAGATATTGGTCATATTCCGTGATAAATGGTGTCTTTGTAATCTTTGGCATACTGTAATCCCCCTGCGTATCCCATTTCGTTATGAAGCTTTAAATAATAAAATCCTTCTCTCTCAGTACAATGTAGTCATCATCATCGTAGCGTTTTGCCAGCAGCACATCCATAAAGTGAGCCATGGTCTTGCGGTCCACATGTTTGATGGCTGCATCCACGATCTCCCTGACTTCTTCTATGGATACCTGGTGGTCTAACGACTGCATTTCCCCGATCCTTGTATAAAGCGCCAAAACACCCATGTCATCAATGCTGTATCCCTGTTCTCTGGCATACCCTCTCCCGTATGCTACCAGATCGTCATTGGTATATGGCGCGATATCGATCCTTGCATCAAATACTTCCGGCATATATCTGGAGCCGTGCAGGATCGGCAGCATGGTATCGGAGGATCCTTCCAGTACGACCAGTACCGGTTCCGTTTCCTGCCGCAGTGCATCCGTGATGATATTTACGGATTCCAATGTCAGGCCGCCCGCATTTTCCACGATCAGTGCCCCGTTGCGAAGCTTCTTGATCGTTAGCGGGATATTCTTCTTATTCAGGGCCTC
>JAFYDQ010000001.1 GCA_017544705.1 Lachnospiraceae bacterium | reverse complement strand
GTTTTGACCAGTCCGTTTAAAATCTCTTCGATCGTATTTCCTTCAATTTCCGCTTCTGCATTCCTTTCAAAAAACGATTTCAAGGTTGCGGATATCACTACTCTCATTGTTATCTCCTCTTCTGATCCACGCTTTCATTTCCGCGCATTCGCCATGCATGGCCGATACGATCAGATAAACCGTTTCCGGGATCATTTCCCGAAGATCTTCTGCGGAAGCCAAAGCCGGATGATCCGGATGGGAATGGTAAAAACCGATCAGCTCCAATCCCTGTTTTGCGTAAGACGCTTCCGCATGATGTATTTCCAACGGATCCATCCGGTAATGGTACCCGCTCTTACTTTCTGTGCATTGATTTTGCATCCTGCAGGCACATACTGTTTCAGCGCTGCCATCTTCTGCAAGCGATCCGAACAGAAGGCCGCAGCACTCTGTGGGATACATCTTTTTTGCATGTTCTTTGATCTCTTTCCTGATCCCCTCAGGCAAACGCAAACGCACGATACTCATTTTCATTCTCTGCTGCTTTTGACCGCCTGCAGGAAATCCGCGATCAGATCTTCGCTGTCCTCGATCCCGACACTCACCCGGATCGTATCCTCATACACTCCGGCCGCTTCCATTTCTTCCCTGCCGGATCGCAGATACAGTGTGGATGCCGGGTGGATCACAAGTGTCCTTAAGTCGCCGATGTTGCTTGCGATCATTGCATACTGCAGTGCATTGATGATCGCAAACGCCCGTTTTTTCGAACCGGCCCGGAAGGTTAAGATCCCGCCGCCAAGTCCCCCAAGCTGCTTCTTTACCGCCGCATGATACGGATGGGTGGACAATGTCAGGTAATTGACCGTTAAGTCAGCTTCTTTGGCCAGCGCATGCGCAAGTGCATCCGCGTTTTTACAGATCCGGTCCATTCTTAATCCCAGTGTATCCGCGCCGATATAAGAAAGGTAGGCGTTCATCGGCGCCATACAGCCGCCGAGATTTTCCCAAAGATCCGTACGCAGCCGCAGCAAAAATGCCATCTTCCCGTATTTTAAGAATTCCGACAGCGCGGTATGCTTCTGGAAATCCCAGACAAACTGTCCGCCGTCCACAATGATCCCGCCAATCGAATTTCCGCCGCCGTTGATGTACTTCGAAGTGGAATGGATCACCACATCCGCCCCAAGCCGCAGCGGTGTGACCAGATACGGGGTCGCCGTCGTGGAATCAACAAAGAGCGGAATGCCCGCTTTGTGCGCCGCTTCTGATGCTTCCGCGATATTTAAAACCGTGAGAGACGGATTACTGATCACTTCGCCGAACACGACTTTTGTTTTCTCCGTAACCAGTTCGCTGATCGTCTTTTCATCCAGCACATCCGCAAACACCGTATGGATCCCGAGTTTCTCAAGGTCGTGCAAAAGATCGATCGTTCCGCCGTATAATCCCTTTCCGGCGATGATCTCATCCCCGCTCTCACAGACTGCAAGCAGGGCCGCCGATATGGCGGACATGCCGCTGCTGCAGCTGATCGCTCCGATCCCGCCTTCTAAGGCGTTGATCTTCTGCTCAAATGCGGAAAGCGTCGGGTTGCCGATCCGTGTATAGGCATAGCCCATACTTTTGTGCGCAAACACCTTCTCGAGTTCTTCCATGTTCTCGTACTGAAAAGCACTCACCTGCGAGATCGGCGGCAGGATCTCCCTTTGTCCGTATCCGTTTTTTGTTGCTCCATGCAGAAGTTTCGTGTTGAATTTCATGATTTTTACCTATATGACATACAGATCCCAGTTTTCTTCCGTCTGTTTGCGGCACTGCTGCGCAAAATCACTCATCTTTGTTTCTTTCGCATACCGGTTCAGGTTGCTGTTGATCTTCTCCCAGAAGCAGTCGTTGATGACAGCGCCCAGCCCATCCGGATCATCTTTCTCATCCATCCTTGCAAGGATGTTCTGATCCAGGGCGTTGAGCACATCGGAAAGTGCGATCTGGTCCGGCGGACATGTCAGGACATAGCCGCCCCGCAGTCCTTTCTGTGCGCGGATAAATCCTGCCTGCCGCAGGTGCAGCAGGATCTGTTCGAGATACTTGTGCGAAATATGTTGTCTTTTTGAAATGTCCGGCGCCGATACACTCTCCCCGTTCTCGCTGTGCAGCACGATATCCGTTAGGGCGATCAGCCCATATTCTACTCTGGTTGAAACTCTCATTTTGCAGATCCTTTCCGATAAAATCATCTTTCAGATAGAAAATGTTGAAGCCACTATAACACCATTAACCTACTATGTCAATAGGTGTTTTGATTTTGCCGGACAATTTACCTACCTGGCGTTCCATTCTCTTGATTTAGTAGGTATGCCGTCAAAATCACACAACCGCGATACCTACTAAACCGCTCACGATCTTGACCCGGTAGGTATCAAATCGCAGGATTTCGGGGAATTGTCTGAATTGTCATGAATACTCTGTGCAATGATCGCATAAAAATACCTACCAAGGAGATAATCTCTTCTCATTGGTAGGTATCGCTTCTGAAACAATCTGTACGCATGCCTACTATTGATCCAAATGAACCAACTTAGTAGGTATGTGCTCCGGAAGTTGCTGCTTTTTCCTATAAAATCGATCGGAATCGCTCAGGATTCCTTCTTCCGGCTCTCGTAGTCGTCGATCGCAGATTTGATCGCCTCTTCCGCAAGGACGGAACAGTGCATCTTGTATGCCGGCAGGCCGTCCAGGGCTTCCGCAACCGCCGCATTGGTCAGCTGCATCGCTTCCGTAAGCGGTTTTCCCTTGATCAGTTCCGTTGCCATCGAGCTCGATGCGATCGCAGAGCCGCAGCCGAAGGTTTCGAATTTCACATCTTCGATGATCTCATCATCATTGATCTTTAAATACATCTTCATGATGTCGCCGCATTTCGCGTTTCCGACTTCACCGATCCCGTTCGCATCCTCGATCACGCCGACGTTTCTCGGATTTCTGAAGTGCTCCATTACTTTCTCACTGTATAATGCCATTGTCGTTCC
>JAFYDQ010000022.1 GCA_017544705.1 Lachnospiraceae bacterium | reverse complement strand
TGGTCTACTATTACAGAAACCTGCTGGGGAAGGATGCCGTCTATGAAGACGACGGCACACTCAACATTCAGGCCAACGCGCAAAAGGTTATCGAGACGGGTAAGGCCGAGAAAGAGGCCACAAGCCCCGATAAGACCGGCATGCAGCTGAACCGCTACTTAATGAAGCTGTTGATCGATTACATGATCTCCAACAACGAGAACGTGGATCCCGAAACGGCTAACATTCAGATCGGTGCGCAGGAATCAGGTACCGTGGCGCAGAGAGCGTCGCAGGGAACGGTGTTTACCAATGCACAGGGAGAAGATCAGACAGTCGTAACCGGAAGCAAGAGGGATATCAACGGCGAGACCGTCTACGCGGGAGAGCAGACAGACCTGTATCAGACCCGTTCCAAACAGAATGACAACGGCAGGACCAACCGCATCAAAGTCACCTACACCGATAAGGACGGCGCTGAGCATGTAGAGTATTACAATTATCTCTATAAGTCCAAGAAATATGATGACGGGATGGATGTGGAGAACGGTGCCATTTATCTGGCACTCGTGAAATACAATGACGACACGAAGCAATGGGAAGCATCCGCTGTCGAGGATGAGAACAATTTCGATGATTATACCAAGCTGACGAAGGCGCTGCAGGCGATCGAAGATCTCGAAAAATACGAGAAGGCCAGGATGGCCGTGGATGAGGCGGTGGAAAAAGTCGCACAGCTCGAAGAGATGATCGCATCCTTAAGCATTGAAAGCCCGAGCAATCTTGCCAAGCTGGAAGATGCATTGGATGAAGCAAGAGAGGAGCTTGATAAAGCCTACGAGAAGAAACACGAGCTGGAAGGCGTTGTGGAAGAAGCGCGCAAGGCTGTTGCAGGCATTGACCTTTCCAGATTCGATGTACGTTTTGTGGACGAAGGAAGCAGTGAAGAGGACTCCGGAAGTTCGGAAACGGCAGACGGAAGTGCGGCGGATACAAGTGCCGCTACAGGTCTTGTATCAGGAAGCGGCGTGGCGGTAACGGGCGGATCGACGATTTCCCCGACGCTGCCGACGATCCCGGTCGTATTCACACCGATCACGCCGCAGGTAACACCGATCGCAGGACTGCTTGCGGAATCTCCGTTTTTAAATATCACGGAGGAACGTGATCTGGCGGCACAGTCCAACAATCTCTTACCGCTCAGGCTGGCGACAATGCCGGATGCCGTGACACCGGATGCGGAAGCAAATACCCTTCTGGATGATCAGGAACTGCCCGGATCCGAGGCAACTGACGTCGATCAGAAACATAAGAGCTGGTGGGCGCTGATCCTTCTGGCATTTGCGTCTCTTACGGGGCTGCATATCTTCAAGAGGAAAGAAGATCAGGCAGAGCAGGAACAGGAGCAGAAAGATTAGAATATGCAGAAAAGAACGATTGCGTTTATCGGTTTGATCGCATCCGCCATGTTACTTGGCGGATGCGTTTCACAAAAAGATTATGATGCGCTTATGCAGGAGCGCGACAGCCTGCAGGCACAGGTCGACAGCCTGACTGATGATGTTGCGACCCTGCAGGAATATTCGGCAGAGCTGCAGGAAGAGATCGCAGCGAAGGATGAACAGCTGCAGATGTATGAAACACAGCTTGCCGATAAGGATGCGCTGATCGAAGATATGAGTTCGCGCATTGCTTCGCTGACGGCACAGATGGCAGAGATGGCGGCCGCAAGGACGATCGATGAAGAGAAAGTCATGGCCACGGTCGAAGAAGTGAAAGATGTTGTCAACGACATGGCGCAGAAGGCAGAGGATGCGGCAGGGAGTGCGGCAGACCACATGCCGAAAACGAGGGCGGAAGCGGAAAAGGCACTCAGCGATGCTTTGGGAAAAGCCGCTGAAACGGTCAACGTGCTCGTTGATAAAGCAAGAGAAAAACTGGATCATTAACCGGCAGATCACAAGGGGAAGCAGGGGAGAATCAAGATGAAGAAGATCAAATTACTGGTACCGATCATTCTGGTCGCGCTGATGATTGCGGCAGCGTTCTACGTATCCAACCGGATCGAGCGCAACACGTCTGTTTCCAAGAAGGACAATACCTTTACCGAGACGGAAAAGACCATTACCGGAGACATCATCAAGGCGGGTCTTGCCGACATCGGAGAACTGGCAACCGAAGAGTATTATTTTACGGGTGTGGAATCCTTTGACAGCTCCAAGAGCATACAGGGCTTCAATATCCCGTTTACGACCACAAGCTTTATCTACAGTTATGACGGGACGATCAAGGCGGGGATTGATTTTACCGCGATCGATGTGGAAAAGGACGATCTGAAGAAACTGATCGTCGTCACGATCCCGGAATCGAAGATCTTATCTTCCGAGATCGATGAGAACAGCTTTAAACTCTATGACGAAAAGAAGAGCATCTTTAATCCGTTAAGCGTTTCCGATGTGAACGACACGATCAAGGATCTGAAGGAAAAGGCCGAGGCGGATGCCATAAAAAAAGGCGTGCTCAAGAGGGCGGACAAGAACGCCGTCAATCTGATCAAGCAGTTCTTAAAGAGCACCTATGAAGTATCGGATTATACGATCAAAGTCGAAACAAAATAACAGGCAGTAACAACGGGAGGTTATCAGTGAAACAACTGCAGGGCTTTATGCACGGGATCAATCTGGGCGGCTGGCTGTCCCAGTGCGACCATACGAAGGAACGCTACGAAACATTTATTTCGGAAGACGATATTAAAGTCATTCAGTCCTGTGGTCTGGATCATATCCGCGTACCCGTTGATTATGATCTGATCGAAACGGCAGACGGTACTTACAAAGAGGATGGGTTCGTCTATATTCAGCGTGCACTGGACTGGGCGAAAAAGTACGGGCTGAACATGATCCTCGATCTGCATAAGACGTACGGTTTCAGCTTTGACGAAGGCGAGGGAGAAGTCGGGTTCTTCGAAAATCCTGCCTATCAGGAGCGCTTCATAAAGCTGTGGGAGGAATTTGCAAAACGCTTCGGTTCTCATGCGGACATGCTCTGTTTTGAACTGTTAAACGAAGTAACCGATCAGGAATACTGTGAAACCTGGAATCGGATCCTAACGGATTGCGTTAAACGTATCAGAAAGATTGCACCGACGATCGGGATTTTGGTTGGCGGATACTGGAACAACAGCATCAAATCGCTGAAAGACCTGTGCCCGCCGTACGATGAGCATATCATCTACAATTTCCATTTCTATGAGCCGCTGATCTTTACGCATCAGGGCGCTTACTGGATCCCGAAGATGAACACATCCTTCCGGATGCCGTTTGCTTCGACCTATGCGGAATATGCGAAGAACACGGACGAAATGATCGGCCAGCACTTTGACGAAGCGGACCTGTTCCCGGCGGATCAGGTGCTCGGAACGGAATACTTTGAAACCTATTTTGCGGAAGCGATCCGTGTTGCAGGCGAGCGTAATGTTGCACTGTACTGCGGCGAATACGGCGTGATCAATCTTGTGGATGATGCCGCCACGTTGCAATGGTACGAGGCGATCTGCTCATTCTTTGACCGCTACGGGATCGGAAGGGCTGCCTGGAGTTACAAGGAAATGGACTTCGGGATCGCGGATGCACACATGGATGCGATCCGCGCCAAGCTGCTCAAATTATTGTAAAAACGGGTGTTATGTGATATAATTTGACTAAATGAGGTAGAAGAATGATCGGTGGTGTCGGATTCGGTATGAATCCATACACAAACCAAATACAGCGGCCGACAGTGGTGAAGAATCCGGGCGAATCCATGGAGGTTTCTCCGGGACGGAAATCTTCGCCCGCCGAATGTGAGACCTGCAAGAACCGTAAATATAAGGACGGTTCCGATGAGATGGTCTCCTTTAAGTCTGCTGCGCACATTTCTCCTTCCGCATCCGCATCCAGGGTCATGGCGCATGAGATGGAGCATGTCTCCAATGCGTACAGCAAAGCGCAGGAAGGCAACGGAAAAGTCCTGCAGGCTTCCGTGACGCTGCATACGGCGATCTGCCCGGAGTGTGGCAGGGCGTATGTTTCCGGCGGCGAGACCAGGACGGCAATTCAATATAAAAACGAATCTAATCCTTATCAGAAAAATCTGAAATCGATGCAGGCCGATGCTTTTCGGGGTGCAAACGTAGATCTGGCGGTATAAACCATGGAATATTATTCAAGTGAAGGACTGAAGAGAGCGGCCAAAGGAAAACTGGCTTACCAGGGCGGGGTTGCAACGGGCGGCTATTTGCTGCAGATTGCGATCCTGTTTGGTTTTATGATGATCGTGGCGATCGCGCTGGCAGGAACGCTGCTGCAGCCGATGGTCAACCTGATCGCGACCATGGATCCGACAGGAGACGTGATGGCGGTGCAGAAACAGCTGATCGATATGACGATGACACCGCGCTATCTCATCCTTTCACAGCTTGTTACAGCCGTTGTGGGCGCGCTTGCAAGCACGCTGACCACCGGCTATTCCTATCTGTGCTTAAAGATTTCAAGGTCCGAAAAGGCTTCCATATCGGATCTGTTTTTCGTCTATCGTAACAATCCGGACCGTGTGATCCTGCTGTTTCTGCTGTCATTTGCGATCCAGTTGCTGATCGGGCTGCCCGGGGATGTGGTCAGTTACCTGTCGGAAAAGAATCCGGAAAACGCTGTTCTCTATCTGGCCGGTACCGTCCTGACGATCGTAACCTCGGTGCTTGGTTATATTTTTGCACTGATGGTATCGCAGATCTTCTACCTGTATCTGGATGACACGCAAAAATCAGTTCCGGATATTTTTAAGGAAAGTATGGAGATGATGAAGGGCCATAAGGGCAGGCTGTTCTATCTTCAGGTCAGCTTTATCGGCTGGCTCATCCTCTGCCTGCTGACGCTTGGCGTGCTGATCGTCTATGTGGGTCCGTATATGGAAATGACGTTTACGGAATTCTACCGTAATCTGAAGCACGAGCCGTTGTATGTATCAACGGAAAGTTATCCGCAATCTTGATTTTAAGACCGGTTTGTATTAGTATGCATTAGGAACAACCAAACAGAGAGATCTTCGGGGCAGGGTGTGATTCCCGACCGGCGGTTTAACCCGCGAACAGCCGTAAGGCTGCTGATCCGGTACGATTCCGGAGCCGACAGTATAGTCTGGATGAGAGAAGATGGTGTATTGCAGGATGGACATTTCCTTCCCGGTTTGCAATGATGATCACCTCCGGAGAGTATCTTCGGAGGTTTTTCTTTTGTAATAAAACAGTAAGAAAAGAGGAAAAAAAGATGAACTACAAAACAAAAAAAATCACAACAATGGCAATGATGGTTGCAATCTCCTTTGTGATGGTGTCCCTGATCCGGATCCCGATCTTCCCGGCAGCCCCGTTCTTAACGTACGAACCCAAGGACGTGATCATCGCGATCGCGGGCTTCGCATTCGGACCCGTGGAAGCGATCATCATCTCCGTGGCGGTTTCCCTGATCGAACTGTTTACGATCTCTGCGACCGGGCTGTGGGGATGTCTCATGAACATTCTGTCAACGTTGGCCTTCGTATTGCCGGGTGCGATCCTGTACCGGAAAAACAAAACGAGAAAAATGGCATGGATCGGGATCGGCATCGGTGTTGTCTGCATGACATTAACCATGCTGCTGTGGAATTACCTGGTCACACCGATCTATATGGGTTATCCGCGTGAGGCGGTCGCAGCCATGCTGCTCCCCATCTTCCTGCCGTTCAATCTGATCAAATCCGTGCTGAATGCGGTCTTTACAATGCTTCTGTACAAGCCGCTCATGCGGGTACTTCGCAGGACCAATATCCTTCCCGAAAGAAACGCGTAACCTTGCGCAGTACATGATCTTCGTTTATAATATATTATGTATGTGCATGTGCGTGGTCCACTATATCTTGACCGCGCATCCGTCGCATATACAAGATATCGGGGACCGGTTTAAGACCGGAGGGAGCCTGGAATGAAGATTGAATTTGATGTAAAAATGACCGTCGGCAAAATGTATGATTACATGCTTTATCATACTTTTCACGGCATGCAGGGAATCCTTGGCGAGATCGTAGGGATTTTGCTGATCATCGGCTTTGTGATCACGGATCCGCACAAATGGATCTATCTGATCTTCGGGCTGATCGTATTGCTGTATCTGCCGGTTGCCCTTCTGATCAACGCAAAACGGCAGGTCAGCCTGCAGCCTGCATTTCAGGATAAACTGCATTATGTCCTGAGTGACGAGGGGATCGAGGTGCATGTGGGAGAGCAGGTCGACTCCCAGCCCTGGAGCGCCGTTCACAAGGCCGTCTGCACGAGCAAAAACCTGATCCTCTATACAAGCAAGAATACGGCTTCCTTGTTTCCGAGGGCAGACCTTGGGGAGCAGGAGGTTGCGGTGATCGAGATGATCAGCACGCACATGGATCCGAAAAAAGTGAACCTGCGGGTGTAGAAGATGACTTACGAGACAAACAGCGCGGGGGAAACATTTGAACTGGCAAAGAAGCTGGCAGAAAGCGCCGGCCCCGGTGACATCTATACCCTGATTGGTGATCTGGGTGTCGGCAAAACGGTATTCACGCAAGGCTTTGCGGCAGGGCTTGGGATCAAAGAGCCCGTCAACAGCCCGACGTTTACGATCCTGCAGATCTATGAGCAGGGACGACTGCCGTTTTATCATTTTGACGTATACCGGATCGGCGATGTGGAAGAAATGGACGAGATCGGTTATGAGGACTGTTTCTTCGGAAACGGTGTCAGCATGGTGGAATGGGCAGATCTGATCGCAGAGATCATTCCCGAAAATGCCGTAAGGATCACGATCTCTAAAGATTTTCACAAAGGAATGGATTTTCGGAAAATCGAAATAGATAAGAACGGATTGGGACAGCTTTAAGATGAAAATACTTGCGATAGATTCTTCGGGACTGGTAGCGAGCGTCGCCCTGCTTGCGGACGATGTGGTGGTTGCGGAGTATTCGGTAAATAATAAAATGACACATTCGCAGACGCTGGTCCCGATGCTTAACGAGATCAAAAAAATGCTGGACTTAGATCTCACCTCGATCGATGCGATCGCCGTTGCGAAAGGTCCCGGAAGCTTTACGGGACTCAGGATCGGATCCGCAACCGTAAAAGGCATGGGACTGGCACTGGAAAAGCCCGTCATCCCGGTCGGGACGGTGGATGCCTTGAGTTTCAATGCCTGGGGTTATGCAGGGCTCATCTGTCCGATCATGGATGCCAGAAGAGAGCAGGTATATACCGGCATCTACAGATTCCGGAATGGTCAGTGGGAGATCTTAAAAGAGCAGTGTGCGATTTCCGTAGCGGAATTAACAGACATCCTGAATCAGATGGAAGGGCCGGTTTTGTTCCTTGGAGACGGCTGTCCGGTATACCGCGACCGGTTGAACGAACGCATGCAGATCCCGTTCTCGTTTGCGCCGGCACACATGAACCGGCAGCGCGCGGCTTCCCTCGGGGTGCTCGCGATGGAATATTACAAACAGGGGATCACGGAAACGGCCGATGCACACCGCCCGGAATACTTAAGAAAATCACAGGCGGAGCGGGAAGCGGCAAAGAAGGAAGTGGCAGAGGATGGAGCGCACGATGGCATCTGAAGTTACGATCCGCCCCATGACGGATGAGGACGTTCCGGCAGTATCTGCGATCGAGGAAGCAACCTTTTCGATGCCCTGGAAGCCGGATGATTTTCGGGAGATGATCAGACGCGACAACATGACCTATCTGGTGGTGGAAACGGACGGGAAGATTGTCGGCGGCGCGGGGATGCGCAATATCTTGGGAGACGGTGAGATCACCAATGTGGCGATCCTTGCAGAATACAGAAGACAGGGACTCGGAAAACGACTGCTGGTCGAATTGTTAAAGACCGGGAAAGAACTGGGGGCAGATGCTTTCACGCTGGAAGTGCGTGCGGGTAATGAAGCCGCGATCCGGCTTTATGAAAGCCTCGGATTTGTATCGGAAGGCGTGCGGCCTGACTTTTACGAACGCCCCAGGGAAGACGCCCTGATCATGTGGAAACGATAGGAGAACAAGATGTTAGAAGTATGCTTGCTGGGAACGGGCGGTATGATGCCGCTGCCCCGCAGATGGCTGACTTCCTGCATGATGCGATATAATGGCAGCAGCATTCTGATCGACTGCGGAGAAGGCACGCAGATCGCGATGAAGGAAAAGGGATGGAGTCCCAAACCGATCGACTTCATCTGCTTTACCCACTATCACGCAGATCACATCAGCGGCCTGCCGGGACTTCTGCTCTCCATGGGAAATGCGGAG
>JAFYDQ010000169.1 GCA_017544705.1 Lachnospiraceae bacterium | reverse complement strand
CATGATGCATCTGCCGACCAGTATCGACCGGGTGAAAAATCTGCACACACAGGCAACCGGAATGACCTACGAAGAGATCGTCCATCTTGTGCGTGACGCGTATGAAAATGCCGACGCAAGAAATATATTCGAACACATTGCCTTACAGGTGAATATGACCGGTGAGGGTGCCGGTGTCTTCTACATCGAGGCCGCCGGACGAGCCATCTGTGTAGAGCCCTATGATTATTATGACTGCGACGGACAGGTGACTTTATCATCGGATACCGTGATCAAAATGGCTAAGGGCAAAATGCATTATACGGAAGCCAAAGCCCTGGGCCTTATGAAATCGGAAGGCAATCTTGAAAAGATCCGGAAGCTTGGCGAAGTGAAACCGAAAAGAAGACAGAAAAAGAAAACCGAGTAAAATCAAAAAAGGACATGAACCGTTTGGCTCATGTCCTTAATTTTTCTGACGTTTTATTCCGCTTCGGAATAAGAAACGCTCCACTCTGCGATACTGCCGTCATCGATCATCTTCTGCAGGGATGCATTGATGGCATCAAGCAGTTCCGTGTTACCCTTCTTAACGGCGATACCGTACTCTTCCACTTCGAAGGTTCCGTTATCTTTTACGATCTTTAAGTTCGGGTTATCTTTCACGTACTTTTCTGCTGTTGCGGAGTCGATCACCACAACGTCACACTTTCCGTTGTTCAGCTCTAAGATCGCCTCGGTACCTTTCTTGAAGGCCTCATACTCAAAGCCGAGATCCTGTACACACAGTTCGCCGGTGTAACCCTGGATGACGACGATCCGCTTGCCTTCCATGTCGGCAGCAGTCTGGATATCCGAGTTCTGATCAACGATCATGACCTGGGTTGCCTCATAATACGGAATGGAAAAATCAACCGACTTCGCTCTCTCTTCCGTGATCGTCATGCCCGAAATAACGGCATCGATCTGTCCGTTAGCCAGTGCGATCAAAAGAGAATCAAATTCCATGTTCTCGATCGCAACCTCTTTACCGGTCTGCTCGCCGATCGATTTCACGATCTGCATATCGATCCCGTCATATTCGCCGATCACGCCCGATGAAGAAACATACTCAAACGGCGGGAATTCCGCGTTCGTACCGAATTTGATCGTCGAAGAGGATCCCTTGGATCCGCATCCCGTGAGTACTGCAAGTGCGAGCACAATACTCAGTACAACTGTGAACTTTTTCATAATTTTCTCCTCCTGTCTAAATAGATATATAAATGGTTTTATACCAAAACCTTACTTAAGAATGACTGTGTTCTCTCCTGCTTCGGATGATTCAGGACTTCTTCCGGTGTTCCTTTTTCAAGTACCTTTCCTTCATCGATAAACAGCAGTCTTGTGCCGACTTCTCTGGCAAAGCCCATCTCATGGGTGACAACCACCATCGTCATGCCGCTCTTGGCAAGATTTTTCATAACGTCCAGCACTTCTCCGACCATTTCGGGATCAAGCGCGCTTGTTGGTTCATCAAAGAGCAGGATTTCCGGTTCCATGGCCAATGCTCTTGCGATCGCGATACGCTGTTTCTGTCCGCCCGATAAGGATGCGGGATAAGCCCCTGCTTTCTCGGACAACCCGACACGATCCAGCAGTTCCAGTGCTTTTTTTCTGGCCTGCTCCGCATTCATCCGTCCGGTCTTCAAAGGTGCCAGCGTAATGTTTTCAAGCACCGTCAGATGTGGAAACAGATTGAAATGCTGAAAGACCATGCCCATCTTCTGGCGCAGTCTGTCCACATTCACGCCGGGCATGTTGATCTGTTCCCCGTCAATATAGACTTCTCCCTGATCGGGTGCCTCAAGCAGGTTTAAACACCGAAGGAACGTACTCTTTCCGGAGCCGGAGGGGCCGATCACGACCACGACTTCTCCCTCGTTGATCTCTTCGGTGATCCCGGTAAGGACCGGCGTATCGTCAAAACGCTTGTGAAGATCGACAACCTTGATCATCTTATCTGACCTCCGACTTTCTTAAATGCTTCTCATATTTTCCGAGTGCCAGTGTCAGCAGTTTGATCAGCACAAAATAAATGATCGCCGTTCCGACAAGCGGCATAAACGCTTCATAGGTCGCGCTCTTGATAAAATCACCGGCCTTCTGGATATCCATCAGTCCCACATATCCGACAATGGCCGTCTCTTTGATCAGCGTGATGAACTCATTGCCCATGGCGGGAAAGATATTCTTGACGGCCTGCGGAACAACGATATAGAGCATGGTCTGCTTCGCAGTAAGCCCTAAGGATCTTCCGGCTTCCGTCTGTCCTTTGTCGATCGAGAGGATCCCTGCCCTGATGATCTCCGATACATAAGCGCCCGAGTTGATCCCGAATGCGATCGCCGCAATGATCCATTTGGACCAGTTGATCGTTGCGAATACAACGAAATAAATGATCATCAGCTGTGTCACCGAAGGCGTTCCGCGGATCACATCCGTATAGATCTTTCCGATCACGTTCAGCGTCTTGTTTTTGGACAGATTACAGAGTGCGATGAAAAAACCGATGAAGATACCGATCACCACCGCAAGCAGCGATACCTTGATCGTAACGCCGATACCGGAAAGCAGCAACAAATATCTGTCTTCATTGACAAAACATCTGTAAAATGTCTCGGAAATGCTCAACCACAATGCCATCTTCTATTTCCTCGTAATATAATAATCAACGCCTGCCGATCTGGCGGCTTCCCCGTCCTTCACATCCCGGTCACCGACCATAAGGACTTCATCCGGGGATAAACCATGCTCTTTCATGATCAGCTTCAGTCCCATCGGGGACGGCTTCAGCGCGATCTGCCGTTCATCTCCGGGCGCATACATGCCGTCTGCTTCAAGCCCCAGAGCCGCAAGTTTCTCCTCGATCGGATAATCGGAAAAAATAAAGACCGGGATATCTTCCTTACGAAGATCCCTGATATAATCAGCAAGTTTATGATCCGTGCACTTTGGCAGGGCGGATAAGGGATTCTCATAGATCCAGCGTTTCACGACCGCTTCTACCAGGGCAGGCTCCACGTGATGCTTAACGGCAACCGCTGCATACTGCAGAGCATCCACATCCGTACCGTCTCCCGTCCAATTGTCCCTGACCTGCCGGAAGGTTTTTAAAAGCCACAGTTCCCGGATCTTTCCCGGATGACAAAGATAGTATAAAAGCAGCCGCAGCGCCATAATGAGCCGCAGTTTTTTCTGGTCATAAAGCGTCCCGTCAAGATCAAAAACAAAGGCACGATAACTTCCTTCATGAGGCTTTGGCAGCGCGTCAAGTTTTGCCATATCATACCTCTAACAGGAACGGTTCCACCCAGTAATTTAAGATGGGAACATCCACGAACGTGAGGATCGCAAGAATCACGATCAAAACGGCGATATAAGCAAGCAGTTTCTTCTCGCGGTACAGCTTTTCCGGCTTCTGCGCGGCCGAATCCGGTTTGAAAGCAATGGCCAGATAAAAGCAGAATAAACCGAATACAAACGGCATCGCGATCAGATATTCGATCCGGTATTTGATCATGAAGATCCCGATAAAGAACGTTGCCGTCATGGCATAGAAAAATGTGGAGATGAGCAACGACTGCTCCGTATATCTCTTGAAGGATTTGCGGTAGAGTCCCGCCGTTTCGGGATCCCCGATCATCCTGTACTCGGCAAAGCGTTTCGTTGCCATTAAGAACGCACCGGCGAACCAGTAACCGATCAGAATGGAACTTGGCGGCTGATAAGCATCCGTGATGATGAACCACCCAAGAAGCAGGCGGATCATGTTGTTGACGGATTCACTCAGCACATCCAGATACGGAATGTCCTTGGTCCGGATCGGCTTCACGTTATAGAGCACGCCCATGATGAGCAGCCAGATCTCCATAAGCAGGAACGGCGTATTCACCAGAAGTGATAAGCCGATACCGATGACGATACAGAGCGCATACTCCGCCATCACAAGCGAAAATTTCATATTCTCCGATACCACCGGCCGGTATTTCTTGGTCGGATGGAATTTATCAAATTCCGCATCCAGCCATTCGTTGATCACGTAATTGGCAGATGCGATAAAGCAGGTTGCAAAGAACCCTGCCAGAAACTTCCACACCGTTTCCATGGAAAAACTGTAATCCGTCAGCAGCATCGCGATCGCAATACCGGGAAGGATGAACGCATTCTTGACCCAGTGATCCGGTCTGGCGATTTTGATATATTTATTCATGAGCGGTTTCTCCCATCAAACAGTTCTTTGAAATAGGTGACATTCTCCTGAATGTTGCCGCCGAATACGGAGGACCCCATGACAAAAACATTGGCCCCGGCATCCATGACGTACTCCACGTTCTCTCTGGTTATGCCGCCATCCACTTCGATATCCGCACCAAGGCCCTTCTCGTCAAGCATCCTGCGCAGTTCCCGGATCTTATCCGTGCAGACATCCATGTAATCCTGTCCGCCGAATCCCGGCTCTACCGTCATGATCAGGAACATATCCGCACTGGTCAGATAGGGTTTTAAGACGGATACGCTGGTATTGGGCTTGATCGAAACACCGGCTAACATTCCGTAGCTGTGAATCTTATCGATCGTATCACCGATACTGCCGCAGGCCTCATAATGGAACGTGATCAGGTCTGCTCCCGCATCGTAAAAATCACGGATATAGCGTTCCGGCCTCTCGATCATGAGATGCACGTCAAAAGGCTTTTTGGTTGCTTTTCTGACAGAGGAAATGAGCGGAATCCCAAAAGAGATGTTCGGTACAAAATTACCGTCCATGACATCAATATGAAAATAGTCCGCGCCGGCCTCGTCCACCATACGCATCTGTTCTCCGAGACACGTAAAATCCGCCGCCAAAATAGAGGGTGCCAAAATATACATATTGCTCTCCTGTTTATTCACTGTGGTTTCTCTTTGCCCGTTCTTTCAGTTCCCGATAAATCTCAATATAGTGCTCATAACGCTCCTGCGGGATACGTCCTGCATCAACCGCCGCCCTCACGCCGCAATCCGGTTCATGGATGTGTGAGCACGGTTGAAAGTAACAGTCTGCATATTCTGCAAACTCCGTGTAGTAATCCTGCAATCCGTCGCAGGTGATACCGGTCACGTCATAAGAAGTAAATCCGGGGGTATCCATGATATAGGTCTCATTCCCGACCGGTATGATCTCGGAATGCCTGGTCGTGTGCTTTCCCCTGGAGACCTTTCTGCTTAAGTCCCCGGTCTCCATCTCCCGGTCTGTCTGCAGACAGTTGATCAGGGATGATTTTCCGACACCGGAAGGTCCTGCGACCGTTGTTGTTTTTCCTTTCAAAAGCGACTTTACTTCCGCGATTCCTTCTCCGCTCTTGACACTCGTAAACAGCAGCGTACAGCCGCACTTTTCGTACATGCTGCGCACACGGGATACATCCGCATCTTCCACGAGATCCTCTTTGTTAAAGCACAACAGGATCGGAATGTCCTGCTGCTTATACTGCAGGATCAGCTTATCGAGCAGCAGATAATTGGGCAGGGGGCTTTTCAGCGCAAAAATGAGCAGGGTCTGGTCAACATTAGCCACCTGCGGACGAATCAGTGCGTTCTGCCGTGGCAAAATACCGGTAATGTTTCCCTCCATATCCTGCTCACTTAAAGATTGTATCGTCACATAGTCCCCTACCAGGGGCTTTTTGTTATCCTTGCGAAAGATGCCCTTTGCTTTGCATACATAGGTGCCTGCGTTTTCCACATAAACATCATAGAATCCGGCAACCCCTTTTACGATGCGTCCCTGCATGCACTACTCCTGCGAAAACTGTACGGCGACCGGAGAAGTCTGATGCCATTCGCCATCCGTCCCCTGGTACTGTACCGTCACATATCCCATTTCGGAAGAGATTCCCGCCTGTGTGACCGTGTACGGGAAAGAACTCGTTGAGAAGCGGTTCACTTCCGCATTTGTGATATCCGTCAGGATGACAAGCGCTTCCGTTCCCTCAAAATAATCTGCGGGTGCGGATACATCCAGATGGCAGGTATAAGTGGAGGAACCGAGACTGACAATGAAATCGACCGTGGTTCCGGGCTTTACTTCCGTATCCGCTGCTACCGACTGTGACAGGATCAAACCTGCCGCAACGGAGTCATTATGTTCTTCCGTGATCGTGCCCCAGCTTAAGCCTGCCGTTGTCAGCATGGATTTCGCGGTTGTTTCGTCTTTCCCGACCAGATCCGGTACCTTGATCGCATCCGATTCCGGCGGACCGCTGCTGATATAGATCGTAACCGTACTGCCTCTGGGAGCCGTTGTGGCACCAAGCGGGTTCTGGGAGACGACCTGTCCCTCCGGTACCGTTTCACTCGGTGTGGTCTCTACTGCAAGCACAAAGCCTTCCGCATCCAGAAGCACCTTGGCTTCCGCTTCCGTCTTTCCGGTAAGATCCGGAACACCGGAGCCGCCGTCGACTTTGCCGGAACTGATCACGAGTTTTAACTGCGTTCCCGCTTCCACTTCCGTTCCTGCTTCAATATCCTGTGAAATGATATAGTCTTTTTCATATTCGGTGGATTCCGCACGCTGCGCAGACGCGGTCAGACCCGCCTGTGTCAGAAGGTCGGATGCCTCTTCAAAGGTCTTCCCGACAAGATCCGGCACGATCGCCATACCTGCTTCCGCTTCCACCTGTGTTTCTTCGCTGCTGCCCGATTTGCCGAACAGCCCGAAGATATTGCCGATGATGATGAATGCAACGACCGCGATCACGACTGCGGCAACAATCATTAAGATGGTCATGATCTTCTCCATCTTCGGATCTACATCATCCTCATCCTCAAAATCATCATAATAATCTCTGGAGTCCCTGACCCTTCTGTTTTCCTTCGGCTCGTTCCGGCGGTCCTTCTTCGGGTTCTTGGGGTTTCTCTGCACCGGTTCGGGCGCACTGTTACGGTTTGTGCCCCTTGCTGACCTTGGCGAGAACAGATCTGCCTGTGCCATCTCATCCTCTGCCGCAAACTGCTCATACGGATTCTGATAGCCGGGTGCGCCCTGCGGATAAGGGTACGGTGCACCCTGCTGGTACGGATCAGGCTGATAAGGATCCGGCTGCTGCGGTGCTTTGGCAAATTCCGTGCCATAGCCGTTTGCCCCGTTTTGCGCATAATTCGGTGCAAACATCTGATCGGCATTGACCTGCTGTCTGATGCTTTCCCGGTCGTTATCGGAAATTGCCTTGGTTCCTTCGGAACTTGCGGCCTGATTGATCACAACAAAATTCTCATCCGGATTGATCAGGGAACGTTTCAGATCCGCGATCAGCTCACTGACGTTTGCATATCTCCTGTCCGGATTCTTCTGTGTACATTTATAGATGATCTGTTCCACGCTGATGGGTATCTCGGGGATATACTGTCTGGGAGACGGCATCTCTTCCTGGATGTGTTTGATCGCGATCGCGACCGTTGTTTCCCCGTCAAACGGAACACGCCCCGTCACCATCTCAAACATCGTGATACCGATGGAATAGATATCGGATTTGGCATCGGAATAACCGCCTCTGGCCTGTTCCGGAGATGTATAATGCACGCTGCCCATGGCATGGCTTGTGATCGTATCGCTGGACGCTGCCCTGGCGATACCGAAGTCTGCCACTTTGACTTTGCCTTCCTTGGAGATGATGATGTTCTGCGGCTTGATATCCCTGTGAATGATGCCGTTATTGTGGGCGGCCTCAATACCCATGGATACCTGGATTGCAATACTGATCGCTTCCTTCACGGACAGGCGGATTTTCTTCTCAATGTAGTTCTTGAGCGTGATGCCTTCCACCAGTTCCATGACAAAGTAGTACATGCCGGCTTCTTCCCCTACATCATATACGTTCACGATATTGGGATGCATGAGTCCGGCCGCGGACTGGGCCTCCACACGGAACTTGGATACAAAGTTCTTGTTGGAGGAATATTCAGCCTTCAACACCTTGATTGCCACATAACGGTTCAACTTATGGTCTTTGCCCTTATAAACGTCCGCCATGCCGCCGGTGCCGATCAGTTCTATGATCTCGTAACGATCTCCTAGTATCATTCCCGGTGCTATCATTCGTAATTCCCTTCTTCTATGATCACGACGCCGATATTATCACTGCCGCCGTTATGATTTGCCACTTTGATCAGTTCTTCCACGATCTGCACGACATCTCTCTGTGCCTTGACCACCATGCGGATATCCTCATCCTCCACCATGTTGGTCAGACCGTCCGTGCACATCAAAATGATGTCGCCCTCTTTGAGTTCCACTTCAAAGAAGTCCACATCTACCGATTCCGAAACGCCGAGCGCCCTTGTGATGATGTTCTTATCGGGGTGCTCCCTTGCCTCACTTCTGTCAATCCCGCCGATCCTGACCATTTCTTCCACAAGCGAATGGTCTTTGGTGATCTGCTCGATCTCGTCGCCGATGATGTAAAGCCTGCTGTCCCCGACATTGGCCACGAGCAGGGTATGATCCACGATCGTCGCAACGACAGCCGTTGTTCCCATACCGCGCAGGTGCTCATCGGTGCCTGCTTTTTCATAGATCTCCGCATTCGCGCATTCGATCGCCTCACGGATGATGCGGATCGGTTCTTTTTCCTCGCAGATCATGACCTCGCGCTCGATGGCCTTGACCGCATATGCCGATGCAAAATCACCCGCCTTGTGTCCGCCCATGCCATCACAGACAATGAACAGATTCGGCAGGTTCCCGAGAGGTACTTCGCAGGTATAAACGTTGTCCTGATTGATTTTCCGCTTACGGCCGATATCGGTCTTGGAAAAAGTTTTAAGCATTCCTTCTACCTACAACTGCGTTTCCTGAAAATGAGCCGCGAATCTGCGACGTAACTGCCCGCAGGCACCGTCGATATCCCTGCCCATTTCCCTTCTAATAGTAACATTTATATGATTTTTTTCAAGTTTATTTTTGAATGCCAATACCGCATTTTTCTCGGATTGATGATAGTTTCTGCCCGGAACGGGATTGACCGGGATCAGATTCACGTGGCAGTTTAACCCTGCGATCAGATCACGCAGTGCCTGCGCATCTTCTTCCGTGTCGTTTTCCCCCTTGATCAGGGCATATTCAAACGTAATGCGACGGCCGGTTTTTTCAAAGTAATCCCTGCATGCACCGATCAGTTCAGCAAGCGGATAACGGTTTGCGATCGGCATCAGGGCTTTTCTCTTCTCATCCGTTGCCGCGTGCAGCGAGATCGCAAGCGTCAGCTGGTATGCATGCGCCGAAAGTTCACGGATCTTTTCAACCAGTCCGCAGGTACTGACGGTCAGGTTGCGCTGGCTTAAATGCAGGCCTTTTTCATCCGTTAGCATTTCTATGAAAGCGATCAGGTTTACATAATTTTCCAATGGTTCTCCGGAGCCCATGACCACGACATTGGAGATCTTTTCCCCGGTATCCTCCATGATCCCGTAGATCTGCCCAAGCATCTCCCCGGCAGTTAAGTCCCTTGCTTTTCCGTCGATCGTGGACGCACAGAACCTGCAGCCCATGTTGCAGCCCGCCTGTGAGGAAACACAGACCGAATTGCCGTGTTCATAGCGCATGAACACACTCTCGATCATGTTCCCGTCATGCAGGGCAAACAGATACTTTCTGGTCCCGTCGATCTGACTGATCTGCACGGTTTCCTTTTTCAGCCGGAAGATCTCATATGTTTCCGACAGTTTCGAAAGGAGGTCTTTTGGCACATTGGTCATCGCATCAAAATCATCCGCACCCTGTACATGCATCCACCGGTAGATCTGATCCGCGCGGTATTTCTGCCCGCCAAACTCCGTGACGGCATTCTTCAGTTGTTCATAGGGGAGTGATCGCAAATCTTTTTTCATCATGTCCATGGTCCTGCCCGTTTATCCCTGCTTTTTGGTAAAGATTGCAAAGAAAAATCCGTCATTATGATCACTCGGATAGATCTGATGCATCTCCTGCAGGGCAAACGGCAGATTGTCACTGATCCATTGTGCCTGCTCTTCGTTTTCGGCCGGGTTCAGCGTACAGGTGGAATACATGAGCGTGCCGCCGGCTTTGACGTAGTCTGCGATATTGTTTAGGATCTTCCGCTGCAGCATGACCAGTTCTTCCATCTGCTGCAAACTCATGTGGTATTTGATATCCGCTTTCCTGCCGATGATCCCGAGTCCCGAACAGGGGAGATCCGCGATCAGGACATCCGCGTAGTTAACATAACTGTCTATCCGTTCCGTGGCATCCGCGACTTCGATCCGGATGTTGTCCAATTTGCAGCGTTCCGCATTTTCGCGGATCAGTGCGGTCTTCTTCTCCGTTCTGTCACAGGCTGTAACGCTTCCCCCGCCAAGTTTACATAATATATCTGCTGCCTGGATGCACTTCCCGCCGGGTGCAGCGCATACATCCAGTACCGTATCACCCGGACGTAACGGAAGATGATAAACAGCCTGCATGGAAGCCGCATCCTGCACCTGCAGCAGCCCTTCGGTAAACGCCTCGATCTCTGTGATCCCCGCGCCTTTTACGCAATATGCCGTCTCCTGCTTTGCAAGACCATCTATCGGAGGATTTTCCCGCAGCACATCTCCCGCTTTTGCAAGCAGCTCTTCCTGCCCTATGCGCGATACCATCCTCCGTACGGTAACACCCGCCTCCTTGAAAAAGGAGCGCATGATCGCATCAGCCCTCTCCGGATAACAGGTACGAAAATGCCGCACCAGTTTCTCAGGCATCGAGTATGCGATCATATCATGATATATGGGATCCGTTTCGGCATCCGGATACGGAATCGCATCAAGGTTTCTTGCGATCGTCCTGAGCACCCCGTTCACAAAGCCTTTTAAGGGCCCGAAGCCCTTTTTTGCGGCCAGCTTCACCGCCTCATTGCAGACAGCCGATGCGGGAACGGAATCCATGTACAGAAGCTGATAGACGCTCATTCGCAAAATACACAAAATAACAGGCTTCATCCTGTCGGTCTTTGTCTTCGAAAAACGGTCGATCACATAATCCAGACGGATCCTGTGTTCCACACATCCTTCCATGACACGTTTCATAAAACCGCGATGTTGCCTGTCCATATAGGCGTATTTATCCAATACGTCCGTTATGATCCTGTTGCTGAAGTCCTCTCCCTTTTCGATCAGGAGAAGCGTCTCCAGAATGATCTCCCGCTCATTCAACCCAGCACGTCTCCCGCCTGTATTTTCGCTCCAAGCAGAAAATCCTTCACACTCATGCGTTTCTTTCCTTCCAGCTGTACCTCTGTGATCTTCAGTACCCCGTCACCGGTTTTCACAAAGAATGCACTGCCGTCCACACGGATCACGGTTCCGGGTGCCTCAGTACTCTTTTCCGGAAATACCTCTGCCGCCCAGATCTTTAAGATCTTCCCATGCAGGTAGGTATAGGTACTCGGCCACGGATTCAGTGCACGGATCATGCGCTCGATCCGTGCCGATCCGGCCTCAAACCGGATATTTCCCATGCCCTTGTCCAGCATTTTGGTATAGGTCGCCTGTGCGCTGTCCTGCTTCACGGGATTGACGTTTCCCTTTTCGATCTCATCCAAAGCCTTTACGATGAGTGCAGCGCCGGTATCGGCCAGTTTATCATGCAGGCTGCCGCCTGTTTCCTTCGGATCGATCGCAACCGTCTGTGTAAACAGGATATCGCCGGTATCCATGCCTGCATCCATCTGCATCACGGTCACGCCGGTCTGTGTCTCGCCCTCAATGATCGCCCACTGGATCGGTGAACTGCCGCGGTATTTCGGCAACAGGGACGTGTGCACGTTCACGCAGCCCTTCTTGGGAATGGACAGGATCTCTTCCGAGAGAATCTGTCCGTAAGCCGCAACGACATAAATATCCGCATCAAAGGAGCGCAGGGTTGCAACCGCCTCTTCTGTCTTGATTTTGACCGGCTGAAAAACGGGAATGTCATGCTCTAAGGCATAAGCCTTGACCGGCGGCATGGAGAGTTCCTTGCCCCTGCCCTTTTGTTTATCTTCCCTGGTCACGACCGCCGTGACATTGTGGGAACTCTGTACGATCGCATCCAGCACGGTAACGGCAAGATCCGGCGTACCCATAAATACAACGTTCATGTATTATTCCTCGTCCTCTTTTTCCTCTGTTACCGTCCGAAGCGGTCCGACCACCTTTTCGGTGAACAGATGCCCGTCCAGATGATCCAGTTCATGGCAGATCGCACGTGCAAGCAGTTCCGTTCCTTCGACCTCGATCTGCTCCATATTTTCGTTAAAGGCAACGACCTTGACATAGTTGGGTCTGGTCACGTCCCCGCATTTTCCGGGAACGCTTAAGCATCCTTCCTGTCCCGTCTGTTCTCCGTCCGTCGCCACGATCTTCGGATTGATCAAAACGATCGGATTCTCATCCACGTCGATCACAACAAGACGCTTTAAGATCCCGACCTGCGGCGCGGCTAACCCGACTCCGTCGGCCTCATACATTGTCTCAAACATATCCTCGATGAGTGTCTTGATGCGCGGGGTCACTTCCGTGACCTCCTTGCAGACCTTTTTCAAAACATCATCACCGATCTCGCGGATGGTTCTCAGTGCCATTTCCTGCCCCCGTTCATAATTCAGAATTAATATCCGTACAGCGGGTCAAAATCAAACGTGACCCGTCCTTTGGCGATCGGGTGTGCATCCGTATATTGTTCGGCCTGATCCTTGATGCGCCTGAGCTCGCCAAGATCTCCCGATTTGATATAGAGGACCTGACGATAGACATCACTGATCTTCTTTACGGTTGCTTCTGCCGGCCCGATCATATTGATTATATCATTTTTCAAATACGCTGCCAAATGAAGCGCGTAGTCTGACGCCGTATCTTCCTGCATGCTTTCCACCAGGATCGCAAGCATGTGGGCACACGGCGGATAGGACATCAGTTCCCGGTACGAGATCTCTTCCCGGTAGAATCCCTCATAATCCTGCGCGGCCGCATGGATGATACTGTAATTCTCCGGATTATAGGTCTGGATCACCACATCCCCTTTGATCCCGCCTCTGCCTGCCCGGCCGGCCGCCTGTGTCAGCAGCTGGAAAGTCCGTTCGCTGGCTCTGTAATCGTTCGCATAAAGAGAGAGGTCTGCGGCAAGGATTCCGACGAGGGTCACATAGGGAAAATCATGTCCCTTGACGATCATCTGCGTGCCGACCAGAATGTCCGCTTCACGGTTGGCGAACGCACTTAATATCTGCTCGTAACTGTCTTTACTTCTGGTCGTGTCCGCATCCATCCTAAGGACTCTTGCCTGCGGAAAACACTTTTTGATCTGCTCCTCGATCTGTTGCGTCCCGGCTCTCATCCCGCCGATCAGTTTGGAATGACATTCCGGACATTCCGTTACGGATGCGCGCTCATAACCGCAGTAATGACAGACAAGCCTGCCTCCCTTATGTTCCGAAAGGGACACGTCACAGTGCGGACACTTGATCACATGCCCGCAGGATCTGCAGGTTATAAAGCCCGCATATCCCCTGCGGTTTAAAAACAGCATGACCTGCTCGTCCTTATCCAGTCTCTCTTCAATCTGCTCACGCAGTTTCCGGCTGAAGATCGACCGGTTTCCTGCCTTTAATTCTTCTCTTAAATCCGCGATCGTCACATCCGGCAGCTTCGCCTCTTTGGCACGTTTATCCAGCGTGAACAGTTTGTAATTGCCGTGCACGGCCTCATAGTATGAGGAAACGGACGGCGTCGCGGAGCCTAAGATCAAGGAAGCATGATGCATTTTTGCCAGTTCGATCGCCACATCCCTGGCATGGTATTTGGGCATCGTATCGCTCTTATATGTCGGCTCATGTTCTTCATCGATAACGATCAGACCGAGGTTTCCAAACGGCGTGAACAATGCCGACCTGGGACCGATCATCACATCGATCTCCCCTTTTCTGGCACGTTCGAACTGATCGTAGCGTTCCCCCTCGGACAGTTTGGAATGCAGTGTGGAAACACGGTCACCGAAGCGTTTGATAAACCGTAAGACCGTCTGATAAGTCAATGCGATCTCCGGGATCAGGACGATCGCCGCCCGTCCCGATGCCACGACCGCTTCGATGATCTCCATGTAGATCTCCGTCTTCCCGCTTCCGGTGATACCGCGGATCAGATAGGTCTGCGCGTGATCCCTCTGAATATCCGACAGGATCTGATCTGCGATCTCACGCTGTTCTGTATTCAGCTCGGGTTTTACGGTTCGTTCCGCATCGAGCTTCATGTTCCGGTAGACCCGCTCCTGCTCGATTGAAAGAACACCCTGTTCGGCAAGCAGACGCAGGGTTGCCGCGGAAATGTTGAGTTTTGTCGTGACCAGACGGTAATCGAGTTCCTTCTCCTCGATCAGCGCCTGTAAGATGCGCTCCCTCGCGGTCTGGTGTTTCTTTTTGAAGAGCTGCAGTTTTTCGGCAGCCTCTTCTTCCGTAAGTTTTAAAACGATGGTCCGCTTTTCGAGTGCGCGCACCTTTTTCTTGACGGGCAAAACGGTCTTCAGTGCCGTGATCATTGTGGAGCCGTAGGTCCTGTGCATCCAGTCTGCAAGCTTTAAAAGCTTGGATTCCACCGGATCGCCTTCTTTGATGATGGCTCTGATCTCCTTTTGTTTTGCGGGATCATAGGCGGCCTCCTCTGTCAGGTTCAGGATATAGCCGTTTATGATGCGGTCTCCCTTCCCGAACGGAATCTCCACATAATCGCCGACAGAAACAGTACCCTCAAGCGCGGAGGGTACTTTATACTGAAAGGTCTTGTCCAGATTTTCGTGAGAAATATTGACGATGATATCTGCAAAAAGCATGGTGGACCTCCGATATTATTTTACGTCATTTTGATAGCGAAGGATAGTTCCAACTTTGAAAATGTTAACATAAAGTTCATATTTTAAACATTGTTTTGTCATAAACACAATGTAATATGACAGTATAAAATAGATTACAAGAATTTCTTTTTCATAAACCTGTGGGGTAACCCACATCCTCCCTCCAATAAACCAAAGTAAGGCAGCCCTGTTAAACAGGGCTGTTTTATTGATTTTGACGCCTGATAAAAATCCCGTTCTGCGTACGAAGTGCAGACCGGGATCTGTTTTTTCCATTCATTAACATAATGTTGCTTCAAATGTGATTTATGACTCCCTCGATGCCCTGCTCACGGTAGATGGTTTTATAATAGGCCACCTCCCGCTTGATGATCGAATCGATCACCTGAATCCCGAGAAGCTCCACAGGCGCTTTATCATCCGTTAAGATCAGATCACCGCCTGCGTAGGGAATCACATCACCCGTTTTGGTGATCAGGAACTTCTTCAGTTCGTTATCCTCCATCTCGAAAACGGAAGTTTCCAGTTTGGGAACCATCTGCGAATTCTTGGAGGCAAACAGTTCACAATTCGTATTGCCTTTTACATCGAACGTATACACGCACGGGAACACCGATGCGATCGTATCTTCCAGATATTCACAGATATTCCCCGGCTCATCGGTCTGCATATTCATGTTGACGACCATGACGCCGTCATCCGTCAGATGCTCTCTGACCAGTGTAAAGAATTCCACGCTCGACATCTGGAACGGGATCGTAATATCCTGATACGCATCTACAAGGATCACGTCATATTTTCCCTGATCGGCACTAAGGTACGCCCTGCCGTCGTACGTGATGACCGGAATGTCATCCGGCACGTTAAAATACTTCCCTGCGAGGCTTGTGATCTTCTCATCGATCTCAACGCCCGTGATCTGCAGATTGGGAAAATACCTGTCACACTGACAGGCATATGTCCCGGTCCCCATGCCGAGTACGAGCATCTTCGGTTCTTCTTTCTCGGTCACACCCGCCATCAGCGGCGCCGCCAGCGCATAATCGTAATACATGCCGGTCAGCTGCTTATCCTTCATCATGATCGACTGTACGCCGAAAAGCACGTTGGTGGAAAGGACCACGCTGTCTCCGTCCTCCTTGACCTGCAGATAATTGTAGACGGATTCTCCCTCATACAGCAGGTTATCCTCCCAGAACGCAAAACTGTCTTTGGCGCCAAAGATCGCGCTGATGATCAGAACGATCACGCCGACAATGCACTTGATACTCTTTGTCCCGCTCGAAACAAAATAGAGGGTGGATAGGAGTAACAGGATCGCGGCAAAGATCAGAAAGGTGATCGCGGTCCCGACACTCGGGATCGTCACAAAAGTCGGAAGGAATGTTCCGATGATACTGCCAACCGTATTATAAGCACCAAGTGTCCCAACGATCTCACCCGAACCATCCACGGAATCCATCGAAAAGCGGGCCAACGACGGGGTTACGGTGCCAAGCAGAAACAAAGGAAACACAAAGATCACCATGCAGGCAAGAAACGCCGCCACGATCAGAAAGCCGTTTGAGATCGTCAGGATCAGAAGGCCCGATATTCCCAGAATAATGTACTTCCCAAGTACCGGGATCAGGGCGATCCAGATGGCCGCGACCGCGATCCGTCCGTAGAGACGTTTCGGATCCGGATCCTTATCCGCGATCTTTCCGCCGTAGATGTTGCCGAGTGCCATGGCGATCATGATTGTACCGATGATGATCGTCCACACGATCTGTGAAGAGGAAAAATAGGGGGCCAGTAATCTTGAGGCCCCCAGTTCAACTGCCATCACACTCATCCCCGCGAAGAATTCCGTCGCGAAGAGATAGTACTTATTATGGATTAACTTATTCATAAATGTTCTTTCTTAGTGATGGAACAACCTCACACCGTTACATACCATCACCATATTGTACTTGTCGGCACATTCGATCACGAGATCATCGCGGACCGATCCGCCGGGCTGCACGATATATTGTACACCAGAACGGTGTCCTCTTTCAATCGAATCCGGGAACGGGAAGAACGCATCGGAGCCGAGTGACACACCGGTCATCTGATCGAGCCAGATCCGCTTCTCTTCATCCGTATAGATCGTGGGTTTGACTTTGAAGAGTTTCTGCCAGGTACCCTCTGCCAGAACGTCCATAAATGCTTCCCCGATATAGTTATCGATCGCGTTGTCTCTGTCTGCTCTCTTGATGTCATCCACAAACTGCAGGTTCATAACCTTCGGGCTCTGACGAAGCAGCCAGTTGTCTGCCTTCTGTCCTGCCAGGCGGACACAGTGTACACGGGACTGCTGTCCGGCACCGATACCGATCGCCTGTCCGTCTTTGACATAGCATACCGAATTACTCTGCGTATATTTCAGGGTGATCAGAGAGATCATCAGATCATGCTTTGCTTCAAGCGGCAGATCTTTGTTCTTCGTCACGATGTTTTCCAATAACGCATCGTCTACCTTCAGATCGTTCCTTCCCTGTTCGAACGTGATGCCGAAGACCATCTTTTTCTCTGCCTTCGCCGGCACATAATTCTCATCGATCTGGATGATCGCATAGTTGCCTTTCTTTTTTGATTTTAAGATCTCGAGTGCCTCCGGCTCATAGCCCGGGGCAATAATGCCGTCGGACACTTCTCTCTGAATCATCTTTGCGGTACATACATCGCAGGTATCCGAGAGGGAAATGAAGTCACCGAAGGAAGACATTCTGTCCGCACCTCTTGCTCTTGCATATGCGCAGGCGATCGGAGACAGCTCCCCGAGATCGTCTACGAAATAGATCTGTTTTAAGGTATCGGATAACGGCTTTCCGATCGCTGCTCCCGCAGGGCTCACATGCTTAAAGGATGTTGCAGCGGGATACCCCGTTGCTTCCTTAAGTTCCTTGACCAGCTGCCAGCCGTTGAATGCATCCATAAAATTGATATAGCCCGGTCTGCCGTTTAAGATGGTGATCGGCAGGTCTTCTCCGCTCTCTACGTAAATCTTTGCGGGTTTCTGGTTCGGGTTGATCCCGTATTTCAGTTCAAATTCTTTCATGGTTTTCCTCCTGTCTGATCATTGAACCTTGCGCAGGTTACTGATTTTTGTTACAGATTCTCGTCTCGTATTTTCCGGTCGCAATGTCGATGTAGCGGACAAATAATGATACCTTGTTGTCAGCGTTCAGTGCATTCCAGATGCTGTTTGTGAATGCATCGATGTCGCCTGCAAGACCGACCAGTTCCGGTTCTCCTTCAAAGCTCGGCAGCGGATTGCCATCACCCATATAGGTATGAATGAATCTGCCTTCGCCGGCTTTCGGATTTTCGTAAGCAAATGTATAACGGTTGCAGGAAGACGGATCTCCCTGATTGGATTTTAAAATGGACATGGCGTAATTGTATGCTCCGTTTTCCACATGCATGATACCGGAAATACGGGGTGTGTAGTTCGGCGCATCCGGCTCGAACTCACGGCTTCTTAAGGACTGCTCAAAGGTCAGCTGTTTGTCCATGCCTTCATAGATCGTATCCGTCTGATCGCCGTTTGTCACGATCGTCTTATTGCCGAGAACTCTGACCGGCGCATAGATGATCAGCGACGGATCCTTCATCTTGGACGGATCAAATGCCTGCGTGCGGATCCCTTCTCCGTCTTCCACAAACACCCTGTTTCTGCTGTTCTCACTTCTGCCCATGATGAAATATGCGGTAACGGCATATTTTCCATCAGCGGATTTCCCGATGATGATCCCGCGTCCGGGATACGCATTGTTCTGCAGTTCGGTTTCGATGTTCTTCTTTTCCATGTGCCACTCTCCTTTTTTATATTTGTTTTATTGTTCCATCAACACCTACTAAAACTCACTTTTTTCCGATCCGGTAGGTATCGGCTTTCGTTATAATTTTGTCAATGCCTACTAAAGAGCACTTTCTCCTGATCCGGTAGGTATCACGCTTTGTTATATTTTTATCAATGCCTACCAATCGCACTTCTTTCTCTCCCAGGTAGGTCATTTTTCTTTGTCAACGATGAAAAAAATGAATGATTGTCTTTATGATATCGCTAAATCGCCATTTGATACCTACTAAACCAGCATATTTCATTCTTTAGTAGGTATGACATTATCGCTTCCATTTTCCGATACCTACCAAACAGTACCATGATGCATTTTAGTAGGTATTCGAAGCCAACCTTAGTGATTTGGAAAACAAAAATGGGCAACCCCAAATCGGGATTGCCCAGACGGTCGACTTCATATCCTGCGAATCGATAAACGGATGAGCCCCAAAGGCCCGCAGGCTGTGCACTCCATGTGGTAAACTCCACAGCGTCTTACGCTATCCGTCAGTTGTGCACAGAAAAATCATATCATCCAATTCCGTCTTTTTCAACCTAAATTATATTTTGCCAACGCAGAAATCGTTTTGCCCCTACTTAAGGTCAATCAGATACACATCCGCTTCCTCACCTTCAAATTCAAAGCTTCTTTCGTACTTTCCGCCGTTTCTAATGATGGTCTTAACGGACGGTTCATTATCCCGCTCAACGGATAACTGCAGCCGGTCCATCCCGGCTTCTGCCGCACGCTCCCTGATCAGCGAAAGCATCTTCGTGGCATACCCTTTTCTTCTCTCCGACGGTCTGACGCTGTATCCGCAGTGACCGAAATCCTTAAGGAAATCATTCAGTTCATGCCGCAGATCGATCACGCCGACCAGCCTGCCCGCATCATCAAATGCAAAATACGTATCCGTTACCACCCAGGACGGATTGACGGTTTTAGGATCGGTATTATCCGTAACGCTTTTTAACCACTGCGCATAGGAATCCGTCTGATCGAGCAGTTCGCTTCCGTTAATGATGTTCTCTCCGTACTTTATGAATTCCTCCTTAAACGAAAGTGCGCTTGCTTCATCTTCCGGTAATGGTCTTCTTAATGCGATCATCTTGTTTCTCCTGTTAATGTTTTTCTGATATGGTTACATACGAACGTTGATTTTTTCAATGATGTTTCGAATTTTGGCGTTTTTTTTGGTTAAAATTGAGCGAATGTTGATCGAAGGATTTTCTTTGCTTTCGATTGATTCGTTGATGTTCGATTTTTT
>JAFYDQ010000168.1 GCA_017544705.1 Lachnospiraceae bacterium | reverse complement strand
GAAGACAATACGCAGGCATAGTGATTTTTACGTAACTACATAGATATGCAAAGCGCGCGATCCGATACGGGGTGGCGCGTTTTTGTATGTAAATTACGTAGTGACAGCCATTTGCGCGCGTGATAAAATAGGTGCATGGGTGAGTAATTATTCATTCGGAGGAGATGGACGATTATGAAGGTTAGAAAAATCAGCAGTATCACCAAACTGATCGTAGCGGTAGCCGCCTTATTCCTGGTTTCGGACGTGATCCTGGGTGCGGTTGCATACAACAAGTCCTATAACATGTTGCTCGATCAGATCAGATCCGATACGGAGAAGATCGCATCAGCCACAGCTGCGATGATTGATGGGAGCGTTCTTGCCTCGGTACAGCCGGGCGACGAGACAACGGACACCTATTTGAAGGAGAGTAATCAGATACAGACTTTCCTTGACAGCACCAATGTAGAGTATATTTATACAGTCAGATATGCGGCGGGCGGCGGCATGGAATATGCCGTTGACGGGCAATACGAGGATGCGTCCGCGATCGGTGATGAATTTGATGACGATGAGGCGGAGCCGGCTTTGCACGGAACCATTGTATCGAGCAGTGAGCCTTACACGGACGAATGGGGCACACATGTTTCGTCCTATGCACCGGTCTATGACGGGGGCAACGTTGCCGGTGCGGTCGGTGTGGACGTCAGTATCGAGTGGGTCAGGGAGCAGACATCGGCATTGCTTAAGACGATCGTGCTGTTATGTGTGATCATCTTTGCGATCGGCATCGTGATTTTGCTGATCATCAGCAAAACGCTTGGCCGGAAGTTTGCCCTGTTGAATGATAAGGTTGTCGAACTGGCAAACGGCGACGGGGATCTGACCAGACAGATTGAGGTCAATTCCGGTGATGAGTTTGAAGTGATCGGAAATAACATCAACAGCCTGATCGAGTTCATCCGCGAGATGCTCATTTCCGTACGTGAAAAATCAGAAAAGCTGAACGCTTCCTCCGTAGAGATCGCGGACAATGTGCGTACCGCAAGAGGAGATGCGCAGTCCATTTCCGATACGATGACCGATATGGATTCGATCATGCAGGATACGGCGACATCGATCAACGAGATCAACGGTTTAATGAGTGAGATCACAACGGCTTTTGACGGGATCGTGCAGGAGATCGATGCCGGCAAGAGCTTTGCGAATGAAGTTAAGGATTCCGCTTCCGAAGTGGGAGTGAAGGCGGAAAAAGAAAGCACAACCACCAAACAGAATGTTGAGAAAATGGCAGCGTCCGTTTCCGATAAGATCGAGCGTTCCAAGGCGGTCAGCCGGATCGAGAGCCTGACCGGCAACATCATTTCGATTGCTAACCAGACGAACCTCTTAGCGCTCAATGCTTCGATCGAGGCGGCAAGAGCGGGCGACGCGGGCCGCGGTTTTGCGGTCGTTGCAACGGAAATCGGGGAACTTGCGAACAATTCGCAGGCTGCAGCATCCGAGATCCAGGTTGTATCCGCAGATGTCATCTCTGCCGTAAACGAACTGGCAAACGAGGCGGAGAACCTCTTGAAATTTGTCAATGAGACGACCATGGAAGGCTTCTCGGATCTGGTTAAGACCAGTGATGAATACAAGCAGTCTTCCGAGCGCGTTGCCGAAATGATGGAGCGATTCGCGGAAGCAAGCGCCCAGATTCGAACCAATATCGACCGGATCCGCGAGTCGACGGATTCTGCAAATCTTGCGGTTGAAAATGCGGCGGATAACGTATCCAAGACGGCGCTAAGAACCGTTGAGATGAGTGATAACATGTCCCGGATCGATGATGAGGCTTTGGAGAGCAGCGAGATCTCAAGCGGTCTGCAGGATGAAGTTGGGAAATTTAAGCTGGGTTAGAAGACGCGGTCTTTATTGCTGTAGAAACGGCGGATCTGTGCGCTGATCATTTCATCGATCGCAGCGACCGGCTCTTTGGCCGGATAACCGGTGTAGTAGCCCTGGATGAGGTCGACGCCAAGTAAAATGACGGTGCGCAGTTCCTCCATGGTTTCTACGCCTTCTGCAAGCGTCTTAATGTTGTTCTGATTTGCGTATGAAATGATGCTTTCGACAAAATGCCGCTTCTGCGCGTTCTCGTGGATGCCGGAGATCAGCATGCGGTCGATTTTTACATACTGGGGCGAGTAGCGGATCAGGTTATTCGCATTGGAATATCCGCTGCCGTAATCATCCAAAGCCACTTCGATATGTGCCTTGGCATTGTCTTCTTCCTGACGGCGCAGTTCTTCGTCCGTAAATTCCGAACTTTCCGTATATTCCACAACAATCTGTCCCCTGTGCGCATTCAGCTTTGCACTGGCTTCCTGTTTGTCCTTACCTCTTAAGCGAAAGGCAGGCAGCGAGTTGATGAAAACCTTCTTTCCGGCAAAATCATCCGGCGATTCGTCCAAACGATTTAACACATGCATAAATGTGATCCGCTGCACGTCGTAGAGGCGGTTTAAGTACTGGGCGCATTCGATGATCTCAAGCGGGGAGATGCGGACCTCTCCTTCGTGCCGCATCAGGGCCTCATATGCATAGACGGAACCATCGGTAGCACGTACGATCGGCTGGAAATGATAGACGAAGTCTTCGGCATCGAGAATCTTGGCCACACGGTCGCATTTGATTCGCAGTTCCTGAGACAGTTCATGCGCGTCAACCTGTTGCATGAGCAGTTTCTTGGAATGATTCTTGGCATTGACGGTCCGGTTGATCAGGAAGTCGATGTCGGGATTTGCACTGAGCGCCATCTGCCGCATTTCGTGATGAATGAAGGCATGCTGTTTCGTTTTGTTTGCATCATAGAACGAGATGCCTTCGGGAGGGACATGAGCGGACATTTTCCGATACCGCTTCTCACAGTCATCACTGACAAAACCGATCAGAAATTCATCATTGCTCAATCTGCCGCAGAACTCATCATCATGCGTGACACGTTCGATCGCCAGGGAAAGCGCAGAGATCGCGGAGTCACCGCCGATCCGGGAATAGGCTTCATTGATGCCTTTTAAGTCTTCGATATCGATCGCAACGATCGCAACGGATTTGTCGCTTCCCTTGTTGTTCTCGATCATTTCCAGCATTTTCTGACGGAAGCCCTGGTAGTTATAGAGGCCGGTCTGCTTGTCGCGGATCTGATCGGACTTGATCTGTTCGATCAGCTGTGAAAGCGCTTTCTGCCGGTAGAAGGCTTCGACGCCCTGATTCACGTTGCGCATCCAGACGCGGTAGACCTCATTATAGACGGAAACGTTTGTACCATAGTTCAGTACCGCATAGCCGAAGCACCGGTCTTCAAAGAACATCGGCGTGAAAATGAACGTCGTCGGTTCCGGGCGCTCCTGATAGAGCTCCGGCAGCATCAGGCGGCGGTCAAAGACGCGGGTTAAGTCAACGGCAGCAGGATCATCTTCAGGCAAAGTCTCGCCGACTTTAATGACCATGTGCATCAGATCGTCATATCCGATCCGCCTTGCATTGTCCCCGATAAAGGAGATGGGATCTAAGAAGTTATTGTTCAGGCAGATCCAGAAATTCTGAAACGGCCGGATCTGATAGGAATAGGTCGCCAGGATTTCGAAGAATTTATCATACTGTGTCTGGCAGAGCATGTCTTCGGTAATATGGTTAAAATCAGAATAGTAGCTTTTCTCGGAATGATCCGTCTTCCATTCGTCGCGGTTGGATTTCGTATAGAGCGGTGTGAATTTCTGACAGCCGCAGCTTCCGCCGATCACGATGTCCGCTTCCATGGCAAGCGGCTGTTCCGCTTCGCCGGTGATCGCGGCATGTAGCTTTCTTAGGCAGATCCTGCCGCAGTGTCCTGCAGGGATATCTGCGGAGGTCAGCGGTGCGGGCGCGGTGCGTCCTTCGATATTGGAATCATATCCTGCAAGTGCGATATGCTCCGGGATCTTATAGCCGTGCTGGGTGATCTCTGCGGCAAAGCCGATCGCCATATAGTCATTGGCGCACATGACGGCTTCGGGCAGATCATCGGGATGGGATAGGAGATGTCTTGCAAATTCCTTACCGCTGTCGAACCAGAAATTGCCGTGCCAGATCCGGTCGTTCCGGATCTGCAGCCCGTGCTCCTTCATGGCATCCAGATAACCGTTTAAGCGCTGCACGGCGTGCGGATGTCCTTCTTTGCCGCCAAGGAATGCGATGTCTTTATAGCCGTGCACATCGATCAGGTGGTTCATGATCTGCGTGACGGGTGTATAGTGGTCCATTAAAACATAATCAAACAGATCCGTTTCACGGTCCACAACGATGACGGGACCGTAAAAGGCCTCTTTGACCCTTTGCAGCAGTCTGTCTGAAAATCCGGGGGTGAGGATCGTATCCAGCATGATCACGAGCCCGTCAAAGCTCTCGAACTGGATCAGGGAAAAGATATTGGAATCACCGATGTTTCTTAGCTCCGTTTCCTGGTATTTTTGGTACATCGAAAATACGCATATGTCGTAATCGTGGTCATATGCTTCCCGCATAAATGCTTCCATGAAGCGTTTCTGCGTGCTTTCTTCCAGTTGTGCGAGCTAAACACAGATTCTTTTTCGCATGATTAATATCTATTATACTACAGTTTAAAAATATGTACACTTTATGTTAAAAAAATGGTATGATGGTATGGTCCGAATGTGTCGGAACTTTGAAAGCAAACAGGAGAATACGGAATGGACCTTGTAACGCATGAACTGTCGGATAAGAAGCTTACGATCTTCCTGTCCGGTCACATTGATTCCAACAGTGCACAGGCAGTTGAGGACGAGATCACAAAGATCCGGGAAGAAAATCCCGCAGAGGTGGTCACGGTTGACTGTGAAAATCTTGCCTATATTTCCAGTGCGGGACTGCGTGTCATCCTGCGTTTAAAAAAGAACGTGCCGGATGTCAGTCTTATCAATGTCTCATCGGAGGTTTATGAGATCTTTGAGATGACCGGCTTCACGGAGATGATGGATGTGCAGAAAGCATACCGCGTGATCAGCGTAGAGGGCTGCGAAGTCATCGGCCAGGGTGCAAACGGTAAAGTCTACCGCATCGACCCGGATACGATTGTCAAGGTCTATCTGAATCCGGATGCATTGCCGGAGATCCACAGGGAGCGGGAACTGGCGCGTACCGCATTCGTGCTCGGCATCCCGACGGCCATTCCCTACGATGTCGTCAAAATCAAAGGCGGCGGTTACGGCTCCGTATTTGAACTGTTAAATGCCACCAGTTTTGCAAAGCTTCTGATCCGCAAAGAAAAAGAACTGGACGAAGTGGTCGGCATGAGCGTTGACCTCTTAAAGCTCATTCATTCGACGGAAGTCAAGCCGGATTCCATGCCGGACATGCGTGCCGTTGCGCTGAACTGGACGGAGTTCCTTAAGGAATACCTTGCGCCGGAACTGTATGAGAAGCTGCATGCGCTCGTGGAAGCGGTACCCGTCGATCATCACATGATGCACGGCGATTATCATATCAAAAATGTCATGCTGCAAAACGGCGAGATCCTTCTGATCGATATGGATACGCTCTGCTACGGGCATCCGATTTTCGAACTGGCCAGCATGTATAATGCCTATGTCGGTTATAACGAAGTGGATCATTCGATCGCAGAAAAATTCCTTGGCATCAGCTTTGAAACGGCCGTGGAATTCTGGGAAAAATCATTAAAGCTCTACCTTGGTGATGCAAGCGAAGAGAAGATTCGCGAAGTTGAGGAAAAGGCAATGATCATCGGGCATACGCGCATCATGCGCCGCACGATCCGCAGGAACGGGTTAAATACCGATGAGGGCAGAGCCGTGATCGAGAATTCCAGAAAGCATCTGGAAGAGCTGGTGCCGAAGGTGGATACACTTCTTTTCTGAAATATAAAACAGTAAATACAGACAAAATAATCCGACGATAATCAGATACAGAGAGGAAACAGAAATGGATAAAGCGAAGAAAGTCAGGGAATTAAGAGAACTTACCGGAATGAACAGAAGACAGTTCTGCGAATTTTTTGAGATTCCCTACAGGACCGTTTCGGAATGGGAAAGAGACGGCAGACATGCACCGGATTATGTATTAAGACTTTTAGAATACTATATCCGCGTGGAAAAGATCACGAAGGAATCCCTGCTGAAGAAGCAGAAAAAGGAGAAATAAGCGCATGGATCGTTCCGTGAAGATCGCGGTCGCAGGAACCGGCTATGTGGGTTTATCGATCGCGACACTGCTTGCACAGCACAACGAAGTCGTTGCGGTTGATATTGTTCCCGAAAAGGTGGATCTGATCAACAACCGCAAATCCCCGATCGTTGATAAAGAGATCGAAGAATACTTAGCCCATAAGGATTTAAATCTGCGTGCAACGCTTGATGCAAAGGAAGCTTACACGGGGGCTGATTTTGTCGTGGTTGCGGCACCGACCAATTATGATTCCAAGCAGAATTTCTTTGATACGTCTGCGGTGGAAAACGTGATCGGCCTGGCCATGGAATACAATCCCGACGCGATCATCGTGATCAAGTCCACGATCCCGGTAGGCTATACGGAGCATATCCGTGAGAAAACGGGTAGCAGAAACATCATCTTTTCACCCGAATTTTTGCGCGAATCCAAGGCGCTCTACGATAATCTCTATCCGAGCCGTATCATCGTCGGCACGGATCCGGATGATCCCCGCCTTGTGGAAGCGGCAAAGACCTTTGCAGGACTTTTGCAGGAGGGTGCGATCAAAGAGAATATTGATGTGCTCTTCATGAACTTTACGGAAGCGGAAGCTGTGAAGCTGTTTGCCAATACGTATCTCGCACTGCGCGTATCCTATTTCAACGAACTGGATACCTATGCGGAGATGAAGGGCTTAAATACAAAGAACATCATCAAGGGTGTCTGCCTGGATCCGAGGATCGGCGATAACTATAACAATCCGAGCTTCGGATACGGCGGTTACTGCCTGCCCAAAGATACCAAACAGCTTCTGGCCAATTATTCCGATGTGCCGGAGAATCTGATCGGTGCGATCGTGGAATCCAATCGGACGAGAAAGGATTTTATCGCGGACCGCGTGCTGCAGATGGCCGGTTATTACAGCTACGGGGAGGACAACGAGTTCATCCCGTCGCATGAAAAGCAGGTTACGATCGGCGTTTACCGCTTAACGATGAAGAGCAATTCCGACAATTTCCGTCAGAGCTCCATTCAGGGCGTTATGAAGCGCATCAAGGCAAAGGGCGCTACGGTCGTGATCTACGAGCCGTCCTTAAAGGACGGGGAGACGTTCTTCGGATCGAAGATCGTCAATGATCTTTCCGCTTTTAAATCCATGTGTGATGCGATCATCGCAAACCGCTATGACGAGGAACTGGATGACGTATCGGATAAGGTCTATACAAGGGATATTTTCAGACGCGACTAGGACTGCGATATCTTGACAGAAACCCTTGTTTTGTGTATGATTTCTCATATTATGTACGTTGATTTTTGAAGTCTTTTTCAGACGATTTGTTAAGGAGGATTTCCTTGGATACCGATGGTGTCATACAAAGTATCATATTAGTCATTCTGCTGTTTTTATCAGCTTTTTTCTCATCTTCGGAGACGGCGCTCACCACGGTGAACCGGCTGAAGTTAGAGTCTTTGGCGGAAGAGGGCAACAAGCGGGCGAAGAAGGTCTTAAAGCTTTTGGAAAAGCCTTCCAAGATGTTAAGTACGATCTTAATCGCCAACAATGTTGTGAACATTTCCGCATCCGCACTTGCTACCACGATCGCGATGAATGTTTTCGGAAGTTCCTATGTGGCACTGGCTACCGGAATTCTGACTTTGCTTGTTCTGGTGTTCGGTGAGATCACGCCCAAGACCATGGCAACCGTCAACAACGAGAAGATGGCGCTAAACTGCGGCGGAACGATTTTGGCACTCAGCAAGATCTTAACGCCCGTGATTTTTATTGTGGATGCGCTTGCAAACGGATTCCTGAAGCTGTTCCGGATCGATCCGAGAGCTGTCAGGACGCAGATGTCCGAGTATGAATTCCGCCGGATCGTGGAAGATTCCCATGAGGACGGTGTGATCGAGTCCGAGGAACGCCAGATGATCTATAACGTGGTGGATCTCGGAGATTCCATGGCGAAGGATATCATGATCCCGCGCGTGGACATGACCTGCGTGAGCGTGGATGCCACCTATGATGAATTAAAGGAAGTTTTTGATAAAGAAAAATTCACGCGTATCCCGGTATATGAAGAGTCGACCGACAACATCATCGGGATCATCAACATGAAGGATCTGTTGTTTGTGGATCGCCCGAAACAACTGAAGATCCGGGACGTGATGCGCGAAGCAAACTTCACGTTTGAACATAAGAAGACTTCGGATCTGCTGGCAGAGATGCGGCAGAACTCGATTCCGATGGTTCTGGTGCTTGACGAGTACGGCGATACGGTCGGCCTGATCACACTGGAAGACCTTCTCGAAGAGATCGTCGGCGAGATCCGCGATGAGTTCGATGAAGAGGAAAAAGAGCGGATCCAGGAGATCGGCGAGCAGGAATACCTTGTAGAAGGATCGCTCAAACTGGATGATATCAATGATGCACTCGGTACCTCGTTTGATTCGGATGACTATGATTCGATCGGCGGCCTGATCATCGAGAAGCTTGACCATCTGCCGGAGGCCGGCGAGAGTGCGGAATTGGATGACGGGACCACGCTTCAGGTCATGGAGATGGATAAGAACCGCATCGACAAAGTCAAAATGACACTGCCGGATCCGCAGGAAGAGAACACGGACGAGGATAGCGCAGAGAAACCGGAGAAGGATAAAGACAAAGATAAAGATAAAGATAAAGAAGAGGGTGAACAGGATGGCTGAATTAACCAATGTTGACGATCTGCTTACCGCAGAAAAAACTTCCACTTTGAAAGAAACGGACAGAAAGTGCCCGGCATGCGGCGGTACGATGGATTTTGATCCCGCGACCGGCGGCCTGCACTGCCCGTTCTGCGATTATACCGAGGAGATCAAGAAAGGTGAGGAGCAGCCGGAAAGAGCGCAGGAACTTGATTTTGCCTCTGCGGAACTGACCGGGAACTGCGACTGGGGCGTTGCGCAGAAGACCGTTACCTGTAAGATGTGCGGTGCGACGAGCGTGTACGATGCGCTGGAAGTGGCAAACGAATGTCCTTACTGCGGATCCAATCAGGTTATGGAGGCAAACGATGTTTCGACGCTTGCCCCGAACGGCGTGATCCCGTTCCGCATTACCGCGCAGCAGGCGGGTGCGAATTTCACGAACTGGCTCAAGCACAAATGGTTCTGCCCGCGTGAAGCAAAGCAGAGCGCACAGGCGGACAAATTCCAGGGAATCTATCTGCCGTATTGGACATTTGATGCCGATACGGATACGACATACACGGCACAGTACGGGATCAACCGGAAGGAAAAGCACGGCGATCAGGAACGGATCGTGACCGATTGGCACAATACCTCCGGCAGATTCCAGCATTTTATCGATGATGAGTTGGTGCTTGCATCCGATCATCACGACAGTTCGATCTTAAATATGATCGAGCCGTTTGATACGGCGGACAATAAGGCCTATAAGCCCGAATACCTTGCAGGCTATGCGGCGGAGCGCTATTCCTTAGGCTTAAAGGATGCCTGGGAGAAGGCCAAGAATTTCATTAAGAACCGCCTAAGCTCCCTGATCGAATCCAAGATCAGAAGCGAACATCGGGCGGATTCCGTCAGGAACCTTTCCATGCGCACCTCGTATGCGAACATTACCTATAAATACCTGATGCTGCCGATCTATATTTCCAGCTTTACTTATAAGGGAAAGATCTACCAGTTCATGGTAAACGGGCAGAGCGGTAAAGTCGGCGGCAGATCGCCCATTTCGGCGCTTCGCGTACTGCTTGCCATATTGATCGCACTTGCGATCTTTATCCTGCTTTACTACTTGATGTCATAAGAAGAAATTTCTTGGATTCATGCGTGATTTTGTGATATAATATCCCGCGGTATGTCAACAATGTAATTGCTGACAGCGTAAGCGGTGTTTGAGCGCTTATTATAAAGAGGAGATACTAGCAATGAAAAAGAAAAATGCCATCATTACCTTGATCGTTTTGGCGATCCTGATCGGCGGATTCGGCTATATGACGATCTTTGGCGTCGGGGAAGAGAAGACGGGCTCTGCAAGAGACATTAAACTGGGCCTGGATCTTGCCGGCGGCGTATCCATCACCTATCAGGCAGTCGGAGAAGAGAAACCGACGAGCACGGATATGAGTGATACGATCGAGAAGCTGAAGAAGCGTGTTGAGAACTACAGCACGGAGTCTCAGGTTTATCAGGAAGGCGAAGACCGGATCAATATCGAGATCCCCGGTGTTACGGATGCAAATGCGATCCTTGAGGAATTGGATAAACCGGGTTCCTTGTATTTTATCAAGCACCTTGGCAGTGATGGCAGTGAAAATTATACATTCGCGGGCTATAAGGAGAACGGGAAACCGCATTATGCCCTGAATAAGACCATCGATGAGTTGGATGCGGACGGTTCGATCGTGTGCTCCGGTTCGGATGTTTCGACTGCGGAAGCGGGCGGACAGAAGGACAACATGGGCAACACCGAATACGTTGTGCAGCTGACTTTGAATGAAAGCGGTACGAAGAAATTTGCGGATGCGACAACGGAAGCATACGCAACGCATGATACGATCATGATCTATTACGACGGCGATGATGTTTCGGTTCCTGCAGTTAACGCGGCGATCGTTGACGGAAATGCGGTCATCACGGGTATGGAGAATTTCGAAGAGGCTGAGAACTTAGCTTCCACGATCCGTATCGGTGGCCTGAAAGTGGAACTGGAAGAACTGCGTTCGAACGTTGTCGGTGCACAGCTTGGTACCGAGGCAATCTCCAAATCCCTGATCGCAGGCGGTATCGGTCTTGCGATCGTGGTTATTTTCATGATCTGCGTATACTTTGTACCGGGCTTTGCGGCATCTCTTGCCCTGATGCTCTATACCGTACTGATGATGGTATGCTTAGATCTCTTTGACATCACGCTGACCCTGCCCGGTATTGCAGGTATCATCCTCTCGATCGGTATGGCGGTTGATGCGAACGTGATTACATTCGCCAGGATCCGGGAAGAGATCGCAACGGGTAAAACCGTAAAAAGCGCAATGCAGATCGGTTACCAGAAAGCACTTTCCGCGATCATCGACGGTAACGTGACCACATTGATCGCAGGTATCGTGCTGCTGATCTTCGGTTCGGGTTCCATCAGAGGTTTTGCACAGACCCTGATCTTAGGTATCGTTTTATCCATGATCACGGCGCTGTTTGTAACGAAATACATTATGCAGGCACTCTACGCCCTGGGCATTCAGGACGAGAAGTGGTACGGCAAGGCAAAGGATCGCAAACAGATCGACTTCCTCGGCAAAAAGCATATCTTTATCGGTATCTCCGTTGCCTTGATTTTAGCGGGCTTTGTCGGCATGGCCGTACACGGTGCCAAGGGTGAGCATACGCTGAACTTCTCGCTGGAGTTCTTAGGCGGTACCTCTACGAATGTGACTTTTGCGGAAGACATGTCACTTGCGGATATTGATTCCAAGGTTGTGCCTTTTATCGAGCAGATCACCGGCGACGGTAACGTACAGTCCACGAAGGTGGCCGGCACGAACGAAGTGATCTTTAAGACCAGAACGCTGAGCGTTCAGGAAAGAGAAGCCTTTAACAAGGCGATGGAAGACAACTTCGGCGTTGCGGAAGAGAACATCCAGGCGGAGACGATCTCTGCAACGATCGGAAATGAAATGAAGAAGGATGCAGTCATCTCGATCATCGTTGCGATCGTGCTGATGCTGCTGTATATCTGGGTACGGTTCAAGGACCTGCGCTTCGGTGCAAGCTCCGTCATCTGCCTGATGCATGACGTGCTGGTGGTACTTGCGTTCTATGCGATCGCAAGAGTTTCCGTCGGTTCCTCGTTCATCGCCTGCATGCTGACGCTTGTCGGTTATTCGATCAACGCGACGATCGTTATCTTTGACAGGATCCGTGAGGCCCTGAAGACGATGCGCAAAAACGATGACCTTCAGGATGCGGTCAACAAGTGTGTGAATCAGACCTTATCGAGAAGTATCTTTACTTCCTTAACGACCTTCATCATGGTTGCGGTGCTCTACGTCAACGGCGTCAGCTCCATTAAGGAGTTCGCGCTTCCGCTGATGATCGGTATCATCTGCGGCGCATACTCGTCCGTATGCATCGCAAGTGCACTGTGGTACATCCTCCGTACGAAGATCGTATCCAAGGAAGCAAAATAGAATGAATGATCGCGCAGGAAAAATATCTGACGCGGCAAATGAAACAGAAATAAAAGGCTGCCTGTGTGGCAGCCTTTGTCCTTTATAAGAAGACACGGGAGAGATGCTTTTGAAACAATGGGTTGTCATGGCCAAGAAAGCGGATTTTGACGCACTGGCCCAGCAATTTCATATCAGTCCAATGCTGGCACGCATCATCCGGAACCGCGACATGGTTACGCCGGAAGAGATCGGACTGTTCTTAAACGGAACGCTGGATGACCTGTACGATCCGATGCGTTTATACGGCATGCGGGAAGCGGCGGACATGCTGAAAGAGGCTGTGCATTCGGACGATAAGATCCGCGTGATCGGTGATTATGACGTGGACGGTGTGTGCTCGACCTATATCCTGGTTACGGCACTAGAACGCATGGGGGCAAATGTATCCTGGCAGCTGCCTGACCGGATGGTCGACGGATACGGCCTGAATGCGCGGATCGTTGAAAAAGCCCATGAGGATCAGATCGATCTGATTTTAACCTGTGATAACGGGATCGCCGCTGTTTCGGAGATCGCTCTGGCAAAGGAATACGGCATGAAAGTGATCGTTACGGACCACCACGAGGCACTCCCCGAGCTTCCCTGTGCGGATGTGATCGTTGACCCGAAGCAGCCTGCCTGCAGTTATCCGTATCCGGAGATCTGCGGGGCTGTGGTCGCATGGAAACTCGTACAGGTGCTTTCTAAGGATACGGGCATTCAGATGCCGGCAGATCACCTGCAGTTTGCCGCACTTGCCACTGTCTGCGATGTGATGCCGCTTCTTCATGAGAACCGGATCATTGTCAGATACGGCTTGGAGGCCATGAGAAGGACGGAAAATACCGGTCTTCGTGCACTGATGGATGTGACCAAATGCAGCGGCATCCAGTTAAGCCCTTATCATGCCGGCTTTATCTTAGGACCCTGCGTGAATGCAACGGGCCGGCTGGATCTTGCGGGACGTGCGCTCAACTTATTCTTAAGCGAGGACAGAAACGAAGCGGTTACGATCGCAAGGGAACTGCAGGAACTGAATGAGAGCAGAAGGAATATGACTTTGCAGGCAACGGACCGTGCGATCAGGATCGTACGGGAAGGGGATGCCATTAATCCGGTTATGGCGGATGACCAGGTGCTCGTTGTCTATATGCCCGATTGCCATGAGAGCATTGCGGGTATCGTTGCGGGAAAGGTGAAGGAAGCTTTTTATCGTCCGGCGATCGTGCTGACGGGAGGCAATGAACCTCTGGGGACGGGGTTAGAGGTTCAGTCGCCGGAAAATGAACCACTAACCCCGTCCCCAAGAGCTCACATTGTCAAAGGTTCGGCGCGGTCGATCGAGGCCTATAACATGTTTGAGGCGCTGAGCGCCGTCAGTGAGCTGTTTACGAAGTTTGGCGGGCATAAGATGGCAGCAGGCGTGTCGCTGCCAAAGGATAATATTGAAGAACTGCGGAAGCGGCTGAATGAAAATGCAAATTTGACAGAGGCGGAGTTGACGGAGAAGGTGAAGATCGATATTCCGATGCCGATGCGTTATGCGACCAGGGAGTTTGTTGCGGAACTGGAACGTCTGGGGCCTTTCGGGAACGGAAACCCGACGCCGAACTTTGCGCAAAAGGGCCTGGTGATCGCAGACCTTGAAGTCAGAGGAGAGAACCGGAATGTCGTCAATCTGCGGTTTGAACATGAAACGGCAGAGACGGTATGGTTCGGTGACGGAAATGCGTTTGCTGCGCAGTACCACACGGGAGATAAAGTATCCGTGGTCTATCAGCCGAAATTTCGCGAGTACCGCGGCGTTCGCAGCATCCAGATGCAGATAAAAGAGATCAAGCCGGATACCACCTAGGAGGCACCGGCTTGAAATTCTCTTATGAGGGGGGAGATAGTGAGTGTTTCATCTATCTGAATCCTATTCTAACGGGAAAGTGTGTTCAAACTGTGTACAAACCATAAAGAAAAAATAAAGTGATTCTAAAGATACTATTTGACATGAAAATGTCTTATAATAGTTGTAATGGTAAGCAGGGAAAAAATGATGAAATTATCCGATCTGTTACAGGAATATACATATGAACTGATCCAGGGATCCGTGGATGTACCCGTTACAACGCTTGTTACGGACAGCCGTAAGATCGAAGCAGGCAGTGTCTTTGTCTGTATTGCGGGCGCCAATTTCGACGGCCATGCGGTCGCAGGAGATGCAGCGGCAAAGGGCGCAGCTGCCCTGATCGTTGAGAAGGATGTGGACGTACCCGATGGCATTGCCGTCATCAAAGTGGATTCCACAAGACGTGCCCAGGCCTATTTAAGTGCCGCCTATTACGGGTATCCGGCAAGGGAAATGAAGGTCATCGGCGTGACCGGGACCAAGGGCAAGACCACAACGACCTATCTGATCAAATCGATCTTAGAGCATGCGGGATACCGCGTGGGGCTGATCGGTACGATCGAGATTATTATCGGGGATGAGCACATCCACGCCAAGCACACGACGCCGGAATCCATCGAGATCCAGGAATATTTCCGCAGGATGGCGGATGCGGGAATGGATGCCGTTGTCATGGAGGTTTCTTCCCAGGGCCTGATGCTGCATCGGACCGATGCGATCGATTTTGACCTGGGGATCTTTACGAATATCGAGCCGGATCATATCGGACCCGGGGAACATACAAGCTTTGAACACTATTTGTCCTGCAAGAGCCTGCTGTTTAAACAGTGCAGGGTCGGGATCGTGAATGCGGATGATGCGCATGCGGATGCAGTTCTTGAAGGACACACCTGTGACGTAGAAACTTACGGATTGACAGAAGCGGCAGCCATTCGTGCGCAGCACATCGAACTTGCGCAAAAGCCCGGCTACCTGGGGGTTGATTTTGACGTGACAGGTCTTGCAAATATGCATGTATCCGTTCCGACACCCGGCAAATTCAGTGTTTACAATGCGCTTTGTGCCATTGCGGTCTGCAGGCATTTTTCCATCGCGGAAGATGACGTGGTCAAGGCACTTGCCGTTGCCAAAGTCAAGGGCCGCATTGAAATGGTTCCCATTTCGGACCGTTTCACGCTCATGATCGATTATGCGCATAACGGCATGGCGCTCCGCTCCTTATTGGAAACCCTGCGCGAATACAATCCGAAACGTCTGGTCTGTGTATTCGGCTGTGGCGGAAACCGGGCAAAGGACCGCAGATACGAGATGGGAGAAGTGTCCGGCGAATATGCGGACCTCTCGATCATCACATCCGATAATCCGCGGTTTGAAGAACCACAGGCGATCATCGACGACATCAAGGTCGGGATCGGGAAAACGAGCGGTAAATATGTGGAGATCATTGACCGCAAGGAAGCGATCGCCTATGCGATCAGAAATGCTTTAGACGGCGACGTGATCGTTCTTGCAGGCAAAGGACATGAAGATTATCAGGAGATCAAGGGTGTGAAATACCCGATGGATGAACGTGTCCTGATCGATGAGATCGTGGCAGAGGGCATCTGAACGGAGATTCAATGGAATTATTCAAGGCATATCAACTGAATATCATGCTGGTCTTAAGCGGCGTTTGCGGCGTGCTGGCAATTCTTGTGCTGCTGACGAAGTCGCTTGGCAGAAGGCGCAAATGCGAACTTTTCTTCATTGAAGTGAGTGCCATGCTGCTGCTGGCCTTTGACAGGTATGCCTATATTTTCCGCGGAAACGTGAGCGAACTTGGCTGGTGGATGGTACGCATCAGCAATTTCGCGGTCTTTTTTCTGGAGTTATCCCTGATCTTCGGTCTGAATCTGTACCTGATCGACCTTTACTCCAAAGAGGGAAATCTTCCCAAAGTTCCCGTGCGTTTACGCATCACGAACGTGCTCTATTTATGCGGCGTGATCCTGCTGATCGTTTCCCAGTTTACCGGGCTCTACTATACGTTTGATCAAACCAATCATTACCAGCGGGCAGATTTCTTTATGATCTGTTATCTGTTCCCGCTGTTCATGCTGCTCATTCAGACGACCGTCATTATCCAGTATTTTAAGAATCTGCGGCCGAGACTGAAGTTCCCCCTGATCTTCTTTACGCTTGTTCCGATCGCCGCGACCGCCGTGCAGGCGTTCCACTACGGCGTATCCTTAACGAACATTGCGATCGTGGGTCTTGCGGCCCTGCTCTATGTCTTTGCGCTGACAGATCTGAACGAATCCGTTACAAATGCGGATCAGTTGGAAATTAAGCTCTTAAAAGAAGAGCAGAAGAACGAGCACCAGCTGTTCGAACAGACGGCGCAGGCCTTAGCCGGTGCGATTGATGCCAAGGATGAATATACGCACGGACATTCCACAAGGGTTGCGGCTTATTCCGCCGAGATCGCCCGCCAAGCAGGAAAAAGCGATGAGGAATGTGAGGATATCTATTTTGCGGCACTGCTTCATGACGTGGGCAAGATCGGTATCCCCGATAAGATCATCAACAAACAGGGAAAACTGACCCCGGAAGAATATGCGCAGATGCAGAAGCATCCCGTGATCGGCAAGCAGATCTTATCCAGGATCAGCCAGTCTCCGTCTTTGAGCATCGGCGCGAATTTCCACCACGAGCGTTTTGACGGGAAGGGCTATCCGATGGGGCTGAAGGGTGAGGATATTCCGGAGATCGCCCGTATCATCGCCGTTGCGGATGCCTATGATGCCATGACCAGCAAGCGAAGCTACAGGGAACCGTACCCGCAGCAGGAAGTGCGGGAAGAACTGGTTAAGGGCATGGAAACGCAGTTTGACCCGACATTTGCTAAGATCATGCTGCATCTGATCGATCTGGATACCGAGTATGAGATGCAGGAGAGAGAAGAGATCGCGGCACTTGGCGGCGATAACAGCATGCACTTTGACGAATACCGTTCCAGTGCATCCGAAGGCATTGTGATCGCCGATCAGGAAATGACCATCCGGCTGAACAGCAAAAAGGATGCGGATTTCCCTTATTCGGACTGCATTCCGACCATGATCCTCTTTGATGCCTTAGACGGCAGGATGCATGAGGATGACAAAGCCGGTGCGGAAATGAAATATTTCGAGTATGGCGTGCTCCGCTTCAACGGGGAAGCGATCTGTGAAGGTGCCAGAAAGATGGAAACGGAGATCACCGTTAAGGAAACGGCAGATTTCGACTTTTGGTCGGAAGAGAAGCACGGTACCGAATATACCGTACAGGCCGTGAAGGTGAAAGACCATATGCGCTTTAAGATCGACTCGCCCGACCAGACGGTGGAAGTGATCGTGGCACTGCCGGATTCGGCAAGGTTTACCTATATCGCGCTGACCGGTGAACACTGTACGATCAGCAACGTCAAAATCACAAAGGCCGAGGAAAAGACCGGGCCGGATGTGATCCGCCGCATCGCGGAAGAGATCAGCTATATCAACGTGCCCGCAGGTGATATCCCGAATGTCCAGGTGGACGGCTGGAGAGCGGCTTCTTCCAAGGGCATTCCGGTGAAAGACAATATGAAGATCACGTTCCATTCGATGAGCCTGCCGACGGCCAGACTCGTATGGCACTGTCCGTATATCAGTCTGTATTATTCGGATAACGGAGAGATGGACGGACCGCATTTTCGAGAGTATGTCCTGGTGCGCCTTGACGGGGAAAACTGGGATTCGGATGAACTGACACAGAATAAGATCGTCGTGAACCGCAATGATGATTTTGACGGATGGGAGACCTGGAAAGAGCAGAACAAGCAGGGAATGGACTGCACGATCTTAATCCGTAAGAAGGGCAACGTGGTCATCGTGACCACGGAGAACGGCGGGATCAATATCAAGAGTACTTCGACAATTCGTGAGGAGGCACCGGTGGTCTATGCGGCTCTGACCGGCGATCAGTGTGCGATCACCAATATCAGGGTGCAGTAGAGAGGAAAGATGTCTGTCGATTATAAACAAAAAGTGACGATGGATCCGTCCGGATTCGTCCTCCTGTCTGATCACGTACCGGGGATCATTCAGGAGATCCGCTATTATTCCACTTACAATTTCATAGGCGATAAGATCGACGGCTATGAAGAACCGTGTGCGATCTTAACCGTGGAAGCGGCCAGGGCCTTGAAGGCGGTCAGCAACGAGGTGAATGCGCAGGGATACCGGCTGAAGGTTTTTGATGCGTACCGGCCGGCCTGTGCGGTCCGGCATTTTGTGCTCTGGGGCATTGAGGATCTGGATCTTCGGATGAAACCGTATTTTTATCCGGATCTTGAGAAGCAGGAGCTGTTCAAACAGGGCTATATCGCTTCGCAATCGGGACATTCCCGCGGCTCCACGATCGACCTGACGCTCTTTGACATGCAGACCGGGAAGGAACTGGATATGGGCAGTCCGTTTGATCTTTTCAGTGAACTGTCGCACCCCGACTGCAAGTCGGTTACTGAAGAGCAGTACGAAAACCGGATGTTTTTACAGCATGCGATGGTGCGTAACGGCTTCGTGCCGATCAATTGTGAGTGGTGGCATTTCACGTTAAAGGATGAGCCTTATCCCGATACGTATTTTGAGTTTCCGGTGTCATCGGCGTATTTGAAACGGTAGAAAGGAAGAATATGAAGAAGAGTGTCTATGCAGCATTTTACCATGGAAAAAAGGTGCTCGTGACCGGACATACCGGCTTTAAGGGCACGTGGCTGTGTGCGATCCTTAAGGATCTTGGTGCCGAAGTCTGCGGTTATGCACTTGCACCGCAGGACCCGGGCCTGTTTTCCTATACCGCCATGGATGCAGGGATCAAATCGGTGGAAGGAGACATCCGCGATCTTGCGCATCTAATGTCTGTCTTTACGGAGTTTCAGCCGGAGATCGTGATCCATATGGCAGCACAACCGATCGTCCGGGAATCCTATCTGCAGCCGGTCTTAACCTATGAAACAAATGTTATGGGGACCGTGAACATGCTGGAGTGTGTACGGAAATGCGCGTCGGTGAAATCCGTTGTGAACGTAACAACGGACAAGGTTTATCTGAACAAGGAACAGGATGTTGCATACGTGGAAACGGATATGCTCGACGGATATGATCCCTATTCCAATTCCAAGTCCTGCTCGGAGCTTGTGACGCACAGCTACATCCAGTCGTTTTTGGATGCGCAGGGTGTCGCGGTTTCCACCTGCAGGGCCGGTAACGTGCTCGGCGGGGGTGATTTTGCAAAGGACCGGATCATTCCGGACTGCGTGAGAGCTGCCTTTGCGGGAGAACCGATCATTCTGCGCAACCCGCATTCCACAAGACCTTATCAGCATGTTTTGGAGCCGTTATTTGTCTACCTGATGGTTGCGATGCGCCAGTATGAAAACAGCATCTATGCAGGAAACTACAATGTCGGGCCGGATGATACCAATAATGTGACAACAGGAATTCTGGCAGACCGGTTCTGTTATTTCTGGAATCTTGATAACGAATCGGAGGCAGATCACCTGAAGTATAAGATCCAGGGGGATGGCGGACCGCACGAGGCAGGCTTTTTGAAGCTTGATTGCACAAAACTGAAGTCGGTATTTTTGTGGGAGCCGACCTGGGATATCGATGAGACGCTGATCAAGATCGTTTCGTTTGAGAAGCTGCGTAAGCACCTGGAGGACAGTAAGGCCGGCAAAGAAAAGATGGCGGAAGATCTGTATGCATGCATGATCGATCAGATTCATGCGTTTCTGCAGTAGGCGCCACATGAGTTATGTTAACCATACAGTTATGTAAACCGTATTGTTATGTAAACTTTATATGCAAGAACAATAAACGAAAGAGGAAGAAACATGTTTGAAAACATGACGGAACAGCAGGCAAGAGAACAGATCTTAAAAGAGGTATCTGCTTACTGCGACACGTTTCACAATCAGGAAAAGCCGTTTGCCGAAGGAGACCGGATCCCCTATGCATCCCGTGTGTATGATCATGACGAGATGGTGAACCTCGTGGATGCGGCGCTCGAATTCTGGCTTACGAGCGGACGGTACACGGATGAATTTGAGAAGAAGCTGGCATCCTATCTTGGCGTGCGTTTCTGTTCGCTCGTCAATTCCGGATCGAGTGCCAATCTGCTCGCGTTCATGACTTTGACATCACCGCTCCTTAAGGAGAGGGCGATCAGAAGAGGCGATGAAGTGATCACCGTGGCAGCAGGGTTTCCGACGACCGTGACACCGATCATCCAGTTCGGAGCGGTTCCCGTGTTCGTGGACGTGACCATGGGACAGTACAATATCGACGTGACGCAACTTGAAAATGCACTTTCCGATAAGACCAAGGCCGTGATGTTAGCGCATACCCTGGGTAATCCGTTCGACCTTGCAGCAGTAAAAGCATTCTGTGATGCGCACAACCTGTGGCTTGTGGAAGATAACTGCGATGCGCTTGGCAGTGAATATACGATTGACGGAAAAACGAAGTTAACGGGAACGGTCGGCGACATCGGCACGTCGAGTTTCTATCCGCCGCACCACATGACGATGGGAGAGGGCGGTGCCGTTTATACGAACGATCCGCTGCTCCATAAGATCATCCGCTCGATGCGGGATTGGGGGAGAGACTGCAGCTGTCCTTCGGGAACGGATAATCTGTGCGGCCACCGGTTTGATAAGCAATACGGGGAACTGCCGCTCGGGTATGACCACAAATATGTGTATTCGCATTTCGGCTATAATCTGAAGGCGACCGACCTGCAGGCGGCGATCGGCTGTGCGCAGATCGAAAAATTCCCATCCTTTGTGAAGCTTAGGAGAGAACATTTTGATTATCTGCATGCAGCGTTGGAAGGCTTGGCGGACAAACTGCTGCTGCCAAGTGCGTGTGCACATTCTAACCCGAGCTGGTTCGGATTTATGTTAACCTGCCTGGAAGGCGTGGACCGCAGCGGCCTTGTGAAACATCTGGAAAATCACGGCATCCAGACGCGGATGCTCTTCTCGGGAAACCTGACCAAACATCCGTGCTTTGATGAAATGCGTGAAAGCGGTAAAGGATACCGGATCGTCGGGGACCTTGCAAACACCGACCGGATCATGAACGATTCCTTCTGGATCGGGGTCTATCCGGGAATGAACGAAGAGAAGCTTGCATACATGGCGAAGCAGATCAAAGAATATATTATGTAAACTACAGTTATGTAAACCAATTAGCTGAGCGGTTCATGGGGTGAAACCGCCGGATGGGAGAAGCGTATGACAGAACAATTCTTGTATGACAACTGGAAAATGCAGCGTGTGGGGGAGAAAGAGTGGATCGATGCGTGTGTGCCGGGATCCGTATATCAGGATCTGCTCGATGCCGGGAAAATGGATGACCCCTATTACCGGGATAATGAGCTAAAAGCACTTGCACTCATGGATCATGACTATGTCTATGAGACGACGTTTCCGGTTGATGAAGAAATCCTGAAAGCAGACCGTGCGATCCTTCGTTTCCACGGCCTTGATACGCTTGCTGATATCACGTTAAACGGCGAATTCCTAGACAGTGTCAACAACATGCACAGGGTCTGGGATTATGAGGTACTCGACCTCTTAAAGCCTAATAACAATACGCTTACGATCACGTTTCATTCCCCGACAAAATTTATCAAAGAAGCATACGAAGAAGAGCCTGCGGAAGGAACGACCGATGCGATGAAGGGCTTTCCGCTGCTTCGCAAAGCGCACTGCATGTTTGGCTGGGACTGGGGTCCGAGACTTCCGGATGCGGGGATCTGGCGCGACGTGGAACTGATCGGCGTCAATGTTGCCCTGATCGACAGCGTCTATATCACGCAGGATCACAAAGACGGCAAAGTCGAACTGGGATTGGAAGTGGAATTAAACTGTTCCGATCCGACCTGTGTGGCCGTGGACTGTGCAGTCGATGGAAAATGCGATCTGACCTATGAAGTGAAAATCACGGATCCGGACGGTGTCAGCAAGACCTACACGGATGCGCCGGAATCCGTTGTGATCTCTGATCCGAAGCTCTGGTGGCCGAACGGATACGGAGAACAGAATCTCTATACCGTTGCCGTTACCCTGAAACAGAATGGTGTCGTCCTCGATGTGTGGGAGAGAAAGATCGGCCTTCGGACCATGACGATGCACATCGAAAAAGACGAATGGGGCGAATCCTTTGCACATGAAGTCAACGGTGTGCAGATCTTTGCGATGGGTGCGGATTACATTCCGGAAGACAACATCTTAAGCCGTGTGACCTATGACCGTACGAAGCAGTTATTGCAGGATTGCAAAGATGCACATTTCAATGCGATCCGTGTCTGGGGTGGCGGGTATTACCCCGGGGATGATTTTTATGATCTGTGCGATGAGATGGGTCTCATCGTCTGGCAGGATTTCATGTTCGCCTGCGCCGTTTATAATCTGACGGATGATTTTGAAGAAAATATCCAGGCGGAATGGATCGATAACATCAAGCGCCTGCGCCATCATGCCTCGCTCGGACTGTGGTGCGGCAACAACGAGATGGAAATGTTCGTGGCACAGAGCGGCCTGAAATTTGAGATCGGAAATCTTTTGGAATTTAAAGGGCCGATGGCGTGGCTCATGAACATGGGCTGGCAGAACAAGGCTTCGCAGAAATCCGATTACGTTAAGATGTATGAATATCTGATCCCGAAGACCCTGAAGGAATATGATCCGGAGACGTTCTACTGGCCGGCTTCGCCTTCATCGGGTGGCGCGTTTGACAACCCGAATGATGAAAATCGCGGCGACGTCCATTATTGGGATGTATGGCACGGCGGTGTGCCGTTTACGGAGTACCGGAAATTCTTTTTCCGCTATGTTTCCGAGTTCGGCTTCCAGTCGTTCCCGGCGCTGAAGACCGTGGAGACATTTACGGAACCTGATGACCGCAACATCTTTTCCTACGTCATGGAGAAGCATCAGCGCAACAACGCGGCGAACGGGAAGATCATGAATTACCTGTCGGCGACATATCTTTATCCGACGGATTTTGATACGCTGCTTTATGCATCGCAGCTCTTACAGGCCGATGCGATCCGCTACGGCGTGGAGCATTTCCGAAGAAACAGAGGCCGCTGCATGGGCACGATCTACTGGCAGTTAAATGACTGCTGGCCGGTGGCTTCGTGGGCGAGCATCGATTATTTCGGAAGATGGAAAGCACTGCATTATTATGCAAAACGCTTCTTTGCACCCGTCATGTTATCCTGCATGGAAGAGGGCATCTTAACACAGGATACGAACACGAATGCGGAACCTTACGAAGTGAAAAAGTCGATCACGCTCTGTCTTGCAAACGAGACGATGGAAGAAAAAGATGTGACCGTCAGATGGGCACTTCGCGACCGCTTCGGGGAGATCCTTCGGGCGGAAGATTCTTCCGTGCATGCGGAGGCGCTGTCTTCTGTATGGCTTGATCAAGGGGAACTGCCGGAAGCAAGGCTTGATGAAGATTACGTGAGCTTTGAAGCGGCGGATGAGAAGGGGGAGATCATCTCATCGGGGACTGTGATCTTCTCGATCCCCAAGCACTTTCAGTTTGCGGATCCGAAGCTTAAATACCGCG
>JAFYDQ010000167.1 GCA_017544705.1 Lachnospiraceae bacterium | reverse complement strand
GAATACGATATCGGGATCAAGAAAATCGTGGCCCGTGATTTTTTCAGACTGTTCACGATCACTTATCATAACCGCGAACCGCTGCGCGTCATGGTCAAGCCGAATATTGTGCAGGTTGCGCAGCTGAAAAGTGCCGCGCACGTCTTAAGCGCCGCGCGGGAATCCCATGCCAACCGCCACGAGCCGGACGTGCTTGTGCGGGATTACGCATCCGGTGATGACATCCGTTTCATGCACTGGAATGCCACCGCCGCAAGCGGCAAACTCATGGTGCGGGAGCGCATCGGCGAGCAGCAGCAGGGCATCGCAGTCATCCTGAATCCGAAGCGTCAAAATCACAACATCGAGGATTATCTCCCGGTGGAAAACAAGATGCTTGAGACCGTGCTTGCGCTCACCCTGTATTTCTGCAAGGCCAATATTCCGGTTTCCGTTTATTGCATGACAGGCATCGCGGGCGGCGCAAGCGGCGGTGCGGCGGGCGGTTTGACAAGCGGCGGTCTGCAGGGCCTCAGCATCAGCCATGTCAGCGAACAGCGGCAGTTTGATGTGTTTTACGAACAGATGGCAGGGTTTGCGTTTGACGAGCGAAAGGAAGCGGCGGCGCTTTACGAGCAGGTCATACAATCCGGTGAGATCTTCACGAAGAAATCCGCGTTTCTTGTTACGCATACATTCGGAGAGGCCGAAGAGCGATTTGTATCCGAACTCAGCAAGGGGCAGCTAGCGACGATGATTTATCGTGTGTCGAAGACACACGATGGTAACGAAGCGCTTTTGCGGGTTGTCGATGCAGGCGAAGCATCAGCGGCAAACCGCAAATTTGCATGCGCTGAGTCCTTGCCTCCGCGCTGCGATCTGGCCGTGATCCCGGCGGATGCCGACTTGACGGAGGTGCTGTGATGATCGCGTTTTTGTATGACATGATCTATACCATACCGCTTGCACTCTCCTCCGTGATCCTGTTGCATGATTTCCTTGGAGCCGGCAGCATGCGTGCGGCCTTTGCAGCATTCATTTGCTGCATTCTACTGATCCTGTTTCGCCATCTGCAGGTCAGAGGACGGATCGTTCTTGGCGGCGGGCTCTGCGCGCTGCTTGCAGGAGCGGCTGTGGTCGGGAAAACGGAATTGCTGAAAGAGGGCATCTGGGTCTTATGGATCCTGCTGATCGCGACGGCTGCCTATGCATTTTCTTTGCTGGCTTCCCGCTATGAGATCGCAAGGATCGCAACAGGAGCAGCAGCGTTGACCGTATTGGTCATCCTTATGATTGTAAGTCCTAATACACCAAAGAGCGTATTTATCCTGCTTTTCTTCTACGTGAGCGTTTCCGTCTGCGAAGTGATCCAGAACCGGTGGCCCAAGGAAGGCCATACGGATGTGAAGAAACATATTACGTGGATGTGTCCGTTTTGATTTTGCCGTTCCTGATCCTTGCGACCGTACCGGTCAATGACAAACCCTACGACTGGAAATTCGTCAAAACCTTTATCAAAGAGGCCAGGATCCGCTATGAAGTGATTTTGCAGACGCTGATCCCGGAGCAGAGCTGGGATTCGGATACGAACATGGGCTTTTCCGACCGTGCCGTGCTGAACGGGCATGTGGAGGGAGACCCGTACACGGTCTTTACCGTCTATGCGGACGCGGACAACGACTACCGGCTCTACATGGGCGGCAAGACATTTGATACCTTTGACGGCAGGCAGTGGACGAAGCGCGACACGGCGGCGATCGACTACCGGGCACTGGACCGCATCGAGACGCTCTCCGCGATCATCTCGCGTGATCCGGAGCACATCGGCGACTATGTCCGAAGCGTGTACCTGACGGTCACCTACCGGGGCCTTCGGACCGCGCATGTATTCATGCCGCCAAAATCATATCCTGACGCGCTTAGCAATCCCATGACGGAAACGGGCGGCGATCTGGTTTTGAAGAGCGGCAAGAAGGCCGACTATGCGCTGCGCTACGACCGGCTGAACCGGGATAATCCGGTCTTCCGGGAGTTGATGCGAAACGCGGGTGATTTTGACGAAGATGCATGGAAAAAGGCGGTCGAGCAGTACGGGGGTGCCAGGAAAGAGGGCCTGACGACGGCGGTCTATCACGAGTACCGGGAGCGGATCGACCGATATTACGGGGAAAGAGTCGAATTGTCGGCGCGCGCGCAGGCGTTCCTTGACGAGCTGCTTGCCGGGGCTGAAGATGATTTTACGAAATGCGAGCGCATCGAAGCGTATCTTGGCGCGTTTGACTATAACCGTACGCCCGGTGAATTGCCGGATACGGTGGTGACCGGCGCGGATTTTGTCGATTATCTGCTGTTTGAAAAACAGGAAGGATTCTGTACGCATTTTGCGACGGCGTTTGTGCTGCTTACGCGTTCGCAGGGGATTCCCGCAAGATACGTGCAGGGCTACAGCGTGCTGACGACGAACCGGAATTTCGAGGTCTTATCAAACCGCGCGCACGCCTGGCCGGAAGTGTATTTGCAGGGGATCGGCTGGATCACGTTTGAGCCCACGCCGGGCTATAAAAAGACGAGCGGCTGGGCGCTGACCGGTGAGGCCGGCGAACTCTACACCGGCTACGTCTACGCAGAACGACCCTTTGGGGACGGTGTTAGTGGTTCATTGGTTGACATAAATCGGGAAGACGCGTGGCGAGATGGCGGCAAAGAGGGCGATACGCAGTCTGCTACGCCCGCCATGCAGATCAAATGGAGATGGATCCTGATCCCGCTTTCATGCGCGCTGCTTTTCCTGATCCTGTTTGTGATCGCAGACCGGATCTGGCGCAGGGTACGATACCGCCGCATGGGGGCGCGCGACCGGATCGTGATGTTAAGCCGGCAGAACCTGCGCACCCTGCGTTTTCTGGGTTTGAAACTGCAGGACGGCGAGACGCTTCATGAATACAAACAACGTGCGATGGAAACGGTGCCGGTGCGCCTGCTTGATTTTGTAGACGGATTTGAGTACGTGATCTATGGGGCAGTGGGGACCGGTGCCGGCGGCGCTAAGGCAGATACGATGATATCTGACATGGAACAAAGCAGCACCATGGTCAGAAAATATGTGTTGTCGGAACTCATCGGGAGGATTTGGCGGACATTCCTGCGACGCAGGGAAAAATGAACCTCTAACCCCGTAGGCCATGCTCCTTCGGAGACACGGCAAACCCCAAGAGCTCATTCTTTGGAGACACGACAAACCCCAAGAGTCCATTTTGCAGTTCAGAGAGGAGAAGATTATGGCAGAATTAAAATGCCCGCACTGCGGACAGGCTTTTACGGTGGATGATGCGGAACTTGGTTCCATCATTGCACAGATTCGGGACAGTGAATTTGAAAAGGATCTGACCAAGCGGACAAAGGAGCTTGAGGAGCATTTGCAGGAAAAGCATGCGCTCGAACTCAGCGCGCAGGAAAATGAGATCAAGCTGCAGGTCAAAGAAGAACACGATGAAGAGCTGCAGAAGGTGCAGGAAGCACTGCAGGAAGCACAGGAAGCAATGCAGGAAGCGCAGGAAACGGCGCGCACGCTGCAATTGCAGCTGGATGCGACGGAAGATAAGAAGAAGATCGCCGTTATGGAAGCGGTAAAAACCGTGGAAGACAAGGTGCGCGACCTCGAGAACCGGCTCACGCAGGAAAAAGACAAAGAGCGGATGCTGCTGGAACAGAAGGATGAGCAGATCGCTTACTATAAAGACATGAAGACGCGCATGTCCACGAAGATGATCGGGGAATCGCTCGAGCAGCACTGCGAGATCCAGTTTAACATGCTGCGCCCGACGGCTTTCCGGAATGCGTATTTTGAAAAGGACAATGATGCCAGAAGCGGCAGCAAGGGCGACTATATTTACCGTGAGTGCGACGAGAACGATGTCGAGATCATTTCGATCATGTTTGAGATGAAAAACGAAATGGACGAGACCGCGACCAAGCACAAGAACGAGGATTTCTTCAAGGAACTCGACAAGGACCGCAGGGAGAAAGGCTGCGAATATGCGGTGCTCGTATCGATGCTTGAGAGCGACAGCGAGCTCTACAACGCCGGCATCGTGGACGTCTCCCACAAATATGATAAAATGTATGTGGTGCGTCCCCAGTGTTTCATCCCGATCATCACGCTCCTTCGCAACGCGGCCATGAATGCGCTGCAGTACAAGCAGGAGCTGGAGGTCGTACGCAACCAGGATATCGACATCTCGCATTTCGAGGATAACCTGATCAAATTCAAAGAGGACTTCGGGCGCAACTACGAGCTCGCACATTCCCATTTTGACAAGGCGATCGAGGAGATCGACAAGACGATCCAGCACCTCGAAAAAGTCAAAAAAGAACTGCAGGGTTCGGACAACAACCTGCGCATCGCCACCCGCAAGGTGGATGATGTGAGCGTCAAAAAGCTGACCAAAGACAATCCGACCATGCAGGCTAAATTCAAGGATCTGAAAGATGAATAAACCGTTGATTACATCACGTATCGCGCCCGTGATTTTTACGCTGCTGCTTGCCCTGCTGTTTACGGGCTGCGGAAGGAGTGACGATAGTTTGTTAGGCAGGATCATACATAACATACCCACAGAGGTTGAACCGGATGGCCCGGTGGATAGCCCGGTGGATGGCGGCACGACGGACTTTTCGAACCCGAACGCGCCTAAGGAGATCAAATCCGACGACCTGGTCTCATTCCACTTAAAGACCGAGGAGAGTCAGCGGGTTAGGGTCGCGGATGAAACAGGTGGTGCAAGGAGCTTGATCTATCCCTCGGGGATGTACACGTTTGATATGAAAGAATCAGATGGCAAAATCACGGTCCACGCAGAATTTTCAGACAAGGCGTTTGATTTTGACGCAGATGAAGAGGCCCTTGCGGCGCTGAATCAGCTGATCAAGGAGAACGATGTTGCGGCCATGAACGGACACAGCGCTTCAAACAGTGCGCTTGGCACCTTCATCGATCTCGAGGCGGTCTATGCCGACGGCGAGCGCATCGATATCTACGCCGAGGGCGGTGTGGCCGCGGTCCCGTATGGCTGGCACTCGGATATTTTCATCGCGTTTTTTGACAAGTTGATGCAGGAATATACCGGAACGGCTTTTGCGGATTCGCTTGTGGAAGATCACAGCGTCCCGGGTGCCGTTAAGGATTTTTCCGGCGCAAAAATCACATGCATCTACATCGAATTTTGCCCGGATTACGATACCAGCAGCATGGCAGATGAGATCCCGTTTGCGGATTACCGCTTCCAGTACCAGGAAGGCGGCGTGCCGGTCGTTGGCGCAACGGGCGATTGCGCGCTCTTTATGGATAACGGCATGACCGGCGAATTTACGGCAAGCGATGATGACAAGCAGGCGCTCGGTGACTGGTTTAAGGACCGCGGTCTGTGGGAATTGAACGGCTGGGATAAAGAGAGCACGGTCTCAAGGAACATGGACCTTACCCTGCATATATATTTTGACAATGATACGGAACTTAGCATCGAGGGAGAAGGCGCGGATGCGATCCCACCGGCATGGGACCCCATCGAATTCCTGCAGTTTCTTCGCGACATGGCAGCAGGACATGGCGTGGACCTTTGGGCGCGCCGGGTGGACCTTTGGGGACGGGGTTAGGGGTTCATTGTAAAAAAAGGAGGAGCGATATGGATGAATTGAATACGGATAGCAGGATGTTTGAGGTACCCGCGGGAACCACGATTCTTAGCGAGGGCGAGTGCAATCTGGATATGTACAAGATCGTCAAGGGAGAGGCGGAAATGTATGTGGGATACGGCACCGACCATGAGACCCTGATCGGGCTCATCGGTGAGAACACATGCTTTGGCGAGTTCGGCCTGCTGTTGGAGAAGCCTGCCGTCTACACCGTGATCGCCTATTCGGACATGCTGCTGCTTCGGATCACGCAGGGGGAGATGGGAGATTTTGTCGAGCAAAATCACAAGAATATCATCGACATCATGCGCAACATGGCGCAGACCATCCTGAAAATGAACAAACAGATCAGCATGTTGACGAATGAACTGAATGAATCTTCGCGGCTCGGCCAGCAGGTACAGGACGAAATGCGCTCGACCCTGAAAGAATACGCGATGTACCAGAACAAAGCCATGTCCGGAAAATTCCATACATTTGATACCCTGCATCATCGCAATTGATGCGTGGTGAAAATTGAAGAAACCGGGGAACGTGTGATATAATATTTGGCAGATTATTTTCATTAAGTACAAATAATTATGTACAAATAATTAAGGACAAAAAAGACGGTAAAGAGAGAAGTGAAAAGAGAAATGAAGAGAGACATGAAGAAAACAATCATCTGTATCACGGCGGCTTTGGCGGCGGTGGCGCTGCTTGGCTGCGGCCACGAGCATGAATGGGAGGAAGCGACCTGTAAGAAGCCAAAGACCTGCAGTATCTGCGGCGAGACCGAAGGCAAGCCGGCGGATCATGAGTGGGAAGAGGCGACCTGTGAGAAGCCCAAGACCTGTAAGGTATGTCATAAGACCGAAGGCGAGCCTTTGGGACATGAATGGGTGGAGGCAACCTGTGAAGAGCCAAAGACCTGCAGCAGATGCGGTGCGACAGAGGGAGAACCCTTAGGGCATGACTGGCAGGCGGCAACCGTGGATGCGCCCAAGACCTGTAAGAACTGCGGGGCAACCGAGGGTGACCCGATCGACTTAAAGATTTTGGATCTCAGTTTCCTTGATGCCGCAAACTGGTCAAGCGTGATCAACGATGATCTTTGCGTAGCCGAATATGAGAATCCGCAGCATGACTTCTGGTATGAGTTCTACAACATGGACGGGGAACTTCTGCATGAGATGGAAGTAGACTGCAGGCTGTCCGGTTCCAATTACGCCGGCAAGTCATTCTGCACAACGGATGACTGCTTCATGATCGCAACCGGAGAAAAAGGCAAGACGGCAACGATCCGTCTTTATGATTACGACTACAACTTATTGATCGAGAAAGATATCAAGGCCGGCAAGCTGTTCGGTGACCAGTTCCCGACCATGGACTACGGCAACTTAAGCGGCTGCAAGCGCATCTATAACGATACGACCAATGAAACGCTCCTTTATTTCAATCTGGTCAGCAAACAGGAGATTGACGAGGGTGCGTACACCAGAGCGGCAGAGGAGAACAATTATACACCCCCGATCTATGCGGAAGATACTTACAGATGCTGCGATGAAGAACCTGCGGTAAACGGATACTTTGTTTCAACGCCCGATGATTCTTCCTGGGGGTATGTGGATGAAGACGGCAACGAGATTGCCATGTACAAGGATGCCACATCCTACTCGGACAGCGGCTATGCATTTGTGACCAACGACGGCAGTTCCTATGACCTGATCGATGCTGAGCAGAACGTGGTCGGGGAAGGTGTTGTAAAGGCAACCAGCATGTACCGTCACGTCGCCAACGGGCACGGCAATCTGTTCGTAGCCGAGCTGCGGGACGGCACCTACGAATACATATTGGTACAATAGGCGAAGGAGGACCGGCAGTACATGTATTATGCGAGTTTCGGTATTCTTTCGCTGATACTGCATTTCATCATTCATAAAGAAACACTGACCCTGAAAAGGAACGAAGAAACCCCTTTAGCCATGATCCGCTACAGGGGCTTTCTCCTTATGGTGATGTTCTATTATGTCGTTGATATTTCGTGGGGGTTTCTCTATGACCTGCGCGAAGACAGCGTTGTGCCGGTTTATGCGTCGACATGGCTGTATTTCCTTGCGATGGCAACGACCGTCCTTCTGTGGACAAGGTATATCCGGACCTATCTGGGAACACAGACCACGATCCAGAAGATCATGCGCATTGCAGGCTGGGTGATCTATGGATTTATCGTCCTCCACCTGTTCATCAATTTCTTCAATCCGATCATCTTCCGGTTCACGGAAGACCATACATATGAACCGGAAACCGGCAGATATATTTTGCTCGTTTTTCAGGTGGTGCTCTATTTACTGACCTTTGTTTACACCTTCATTTCCGCGGCCAGAACAAAGGATGGAAGCAAGAAACTGCATAACCGCGCAGTCGGCATGACCGGCATCGTGATGGCGATCTTCATCGTGTTACAGACGATCGATCCGTTCCTGCCCTACTATGCGATCGGCTGCCTGATCGGCACCTGCATCATCCATACCTTCGTCGTGCAGGACGAGAAACGTGAGAAAGAAGTCTACAACCAGATCGCAGGAAGCCTTGCGGAAGACTACGAGGCGATCTATTACATCAGCATCGAAAGCGGGAAATACCGGGAATTCTCTAAGAGCGACGAATACGACTCCATGAATGTCCCCATGCAGGGAGACAACTTTTACGAGGAAACATATGACAACGTGGAGCGGTATGTACACCCGGACGACCGTGATTTTGCCCACAATCTGTATACAAGGGATGCGATCCGCAAAATCATGGGGCGCAGGAAATCCTACTCCTACAAGTATCGCCTCATCGTGAACGGTGAGACGAAATACTTCCGTTTTACCATGATCCGCGCAGACGACGGCCGGCATTTTATCCTCTATGAAAAAGACATTCAGGAAGAAGTTCTGGCGGAAGCGCAGCGTCTGGAACGACATAAATACCACGTCACCTTCGGGCAGATTGCGGAGAGTTTGGCCTCCAACTATGATGCGATCTACTATGTGGATACGACAAACGGCAACTACAGCAGTTATGTGACCAGCAACATTTTCGGACAGCTGGAAGTCAAACAGGAGGGCGACAACTTCTTCGAAGAATCCAGGAAAAACGCCGAACTCGTGATCCATAAAAATGACCGGGAGCGCGTCATCTCTCTTCTTGACCGCGACCATTTCCTGACGGCACTTGAGAACCGCAAGCAGTATCATTTTGAGTACAGGCTCATGGTGAACGGCCGGTCGCACTATACCAGACTCAGTGCGCGAAAATCAAGTGACGGGTCGCATTTTATCATCGGCGTGGAGAACATCGACGCAGAGGTCAGAAAGGAAAAAGAGCACTTAAACGCCTTAAATACCGAGAAAGAACTTGCAAGGCGCGACGAGCTGACCGGGACGAAGAACAAGAACGCTTATACGGAACTGGAACGCTCGATTCAGAATGACATCGACGGGGAAAATGAATGTGAGCCGTTTGCACTGGTCGTTTGTGACCTCAATAACTTAAAGAGGATCAACGATACGGAAGGGCACAGGGCCGGCGATGAATACATTCAGGCATCCGCCAAGCTGCTCTGTGATATTTTTGCCCACAGCCCGGTATTCCGGATCGGCGGCGATGAATTTGTCGTCTTCTTAAAAGACAAGGACTATCTTGCAAGGGAAGATTTATTCGACAGACTGCGCAAACAGGTCCGGCAAAATCAAGCCCGCAAGGCGGGACCGGTCATCGCATCAGGACTTGCGGAGTATGAGGCAGGCGATCAGCTGGTTGCTGCGGTTTTTGAGCGGGCGGATAACCGGATGTATGAAGACAAGCAGGCGCTCAAGGCACTTTGAAGATAAGCAGACGCTTTGAAAATAAAGGAGAACAGTTTATGAGAAGGAATCGGATCAAAATCATGACCATCAGCCTCATCATGGCAATCTCTATGGGAGCCTCCATGTTGCTTGCAGCCTGTGGCAGCGCGAAAGAGCCGGGGGATGCAGCAGGCATGGCGGATCAGATGCAGGAAGCAGCAGCCAGGGCAGAAGAGGCCGCAGCGAAAGCAGAAGAAGCTGCCGCAAAAGCAGAAGAAGCAGCAAAGGCAGCAGGTCAGACGGCAGAGGATGCAGGTGAGATGTCTGAGGCAGCAGGCCGGGATTCAGAGGGGAACGGAGAGTCAGATGCGGATGAGCCCGACTGGGAGGCGCTTTATGCGCCGGTCCTAAAGGAAACACTGGATGTTGCAAGAAACGGATATGATTCCGATCGGGAGTATCAATATGTGTCCACGGGACTTATGGAAAAATCAATGTATCCGGGGGATGACGACTTAACGGAAGTGGTCGGCTATACGATCACGGATGTCAGCGGAGACGGCATTCCGGAACTGCTGATCGGGATCGAGACGGAGGATCATGTGACCTCGCTCTACAGCATTCATACACTGGTGGATGATCAGCCGGTCTTCACGTTGGACGGATGGGCACGGAATTATTACATATGGCTTGGCGACGGGCACTACGAAAACACCGGTTCCAACGGCGCCATGAGCACGCTCTGCGGCGAGTGCCATTTGAGCAAAGACGGCACAGAGATCGAATGGGATGATTTTTATTTTTCGGATGAGAAAGAGCCCGGTGTGATCGGCTTCTATCATAATACAACCGGTTTCTATGATATTAACGCGGCAGAAGAACTGGATATTTCCGAGGATGAATTCCGGAAGATACTGGAACAATATGAAGAACGGTATACGTACCTGCCGATGACACCGATCGGAGAGGCATCAACGGATTAATACCCTATACTTCGTAATCCATGCAGGTCCGGCTCGCCATGAACGGGCGGACCTTCTCATTGGCAACCGCCACATGCGCCGGATGAACGGAATAACCGTTTAAGGCTTCCTCGCTCTCAAAGGTGGAATCCAGCATCAGATCGCAGTTGGAGGAGGGCAGGGGATCCGTGATCACACAGATGTCGATCAGCCCCGGGATCTGTCCTTTCAGGCCTTCCAAGCCCTTCTTGATGTCCTTCTTCATTTCTTCGATCTGCGCGGCATAATACTGCTCGCGGAATTTCCATAGAATGACATGTTTAACCATAAGAAATCTCCTTTGTTGCTATATTATATCATACTTTGCCCGGGTCCGCTCAAACTGCCGCGATTGTCTGATTGTGGCATGAACCACACATGTTCATAGCTGTTGTAGAAGAGGCGGATCGTCTTAAGGTGCCCGAAGCATTCGATTTTGCAGTCGAACGGATAGATGGTCTTACTGACCGGCCCGACATCCGGCAGATTGAACGTGTTGGCCTTGTGCGGCGACAGATCCCGGTAAGCCTTGACTTTATATTCCTGGTAAGCACCGTCTTCATCCTGCAGACGGATCTTCAAGGGAATGATCGTTCCGTCCGCCTTGTGCTGGCAGATCATATCGATCCGTTGATGTAGCGTTTCGTAAGGAGTCGTACCCATAAAAGCATTCTCCTGTGTTCCCCCTTAACGATATTATAGAACATGCGTTCGATTTTGTAAATACCGGAAATGCAAAAGCATATATATTCACGCAGAAAAACAAACAGAATAACCCGCTCCTATTGATTTTTTTGTCAAAATGTATGAAAATAATTAATAAATGATAAAAAAGTTTGTAGATAAGTGCTATGACAAGCATATGTGACCAAAATTCAGAAAAACGAGGTGATCACGAATGAAAATGCAAACTAAGAAAGGTTCGATCCTTTCAAAAATGAGTACCAAGATCACGCTGCTGATCAGTGCGATCGTATTTGTAACGGTGCTGGTTCAGATCCTTGTGGCGCAGAGCAATGCGTCATCGGCAATGGAAGAGACCTATCTGAATTACGCACAGAACCTGGCAGAAGAAGCCGCACTCGGGGTTGATTTTGCCACGGAATTCGGTGAGGCTGCCTATGGCGGATACACCAAGAATCTTGCGGAAGAAGCTGCCGTATCCATCAACTTCTCACAGGAATTCGGTGAAACCGTTTATAAGTCCTATGCACAGAACCTTGCGGAAGAAGCCGCAAAGTGTATTGACCTTGCTGCAGGCGGGGAAGAAGGCCCGAACCTGAACAGGATCCTGGAAAGCGTCACGATCTTAGGCGTTGAAGGATCTTATGCATACATGGTATCCCCGGACGGCACGATGCTCTGGCATCCGAATCCGGAGAAGATCGGTAACCCTGTTGAAAACGCAGCGGTTAAGGGGATCGTGGAAGATCTGAAAGCCGGCAAGACTGTCGAAAACGGCTCTGTTCTGTATGAATATAAGGATGCGCTGAAGCTTGCAGGTTATGCATTTACCGGATCCGGCGATATTCTGATCGTTACCGCTGACTATAACGAATTCATGAAGATCGATTATGACACGCTGCTCGGTAACATCAAGATCGACGGTGTCGAAGGATCTTATGCATACATGGTATCCCCGGATGGCACGATGCTCTGGCATCCGACCCCGGAGAAGATCGGCCAGCCGGTTGAGAATGCAGCAGTCAAAGGTATCGTTGCTGACCTGTCAGCAGGCAAGACCGTGGATGACGGTTTCTGCATCTACGAATACAAGGGCGCGCTCAAGATGGCCGGTTACTCCTTCACAAGAGACGGCAACATCGTTCTTGTTACCGCAGACTATGACAAGCTGATCAAGATCGACTACACCACCCTGATCGGTGAGATCGAAATCTCCGGTGTAGCCGGATCCTACGCATATATGGTATCGCCGGACGGCACAATGCTCTATCACGAGAATGAAGAGAAGATCGGCCAGCCGGTTGAGAACGCGGCAGTCAAAGGCATCGTTGCAGACCTGGCAGCAGGCAAGGAAGTTCCGAACGGCTCCTGCGTATACGAATACAAGGGTGCATATAAGGCAGCCGGTTATGCGTTCACCAAGAGCGGCAACATCGTTATCGTAACCGCCGACAAAGACGTCATGATGGCGAACGTGACCAAGATGCGCAACAAGCTGATCCTTTACGGAATCATCTGTCTGATCGTAGCGGTAGCACTTGTGGCATTCTTCACGCTGCTGCTGATGAAGGCACTGGGCCAGCTCGTTCCGATCATCGATAAGACCGCGAACCTTGATTTTACCAAGGATGCAACAAGCGAGAAATTCGAGAAGCGCGGCGACGAAGTCGGCCTGATCGCAAGGTCACTTGCCAAGACCAGAGAGAACCTGCACGAGATCGTAAGCTCCATTTCCGGTGCCGGTTCCAATATCAATGACAACATCACCAGCCTGAATGACACGATCCGGAACGTGGAAAGCATCTGCGAAAACAACTCCGCAACAACGGAGGAGCTGGCAGCAGGCATGCAGGAAGCGGCTGCAACAACAACATCCATTACGTCGAAAACAGGCGATGTGCAGGAGAATGCAAAGAGTATCGATCAGCTGGCTGAGGACGGCACAAACCTGTCGACCGTAGTTTCCGGCCGTGCGAAAGAACTTGCGGAAACCACCAAACAGGCGAGCAAGAAGACGATCGATATGTACGAATCCGTCAAAGTCAAATCCGAAGAAGCAATCGCTGCGTCCCAGGCTGTTGACAAGATCAACGAGCTGACCGGCACGATCATGGCAATCTCTTCGCAGACCAGCCTGCTCGCATTAAATGCTTCGATCGAGGCAGCAAGAGCCGGTGAGGCAGGACGCGGATTCGCGGTTGTCGCAACCGAGATCGGTAATCTGGCAACACAGACTGCGGAAGCAGTCACAAACATCGGTGAGATCGTATCCGAAGTCAATGCGGCAGTATCACAGATGTCCGACTGCCTGAAGCAGACCACCTCGTTCCTTGAGGAAAGCGTTCTGGCTGACTACGAGGAATTCGGCAAAGTCAGCGAACAGTACCGGCAGGATGCCGACACATTCGGCGACAGCATGGCACAGATCAAGACCAGTATCGCAAGCCTTGCAAAGGATATCGAAAGCATCGCAGGTGCGATCGACGGTATCGATACCACTGTCAACGAATCCTCCACAGGTGTTTCGGATATCGCTGAAAAGACCACCGAAATGGTTGATGAAACCTCCGACAGTCTTGAGAAAGTGGAAGAATGTAAGAGAGCTGTTGCAGATCTGGAACAGATCATCAACAGATTCAATCTGGAGTAGTGGTCGCAAGCTTTATGAACCACTGACTCCGTCCCTGAAGTATCAAAAGTCCCCGGGAACAGTCCCGGGGGCTTTTTTTGAACGACCCCATTTTTTGTTTCACCTCCTCCGTATTATTGATCAGAAGGCTAAAAAAGCCGGATGCAAAATCACACAACAATTAAATGGAGGAAACAAAAATGATCAACAAACGATTCACAAAAAAGAGTGTAGCATTGGTACTGACGGGAACACTTACGACTGCAATGGCGGTGACGGTAATGGCGGCGCCGGGCGGTCCGGGAAGAAACTTCGGACAGAACGGACAGAACGGACAGAACGGACAGAACTTCGGTCAGAACTTCGGACAGAACGGACAGATGCCTGCGTTCGAAGAAGGTGAGAGACCGGAAATGCCTTCGTTTGAAAATGGTGAGCGGCCGGAGCTGCCGGAATTCGAAGAAGGCGAGAGACCGGAACTGCCGGAATTCGAAGAAGGTGAGCAGTGCGCACCTCCGGAAGGCGATCAGTTTGGAGGAAATCAGCTTGGACGTCAGGATGCGCGGAATGATCGTGCTCCGGAGCGGAGAGGGATCGATCTGGAAAGTATTCAGGCCGCAATCGATGCGGTAGAAGATGAAGATGTGAAGGCAGAACTCGAGGCGCTGTTAAGCGCGTACACCGAAGCAAAAACATCGCTTGATGCGGCTGTGGAAGACGGAAGCGAGGATATCGACAGCTATATGGAAGCGGAAATGGAAGCGATGCAGGCGCTTAGGGAAGCATTGGATGAAGCCGGTGTCGATGGACGGCCGGAGCTTCCTGCGCTTGAAGATGGAGAGATGCCTGAGATGCCTGCGCTTGAAGATGGAGAGCGTCCGGAGATGCCTGCGATGGAAGACGGCGAGAGACCGGAACTGCCCGCATTTGAAAATGGCGAGAATTCCGAGATGTCCCAAGGGAACAACATGGCCCCTGCCGGCGCAGGAAATGTTGTCAACCGTTTCGTCAGCTGGCTCAAAGCTCTGTTTTCATAACAGTTCTAACATGGGAAGCGGATATATGATATGATAGTATCAATATCCGGAGAAAAGCATGAATCAAAAGGCAACAGCTGCAAGGCATGATCAAAAGCTCAGAGAGAGCTTTATACGAGACAACGAACAGACCATTTTAAAGATCGCTTCCAAAGTGTCCGGCAAGTACATAACAAGAAGTGATGACGAATGGTCTGTTGCCTTGATCGCATTTAACAAAGCGATCGATACCTATTCCGAAGAAAAAGGAGAGTATCTGTCCTATGCAGGTGTGCTGATCAAAAGGGCGCTGATCGATCATTACAGGGCAGAAAAAAAATATGCGCCGGAGTTGCCCGCAAGTTATGAAATGTTTACCGGTGAAGGGGAGATCGCGCAAAATACGGAGATCGTCCGCGCCGTTGCCAGAGACGGAACGGCGGAACAGGACCGGACGGAAAGGGAACGGGATCTTAAGGATGAAATCCTGGAGGTTGGTTTGATCCTTAAAAAATACGGATTTTCATTCAAGGATCTGAAAGATTGTTCCCCGAAAGCCGGAAAGACCAAAAAGGAATGTGCCAAAGCGATCACGTTTCTGCTGGATCACGAAGAACCGTTAAATACGGTCATCGAATATATGAGACTTCCGATCAAAGAGATCATGGAAGCAACAGGAGTCAAGAACAAACTCCTGGACCGTTACAGGCGGTATATCATCATGGCAGTGGTCATCTTAAACGGAGAATATCCACTGTTGGCAGATTATCTGCAATATGTCAGAAAGGAGGGAGACGGGTAATGAAAGCAGTTGTTCTTGAGATCGCCGGTAACGAAGCAACCATAATGACGCGTGACGGAGATATCATCGGGATCAGAAACAAAGATTATGCGATCGGACAGGAGATCAATATCAAAGCACACGACGGCAAAATCACAAGCGGCGTGCTCCGGTTTGCACCCCTGGCTGCTTCTATGGCTGCAGCTGCCGTTCTGATCATCGGCGGCATCAGCATGTATTTCCGCCCTTACGGAACCGTCAGTCTGGATATCAACCCCTCCATAGAATACACGATAAACCGGTTTGACCGTGTACTGTCTGTCAGTGGTGTAAATGATGATGGCGGCGATATCCTCTCAGAACTGAATACCGATGCGCTCATCAACAGGAATATAGAAGACGCCGTAGATGCCACGATCGAGCAGATCGCAGCAGACGGATACCTTGTGGAAGACGATGATAATTATATGGTCGTTTCCGCCAACACGAAAGTTGAAGATCATACGGATCAGCTTTTGCAAAAACTGGATGTTACGGTGAAGGGACATCAGAACATCGAAGCCATGACTTTTAAGGTCACGGATGACGAACTGCAGGAAGCGCATAAAGAAGGAATATCCGCAGGAAAAAAGAAGATGGTCGATACACTGGAAAGTGCATCCGGCGGCACCATAGATCGTAGTGAATGGAACAACCGGAGTGTCCGGGATATCGTAAGGGAACGTGACAGAATGCAGGGAAAACAGCCTGATGCGGCATTTTCTGATGAGAACGGTCAGAACCGGGAATTCATGCCCGGCGAGCCACCGGAAGGACACGAAGTGCCGGAAGGAAACAGCCGGCCACAACAAAGCGGACAACCGCAACAGAGTGGCCAACCGGAAGGGAACGAACCGCCGCAACAAAGCGGCCAACCGGAATGGAACGAACCACCGCAACAAGGTGGACCACCGGAATGGAATGTACAACCGGAGCAAAACGGACAGCCCGAATGGGGCGAGCCGCCGGAAGGGAACGAACAGCCGGAACAAGGTGGCCAACCGCAACGAAACAGACCACCGGAGTGGAATGAACCGCCACAATAAAATGAACCCCCAACCCCGTCCCGAAAGGTTCAAAAAAGTCCGCGGAAATGATTCCGCGGACTTTGTCGTGGGACCAAAGGGGCTCGAACCCATGACCTTTCACACGTCAAGCGAATGCTCTCCCAGCTGAGCTATGATCCCATAACACAATTATTGTAACACAGTTTGTATCGAATGGATATAGGAGATTGTGTTATACTGCAAATAGAAGTCATTACGGAGGGATGGGACAAATGAACAAAGATAAAAAAAGCCTGCTGATCTTTTATGCGATCACGCTGGCGGTAAGCCTTGTTTTAGAAATCCTTTATATCGTATATCCTGAGAATCCTTTATGGGTTGCGCTTCTGATGTGGGTTCCGGGTGCTGTAGGGATTGTCTGTGCGAAGGTTTTTTACCCGGAGGAGAAGCTGATTAAGATCTTTAAAAAGATCAACCCGGTTTATGTGATTTTGGCAATATTGATCCCGCTGGTATATCTGGTGGCATCCTACCTGATCGCCTGGGGCGCTCTTGGGGATCCTGCAAACGGAAACCCTACGGTGAACTTTGCCCTGTTTGTGCCCGTTCTGCTTGGCTGCATCTTAACGGCAGCAGGAGAGGAGATCGGGTGGAGAGGATTTGCCTATCCGGTGTTGAAGCGGGCATGCGGGCCGGTGTGGGCCGTGCTCATCAACGGATTTGTGTGGGGGATATGGCATCTCCCGATGATCCTCGGCGGCGTTTATCAGGCGCAGGTTTCTCCCGTTTACGGGGTGATCTCATTCCTCATTGAGATCATGCTGATCGCGGTCGTGCTCTGCTGGTTAAGAGGGGCAAGCGGCAGCGTGCTTCCGGCGATCCTGCTCCATGCCATCCACAATATGGTCGATCAGGCCTATCTGCAGCCGATGTCCACGAATGCGACAACCCCGTATTTTGCAGGCGAGCAGGGGATGATCACGATCGCCATCTGCGCGCTCATCGCAGCGGGGATCGTCATTTGGAACAGAAAGGGAAAGCCCGCGCAAAAATCATGATGGAGCATAACGTCGAGATCAATGGCATTGCAGTCAATGCGCATTACAGTGAAGAAAATATCCGAGAGATCTTTCTGCCGCTTCTAAAGAATCTGACGGAACTTTACAGGAGCGGGCAGAGAAGGATTCTAGCGTATCTTGCGGCACCGCCCGGTGCCGGCAAAAGCACGCTCGCGTCATTTTTGGAGCAGCTCTCTGTGGAGGATGCAGACCTTGAAGACGTACAGGCCATCGGCATGGACGGCTTTCACAGAAGGCAGGAGTATCTCCTGACGCATACGCTTTTTAGGGATAATAAAGAGATCCCGATGGTGGATGTGAAGGGAACGCCGGAAACGTTTGATCTTGCGAAATTAAAGAGCGCCATAGAAAACGTTCTGACTGAAAAAAACTGCGGCTGGCCCGTATATGACAGACTGCTGCATAATCCTGTTGAGAACGCCATAAACGTAGAGAAAAATATTGTGATCCTGGAAGGAAATTATCTTTTGCTTGATCTTGACGGTTGGAGGGAACTTGCAGGATATGCTGACTATACGGTCATGATCCGTGCAAAGGAAGATCAGCTTAGGAGGCGGCTTGTGGAAAGACGGATCGCAGCCGGACACCCGGCGGAAGATGCCGGTGATTTTGTCGACTTCAGCGACATGTACAATGTGCGTTTGTGCCTCACGCATTCGGTGAAAGCGGACCTGACGCTGCACCTTCTTGATGATGACAGTTTTCGCTCCGGTGACTAAAATAGGATGGTCTATTTTGTTAAAACGGATGTTTATGGCACGAGCTTTCCGCGCTACAATATGCTTGTAACAAAGGAGACAGCAGTTACGGAGGTTAAAGTTATGTGGACGATCATTATTTGCATACTTCTTCTGGTGGCAATGTTCAAATTGACGGGATTCTTTCTTAAGATCTGCGGAAAGCTGATCGGTGCGATCTTCAGCCTGATCGGTTATGTGATCATCGCGGCAATCGCCGGTGTCGGTATTGCGATCATTGCAATCCCGATCATTCTGGTCATCGGGGTCTGTACCGTAGGCGTGTCGGCGGCGGCCGTCTGAGGGTGATTTTGCAGCCGTCTGAATATTTTAGTCAGGCCGCTTGATCGAAGCAGTGGAAACGGCGCCTGTGGCGATCGCATTGTCTACCCACAGGTTGAGTGAATTAATGGCGAGAGACATTTGCGAAAGGTGCTCTTTGATCCTTTTAAAATCATGGATCTCGTCTTCACTGATCGTGCCGTCTACCGTGATCTCGATCAGGCGGTCTTTTTCTGCCGAGAGTGTGTTCAGGGTGGCGAGCATTTCCAACGTGATCTTTTCGAGCGCCTTGGACTCTACTTCGGGCACATATTCTTTGCCGATCGGGCATTCATGCGAGCAGTAGTAGTTGCAAAGAGACGGGTTCTTATATGCTTTTGCCATTGCCAGAACCTCATCTGGGTGCGGCGCTGACTTCTCATTCTCGATCTTTTCGATCCGGTCCGCAGAAATATAGCCAAGTTCATTGGATGCGGCCTCTCTTGTCATGCCGGTATTCTCCCGGCTTACAAAGTAAATGTTCTTGTTTTCCCTGATCGATTTTCTTCCCATGTGTTTTCTCCAAACTTTTTATCATTTGCGTCTTCGTGCGAAGCGCAACATCATTGCAGTTCCTTCTCGATATGCTCTTTATCAAGTACAATAGGCGTGATTTCTGATCTAAATTTTTCCTTTGCCTGTTCCAGTTCCCGATCGTACTCTGCCATCTGTTCCGCAGAGATCTCTTCGTTGCCTTTCAGATAAACGGATGGCGAGACATCCGGTTCCGAGAGGGTATAACGGTATTCGGCCTGCCCGTTTTCAATGCTGTAAACGGTATAGTGCTCATCAACACCGCCCATATGGCCGTACAGTTTGTTTTCCTTCTCATCGTAGCAGAATACCAGTTCATCCGATACATGAATGCAGTTTGTCCTGCCGGAATCGTCAACCGTGTAGATGCCCCAACTACCGTAAGTGAGCGGGTCGTGTGATGCACTGATCCACAATTCCGGGATCCCGTCTCCGGTAATATCCTTTAAGGCAAAATACGCGCCGCCGTTATCCGAATATGTGATCGCCTCATACCAGTCCGGCAGGTATTCGGCATCCGCCATGACATCATAGAGATATGATTTATATGATTTTTTCCAATTATCATCGCTGCTCTTTGCACCGGTACTCGCGGCAGATGCGACGGATTCCAGATATTCGATCATTTCCTGCCTGGATTTGTAATTTCCGGCATCTTCGGAAAGTGCGATTTCTTCGTCGCCTTCAGGAAGATAGGTGTTCAGCTCCTGCTCAAATTCCTCCATGGGAACCTGCATGCGGCCGACAAAAGGATCGTCAAATACAAGATCGCCGTTTTCATCTTCGGCGAAGTTGCCATTGTCATCCACCAATGCGTCATAGCCGCCCATCCAGATCAGGTTGATCCCGTTTTGGTCAAGAGAATAGATCTCATACCATCTCCCGGCCCCGCCGGTACCGGTCTGCGATGATACGATTTTTCCGGAGCCGTTCATGGAGTAGATATAACGGCTGAAGGTGCCAAGTCCGAAAACACCCTGTTCGTCACCGGCTAAGTCATCTTTGCCAAAATCGATCAGATTTCCGTTTTCATCAACCGAATATACGGAAACCTCGAAGCTTTCATGCAGCATACATAACTGTGGGATCCCGTTTGCATCAATGTTTATCAGAGCGAATTTGTCATATTTCTGCCCATGATCATAGATCGCATCCAGATATGCCTGCGCCATTTCAGGCGTCAGATTCCACGGGTTTTCATCCTCAGCAGGTGCCTCGGTTTCTAAAGGCTCCTCAACGGGAGCAGGCAGCGGTTCGTTATCTTCGTCCGCCGTCTCCTCTTCGAAATCTTCAAACACCTCTTCGACCTGTTCTTCCTTATCGTTATGGTGAGACAGGGCAGCAACTGCGATGCCGCCGCCGAGTCCAAGCGTCAGAACGCCTGCGATCAATCCGATCAATAATCGTTTGTTCATGGATCATTCTCCGTATCAATAAAACTTGTATGAACATTGTACCACAGTTTCGCTCCAATAATGAGCCCTTGGGGTTTGCCATGTCTCCGAAGGAGCATGGCCTACGGGGTTAGTGGTTCATTTTTTTGCGCCTACGGAGTTAGTGGTTCATTTTTTGAAAAGATGATAAAATGAATCAACAGGGTTTATTAACGGGCAGATCACAAACGGAGGGCAGGATGAATTACAGAAAACTCGGAAAGACAGGATGCAGTGTCAGTGAGATCGGTTTTGGCGGAGAGTGGCTTGAGCGGCACGATGAGGCGGATTCTGTTGCGCTTTTAAAATATGCGCATGAGAAAGGCATCAACATTGTCGATTGCTGGATGCCGGATCCCAAATCCAGGGACATCATCGGCAAGGCCATGGAAGGATGCAGGGATTCGTGGTATGTCCAGGGCCATATCGGCTCCACATACCAGAACGGACAGTATGTCAGGACGCGGGACATGGAACATGTACGCCCGGCTTTTGAGGATCTTCTGGGAAGGCTGAAAACGGACTATATTGATTTTGGCATGATCCATTATATCGATTCCGTGGACGAATGGAATACCGTCATGAACGGCGCATTTATCGAATATGTGCATGAACTGCACCAAAAGGGG
>JAFYDQ010000166.1 GCA_017544705.1 Lachnospiraceae bacterium | reverse complement strand
AGCCTTCATCCGCTCCCGTAGGATCGCTTCATTATAAACATATAAAGGCGTCCCGAATTTCTTTACCAGTTCCTCCGGGTTCACGCCCTCAAAAAAATGACTTTCCGCTACAAATGATCTCATCTTTCTTCTCCTCGTAACGTAGTATACTTTACTCGCCAACCTTCGGCAAGCAAAAAACAAAAAAGCGGAGAACACGTTTTGCGCGTTCTCCGTTGAACATTTCCATCATACCACCGCAGCCCCCAACATGCACTGAGCTCTTGGGGACGGGGTTAAGGGTTCATAATAGACCGCCCATGCCGTCTGTGCTATAATCAAGAAAGAGCGCAGCCGGGCATCCCCGGCGGGAAAGGTCAGATATGAAGATCAAGTGTGAATACTGCGGATCATTTATTGATGATACCGACGAGAAATGTCAATTTTGCGGAGCCGTCAACTCCCATCTGGTCAGAAAGGCCACGGGCATTCCCGAGACCATCGAGGAACTGATCGCATTTGCGAAGGAGCACAACCTGCCCCTGAAAGAAATGCGCTATTTCCTGAACGAAAACTACACCGGCCCGAAGGCGATCGGTATTTATAAAGATGAAGAAACCGAAAACTTCATCGTTTATAAGAATAAGACCGACGGGACCAGAGCCGTTCGCTACGAAGGCAAAGACGAGAAATACGCGGTCAATGAGATCTACCAGAAAATGAAAACGGATCTCATTAAGCAAAAAGAGCACAAGGCCCAGTCTCCGCCGCCGCGCAACAATAACAATCAGAAGAATTCCGGCGGCCTTACCAACATCCTTGTCTGGGTCATGATCATCATCGTCATTATCGTGATCCTCGGCGGCAAAAGAGCCTGCGGTTCCTTATTTAACAGTAGCGGCGCTTACGATTCCGTTCCCGGATACAGCAGCGGTTACGATTATGATTACGACGATTCCGATTCCGGCAGCTGGTGGAGCAGCGATGATGACGACAGCTGGAGCAACTACAACAGTTCCTGGAATGACAACTGGAATTCCTCTAACTGGGACTGGGGTTCAAACAGCTGGAATTCCGGCGGATCGAATTGGAACAGCAACTGGTAAGAAATGAAAAACCGGAACAGCAGCTGGTAATAATCCGTAAAAATCACATAAGAAAAGCACTGCATCACGCAGTGCTTTTTTCTGTAAATTCCGTCCCGATAATTCAATCTTTAAAGAACGCGGCGGATAACCGGAAGAGATCTTCAAGATCACTGCAGGCACAGGTCTCATATGCGGAATGCATGGCCAATTGCGCAAGCCCTACATCCGCGGCATGTACACCAACGCTTCGCGTTAACAGATTTCCAAGCGTTGAGCCGCCCGGGATATCCGAATGATTGTGGTAATCCTGCAGATCGATCTTCGCTTCTTTTGCGAGCATCCTGACCTTCGCGGCAGAATAAGCATCCGTCGTATATTTCTGGTTCCCGGCAAATTTCAGCAGCACGCCTTTTCCCATGATGGGCCGGTTGGTCACATCACATTTCTCGGGATAATTCGGATGCATCGCATGCCCGTTATCCGCAGAAAGCAGAAAGCTCTCCGCAAGCAGGCACAGCTCCTCTTCTTCGCTGATGGAAAGGGCGAGCGCGATCCTGTGGATCGTATCACGAAGGAACGTAGAACATGCCCCCTGGATCGAAGAAGACCCGACTTCCTCATTGTCAAAAACAACGTGCAGCGCGAGTGATTTTGGCGCAGTCGTATCAATGATCGCTTTCAGCGATGCAAACGCACAGGCCGTGTCGTCAATGCGCGGTGCCGAGAGAAATTCCTGCGCGTCGCCCCACACCCTGGCTTCCTGCCTGTTATATAGGAAGAGATCGTGGCTTACGATGGCATCCGGCTTGACGCCTGCTTCCTTAGCGATGATATCCGTAAGCTTCAGATCCGTACGGGTTCCGGCAAGTGGCAACAGCTCCTTCTGGATCTCGACATCATGGCTCTTATCCGCATCGCGGTTCATGTGGATCGCAAGGCTTGGGATCAGGCAAACATCGCGCCTAAGATCGATCAGGCGCTCTTCAACCTTCTTCCCGTTTGCGACAAAGACGCGGCCCGCAACACTCAGCGGCCTGTCAAACCAGGTCGATAAAATCGCCCCGCCGTAGCGTTCCACGTTCCATTTCACATATGATTTTTCAACCGTCACCTCGGGCGCGTTCTTGATCTTAAACGCCGGCGAATCGACATGACTTGCAAGGATCCTTGCAGTCGTGATTTTCTTCGGGATCCGAAACGCTATGAGCGCGGAACCGTTTCTTGTGACATAGTAAGCGCCGCCCGCTTTCAGCTTCCATCCGGCATTTTCCTGCAGCTTCACGAAGCCGGCTTCCGATAAAGCCTTCTCCTGAACGCAGACCGCCTGATACGCACTTACGGCAGCGGCGACATACTGTAAATATTCATCCGTATAAGACATTTTTATTTCTCGATCGTTAAGATATCGGTAAATCCTGTGATCTCAAACACATCCATAATGTCGGAATTGACATTGCGGATCTGCATCTTCCCCTGCTTGTTCATGATCTTCTGTGCACTTAAGAGCACGCGCAGGCCTGCGGAAGAGATGTATTCCAGATCGGAAAAATCAAAATCAAGTTCCGTTACGCCTTCGATGGAGCCCTGCAGCTCTTCTTCCAGAGTCGGTGCAGTCGTGGTGTCCAGTCTTCCCTCCAGAGCGATGTGTAATACGCTGCCTTCCTGATTCTTGTTGATAGTCATGCTTGTCCTCCTCGTTAATATACTTACTTTACTTAATCTTGTGTTTGATCGTCACGTTATTGCAGCCGTCGTTGTAATCGTAATCCACCTCATCCATGGTCTGCTTCACCATGTAAATCCCGAGGCCGCCGATCTTGCGCTCCTCTGCGCTCAGATTAATGTCCGGATCCTTTTTCTTGAGCGGATTGAACGGCTTACCGGAATCCGTGATCGTTAAGATCATCTCATCGTCGTCAAAATCAAGCGAGAGCTTCACGTACCTGTCGACATCATCATCAGCGTCTTCATACGCATAATGCACGACGTTCACAAACAGTTCCTCCAGGGCGACCATGATCTTCATTTGGTTTTTCATCGTACAGCCGGCTTCTTCCAGCGCAGATTCCATGAATTCGTTGGCATCCTGCAGGGCTTCGTCGGTTGCCGGAAAAGTCACTTCCCTCATGGGTGATGATCTCCTCGCTTATTTTCGAATATTATAACACATTTCATTCAGATTTAATAGTATAATATAACTATGCAAAAAGACATGACGCAGGGAAATCCCCTGTTACTGATCCTAAATTTCGCACTGCCGCTTCTCCTCGGTAACCTGCTGCAGCAGACCTACAACGTGGTGGACGCGGCCATCGTGGGACGGATCCTCGGCGCCAACGCGCTCGCAGGTGTCGGTGCCTCTACTTCCGTGCAGTTTTTGATCCTCGGCTTCTGCATCGGCACGTGCTCGGGCTTTGGCATCCCGATCGCGCAACGCTTCGGCGCGCAGGACTATAAACATATGAAGGATTATCTCTTTCACGGCTATGTCTTATCCGCCGTGAGCGCCGTGTTTTTAACCACGGTCTGCGCGCTTTTTACCACGCAGATCCTAAGGCTTCTTAAGACTCCCGATGAGATCTTTCGGAACGCTTACATCTATCTGCTGATCATCTTTTTGGGGATCCCCTGCACGATCCTCTATAATCTCCTATCCGGATATCTGCGCGCGGTCGGCGACAGCCGGACGCCGTTTATTTTTCTTTCGCTTTCAACGATCTTAAACATCGGGCTTGATTTCGTCTGTGTTGCCGTCTTTCACTGGGGCGTTGCGGGCGCAGCGGTCGCCACGGTCTGCTCGCAGTTCTTAAGCGGCATCCTCTGTCTCATCGTGATCCTGCGCAAAAGCAAGCTTTTACATATCGGTCGCGAGAACTGTCATATCAGTGGCGCCAAAATCAAAACCATGCTCTTAATGGGCGCCCCAATGGGCCTGCAGTTTTCCATTACGGCCATCGGCAGCATGGTCATGCAGTCCTCCAACAACGGTCTTGGCAGCATCTATGTTTCCGCATTTACGGCCGGCACCCGTATCAAGCAGTTTGTCATGTGCCCCTTTGACGCGATCGCAACGGCAGTCTCCGTATTCTGCGGGCAAAATTACGGTGCCGGCATCTTCGATCGCATCAAAAAAGGCATCCGCTTAGGCTTTATCATCAATATCGCCTACGGCATCTTATCAGGCATCGCGCTCATCTTCGCCGGCCGCCAAATGGCAATGCTCTTTATGAGCGCCGATGAAGTCGCAGTCCTTGACGCCGCCGCAAAATACCTGGCCTGCCTTGGCACCTGCTACTGGATCCTTGGCTCACTTGCGATCTTTCGACTCTCGGTCCAGGGCCTCGGCTTCTCCGGCCGTGCGATCTTCTCCGGCGTGTCCGAAATGATTGCCCGCATTCTTGTCAGTCTCATTTTTGTACCGCTGGTCGGTTTTAATGCGATCTGCTGGGCAGACCAGGCCGCCTGGATCGCTGCGTGCAGCTATTTATGGCCCACGCTGCGCTATTGCCTGCGCAAAGTTAAGGCCTCGCTGACCGCTGCGCCCCGCACTTGAGCGCCGGATACTTCTGCGCCCCGCACTTCCGCGCCGAAACCGCCGGCCGGCCCCGCTGACAAAAAAATAGGCCCCGCGCAAACCAAAAAAAGAGCAGCCCCCGCGGGACTGCTCTTACAAAATTCAATTAGGACTCAGCGCATGGCGCTTGTCACGTCGCACGTCTTCGACATGCGACAAACGTTACCATCGCACGCCTGTCGGCGTACGATCAAGCATTTGACTCAGCGCATCAGAATCAGCTTCGCTGATAGCGCTTCGTTACCATCGCACGCCTGTCGGCGTACGATCAAGCATTCATCTGTGCTGCAACTTCTGCTGCAAAGTCCTCGTTCTTCTTTTCCATACCTTCACCGACTTCGAAGCGGATGAAGTTCTCGATCACGAGTTCCTTGTTAACGGATTCCAGATACTTCGCAACACTCTGCTTGCCGTCTTCAGCCTTAACATATACCTGATCCAGTAAGCAGTATTCCTTCATTTCCTTGTTGATACGGCCCATGACCATACCCTCTTTAACCTTATCAGGCTTTGCAGCTTCCTTCGGATCATTTTCGATCTGTGCCTTGATGATCTCTTTCTCATGATCTAAGAACGCCTGGTCCACATCCTTCTGGGAGATGAACTTCGGAGATAATGCTGCAACCTGCATTGCGATGTTTGTTAAAGCTTCCTTAACCGCATCGGATGTGTCCGGTGTCTTTGCTGCTACGATAACGCCGATCCTGCCGCCGCCATGAATGTAAGTAGCGATGCAGTCTGCTTCCGCTCTCTCAAAACGTCTGACGGATAACTTCTCACCGATCTTGGCTGTCTTCTCAACAAGCAGATCCTTTAAGCCATCCTTCTCAAGAAGTGCTTCCACATCTTCGCCGTCCTTGCCGCCCTTTAAACCGGAAGCAAGTGCGCTGTCAGCCACCTTCTGTACGAACTCCTGAAATACTTCATTCTTAGCGACAAAGTCAGTCTCGGAATTCACTTCCGCTACCACTGCCTTGTTACCGTCGCAAGCGATGCGGCAGATACCTTCTGCTGCGATCCTGCTTGCTTTCTTCTCAGCCTTGGCTGCGCCGCTCTTTCTTAAAACCTCAACGGCCTCGTCCATGTTGCCGTCCGTCTCACTCAGAGCCTTCTTGCAATCCATCATGCCCGCGCCGGTCATTTCTCTTAACTCTTTTACCATTGCTGCTGTAATCGCTGCCATAATCTTCCTCCTATATTAAATCAATCTTACAAATCAATTCTTATGCTTCCTCAGCTGCTGCAACTTCTTCGATATCCGTTGCTTCGCCCTCAGCGAATTCGCCTTCAGCAACTGCACCTTCAGCGCCTTCTTCACCGGCATCATCGGACTCACCCTGTTTCGCCTCGATAACGGCATCAGCCATCTTGCCGACGATCAGTTTAACGGCACGGATCGCATCATCATTACCCGGGATGACAAAATCAAGTTCTTCCGGATCACAGTTTGTATCAGCGATACCGATCAGCGGAATACCCAGTGCATGTGCTTCCTGTACGCAGATTCTTTCCTTCTTGGGATCTACGACAAAGATCGCATCCGGGATTCTCTTCATATTCTTAATGCCGCCAAGGTTCTTCTCAAGCTTTTCCCATTCCTTCTTCAGACCGATGACTTCCTTCTTCGGCAGCACGTCAAACGTACCGTCTTCGGACATTCTCTCGATCTCTTTGAGTCTCTTGATACGGCTCTGGATGGTCTTGAAGTTGGTAAGCATACCACCTAACCATCTCTCATTAACATAGAACATACCGCAGCGCTCAGCCTCTGTCTTCACAGCGTCCTGTGCCTGCTTCTTGGTGCCGACGAACAGGATGATACCGCCCTGTCCGGCAATGTCTGCTACTGCATTGTAGGCTGTGTCAACCATGCCTACGGATTTCTGGAGATCGATGATATAAATACCATTTCTCTCTGTGTAGATGTAGGGAGCCATCTTAGGGTTCCATCTACGGGTCTGGTGTCCGAAATGCACACCTGCTTCGAGCAACTGCTTCATGGAAATAACGCTCATTTGTTTCTACCTCCGTTTGGTTTGAGCTTCCGTACACTTCATCCTCTGACCGCCATGAATGCCTGAAACAGGCGCAAATGGACCGGGTCATAAGTCCGTATACGTGATTTTTGGGGCATGTATGCCCAGTAACTTACAAATAATAGCACACCATGCCCCAAAAAACAAGACTTTTTTCCGTATTTACTTATATTTACAGCCCGTATTCGCCGTTTACACTTCAAGCTTCATATCGCCGTCTTTGATCCAGCCCTTCTTGCGCATGAATTCCGAGATCACAAGAGACAGGATCGCAGGCAAAATCACATGCATCAGCAATATCTCAAACAGCGCCATTCCCGTACTCACGCCGCCTTCCGTCATCGTCTGGAATGCGTTGATCGGGCCGACCAGACCCGACGTACCCATGCCTGCACCCGTCGCATTGTTGGTCATCCCAAAGGCCATCGTGGAAATAGGTCCCAAGATCGCACTCGAAATGATCGCCGGCAGCCAGATGATCGGCTTCTTCACGATGTTCCCGATCTGCAGCATGCTGGTCCCAAGGCCTTGGGCAAGAAGCCCGTTGACTTTATTTTCCCGGAAGGATGCAACCGCAAATCCGATCATGTTTGCGCAGCAGCCGATCGTTGCGGCGCCTGCTGCCAGTCCGTTCAGTCCCAGGATGACCGAGATCGCAGCAGAACTGATCGGCAGCGTCAAAATCATTCCCATCAGGACAGACACCACAATTCCCATAATGAACGGCGCCTGCTCCGTGCCCCAGTTGATGAGGCTTCCGAGCCATGTCATGAACGCGCTGATCGGCGGTCCCAGGATCAGGCCGATCGCAGAACCCGAAACGATGCAGCAAAACGGTGTGATCAGGATGTCGACTTTCGTTTTGCCCGCAACCAGTCTTCCGATATAGATCGCGGTCATCGCGGCAAGAAACGCACCCAGCGGTTCACCCGGTCCCGTCAAAGTCACGGCCCCGTCAACAAGCACCGTCCCGGCTAACAGCTTGGACGCGAACGCGCCGACCATACCGGCAACGGCACACGAAACCATGGTTAAGGGCTTCGCCTGTAACTTCACGGCACAGCCGATGCCGATGCCGGCACCCGTTGCTGCGGACGCGATCTTACCCATCATGACAAGCGCTTCGCCGACCGTACCCGGAATAAATGACGCGACCTGAATGATGATCGTACCGATGATTAGGGTCGCGAACAAGCCGATCGCCATGCCGCTCAACCCGTCAATAAAAATCTCATGCAGGATTTCCTTCAGTTTTTTCATAATATCTCCTTCAAATTTGAACCTTTTGCCCCAAAGGGCCAAACGCACATTTCTCCTCTAGCCAAGAACTTTGTCGATCAGCTTTGCGACTTCCTCAGCCTCGTACGGCTTGGTGATGAATTCGGCCGCACCTTCCTTGATGGCCTGCATCATCTTCTCCTTCTGGCCGGCAGCCGTGATCATGATGACTTTGGCGTTTTCGTCTTCCTTGTGGATCAGCTTCAACGCTTCAAGACCGTCCATCTTAGGCATCGTGATATCGAGCGTCACAAGGTCCGGGCGCAGTTCCTTGAATTTTAAGTATCCCTCTTCACCGTTTTCCGCTTCACCGATGATCTCGTGACCGGCTCCTTCAATGATCTCTTTCAGCATCCTTCTGGATGTTCTGGAATCATCCACCAATAAAATCTTACCCATGTTCGTCCTCCAACACTTGATCCTGTTTCTATCTTAGTCTTTCCTGCAAATCTTCTCTTATCTGATTTCCGAATCTCTCGTGTGTTACCGTATAAACTTCATCGGGTATCCGATGGAAATGGCAAGCGACACTTCTTCGCCGCCAACCATGAGCGGCAACAGCAGCATCTCCTCCGCCGTGATCCCGCAGAGCTTTGCATCATATTCCGGCGGCAGCAGTTCCAGTTCCGTTCCTTCCTTGCTCAGCGCCGATGCATAAAGTCCGTTCACGCAATTGACAAACTCCGCAACCGCATCCAGGGAATCCTCATTCACCTGCTCGAAATGATCCTTTCCGAACAGACTTGCAAGCGGCAGCAGCGATCCGTCTTTTCCGGACAGGGAAATATACCATGACGGGTCACCCTGTGCAACCTGCATCGCAGCATGATCCGCGCCCAGTTCGGATACGAGCATTCCCTTCTTCAGATAGACATCCGTATCCACAAAACGGATCATCGTACGCAGTACCACTCCGCAAAATTCCGCATATGCCGCGGCCTCCGGCGGAATGTACAGCTTCAGGATCCTGTCGGGATCATCGCTCTTGATGTCATCCATCTCCGAATTGGTGAAATCATTCTCCACCTTAAAGTCCAGCAGGCACTGCTCCAGCTGGTCGATATTCATCAGCTGCATATCGGAAAGCGTCTGCGCAAAAGCCATATAGGCGTTCCCCTGCTTCTTCAAAAGTTGCGCGATCTGCTCATCACTTAAGAGCCCCATCTCGATCGCAATATCACCAAAGCGCTTATCGCACTTCGCCTGCGCGCGGTTGATCCGCTCCGCATCCGCCGTATCCAGAAGTCCCTCCGAAACAGCGATTGTCCCAAGCTTCACCCGCACCTTCTTCTGCTCATACATGATGTCCCTAAGCTGCTCCTTGGTGATCAGGTTTTTTTCCACCAAATATGTACCAATGATACTGGAAACCATGATTGCCCTCCATCACATTTTATGTAGTATAAGAATAGCGAAACAAGAGGATTTCGTCAAGAGAACACGCCTTCTTTATCCATCATCTTTCTTGATCTTTTTTGATCAGCGAATGCATCGAAATCGTCAGATTTCGTTGCATTCCGATGCTTATCTCAATCCTCCGCTCAGCGATTACATCGATTTCCTACATTATCGCTGACTTGGTCAACGATTACATCGGAAACCACGATTATCGCTGACTTCCGATGCACAGCCCTGAAAACAGGGGCAAAACATGCGAAACAGTTTACGATTCTTCCGAAAAATGATACCATCATTACGTAAAAATCACACCATCGGAGTTCCCATGACCGGCAAAATGAATGAAACAAATAAATTAGACAAAATGAATGAAACAAATAAATTATATGAAACAAACGGCATGCTT
>JAFYDQ010000165.1 GCA_017544705.1 Lachnospiraceae bacterium | reverse complement strand
CCCTTCGGGTTTAAACTCGGCTGTGCGCATCCCTTCTATCTGCCGAATGATGAAGAATACAAAGAGGACGCAGAGACAGCAAGGTCCTATGAGATCGTCAAATACGACCGGGATGCGATCGAACAGTTTCGGGGCGATGAACGGTTCAAGGAGGCTTATTCCTTTGACGAAAATGCACCGGATATGCTTGGGGTCGGCGCCGTGTTGGACGGTAAGATCATCGGCATGGCAGGTGCGAGTGCAGACAGTCCGACGCTCTGGCAGATCGGGATCAGTGTGGATCCTGCGGCAAGAGGAAAGCGTGTCGGTGCAACATTGGTCCGGATCTTAAAGGACGATATCCTAAAGATGAACCTGACACCGTTCTACGGGACCAGCATGTCCAATATCGGATCCCAACGGGTTGCGCATCATGCGGGATTTATCGCTGCATGGGCAGAGCTTGGGAGTATGCGTGTGGATGATGGTGAGATTTACTGATGATGCGATTTTTAAATAAAAGGGGCCGGCTGATCGCCGCGCTTATGGTGGCATGCCTGCTGCTTGCTTCCTGTGGCAGCAAAACGGTGCAGGATGCAGATAATGAAAACGGAAAGTTCAGGATCGTTGCCACGATCTTTCCGGAATATGACTGGGTCATGAAGATCCTTGGGGACAATCCGGCAGGCATGGAGGTTACACTGCTGCTGGATCAGGGCGTGGATCTGCACAGTTATCAGCCTACCGTTAACGATATCATGAAAATCACCGACTGTGATCTGTTTATTTATGTCGGCGGGGAATCGGATGCATGGGTGGAAGACGCGCTGAAGGAAGCGGTTAACCCCGATATGCGCACGGTCAATCTGCTGGACGTCCTGGGGTCGGCCGCAAAGGTGGAAGAATTGTCGGAAGGCATGCAGGGAGAAGAGGAAGAAGCGGAAGCGGGCGAGACGGAATATGATGAGCACGTCTGGCTTTCCCTGAAGAATGCCGCCCTGCTCTGCTCTGCCATTGAAGAAGTCTTATCGGCGATCGATCCGGCCAATGCGGATACCTACCGGCAAAACCTTACCGCTTATCAGGATGCGCTTGATGCGCTTGACAAACAGTATGCGCAGACGGTTGCCGCATCGGAAACAAAAACGCTGCTTTTCGGGGACCGTTTCCCGTTCCGCTATCTGACCGATGATTACGGCCTTACCTATTATGCGGCATTTGCCGGGTGCGCTGCCGAAACGGAAGCAAGCTTTGAAACGGTCACGTTTCTGGCAAAGAAAGTCGATGAACTCTCACTCCCCGCGGTACTCATCATAGACGGGTCCGACGGGAAGATCGCGGAGACGATCGTATCGAATACAACAGACAAAAGCGCAAAGATCCTGACGCTTGATTCCATGCAGTCGGTATCTTATAAGGATCTGGCAGCAGGGGCGGATTACCTGTCAATCATGGAACAGGATCTTGCCGTATTGCGGGAGGCTTTAAACTGAGATGTTTGAGAAACTGAGCATGTCTTTTTCGTATCCGTTCGTGCGTTACGCGCTGATCGTCGGCGTGCTGATCGCACTATGCGCATCCGTGCTCGGTGTTACGCTTGTGCTGAAACGGTATTCATTCATCGGTGACGGACTCTCGCATGTGGCGTTCGGCGTCATGGCCATTGCCGCCGTGCTGGGACTGAGCAACGAGATGCTGCTTGTCCTGCCCCTGACCGTGATCAGCGCGATCCTGATCTTAAAGAGCGGGCAGAATACCCGGATCAAAGGGGATGCCGCGATCGCCATGATCTCGGTGAGTGCGATGGCGTTCGGTTATCTTTTGATGAACCTCTTTTCCACATCAACGAATCTGACAGGGGATGTCTGCTCGACGCTGTTCGGTTCGATGTCCATTCTGACTTTATCCGTACGTGAAGTTTGGTTGTGCGTGATCTTATCCGTGTGTGTTCTCACGGTCTATATCCTCTTATACCGCAAGATCTTTCTGGTCACTTTTGACGAAAGCTTTGCAAGAGCTTCCGGCATTAAAGTCGACCGCTACAATATGCTGATCGCGATCATGACGGCAGTGATCATCGTGCTTGCCATGAATCTGGTGGGTTCGCTCTTGATCTCCGCGCTTGTGATTTTTCCTGCCTTATCGGCAATGCGCCTGTTCCAGAGCTTCGGAAAAGTCACGGTATTTGCGGCACTGCTCTCGGTGGTGTGCACCATCCTTGGGATCATTGTTTCGATCCTTGCGGAGACGCCGGTCGGTTCGACGATCGTTGCCGCCGATGTCCTGGCATTCGGGATCTGTTATCTGATCGGTGCAGTAAAAGCGCGGGGTTAACGGTTTATGAAAAAGAAGCATAAAATCAAACTGATCAGACAGTTTGCATATCTGATATCGGTCTTCATCGTAACGACCATTGTCTTCACCGCCATCGTCACGTACTTTTCGCAGATGAGCGAGTACAGGAAGGTGTGCAGGAAGCGGATCATGGAGGTCGGGGATTATCTCACCGGCCTGATCTTGCAGGATCCGGATGACTTTTTATCCTATCAGAAATATTATGCCGCGCATTACCCGGATATCCGTATCCCGTATGATTTTTCCGAATGTGTGACGGCCAGGAAAGCGTTTGACCATGCTTTCGATCAGGCTTATCCGGATAAGATGTTCCGGATCGACGTCATGCCGGAAGAGATGCCGGAGGACTTACAGAACCTGTACTACACCTACCGGCATGAGTACTGGATCTTAACATTTGAACAGGCAAGGGAATCCTTCGGCCTGCCCTATACGTATTTCCTCCTGCCCGATGATGACACGCATTATACGATGTACATGATCGACGGGGAACGCACGGAAGATCCCGACCACCCCGGCTTTCTCTATATGGGCGATTCCTACTATGAAGAACCGGCGGAACATGAGCTGCTGTGGAATACCTGGCACAATGCCGTAAAGTATGACGAGGTTTACGAGTGGGACAACAAGTGGGGCAACACCTATTCCTATTACACGCCCCTGGTCATTCACGATACCTGCATCGGCCTGGTCGTCACGGAGATCTATGTGTCGGATGTCAACCGGATGATCTTACACAGCACCGGCCTGCTGGTACTGCAGCTTGGCGTGCTTCTGATCTTCTTAATGGCGCTGCTGCTGTTTATCATCAACCGGACCCATATCAGAAGGATCAACCGCCTGTCGGAACAGATCAATGAATTTTCCTCCACGAGAGCCTACGATACGGTGGATGCCATCCGGGCTTATCCCTACGGGAACGATGAGATTTCCCTGCTTGCCGAAAATACGGCGGACATGATCCGGGATCTGCAGATCCATGAAGGCAAGATCGCGCAGGCGGCACAGTTCAAAAGTGATTTTCTCGCAAATATGAGCCATGAGATCCGCACGCCGATGAATGCGATCGTCGGCCTGACGGAACTGTTGCAGAAGGAAGATATGTCCGATAAGGGACAGGAATACGCAAAGCAGATCTACTCCTCCGGAAATGCCCTGCTGGTCATCATCAATGATATTCTTGATTTTTCCAGGATCGAATCCGGAACCGTGGATATCACGCCTTCGGTCTATGACGTGAGAGAAATGATGAATGATGTGGTCGCCATCACGGCGCGCGGCCTGAAGGATAAACCGGTCGAGATGGGACTGCAGATCGCAGAGGATATCCCGCAAAGGCTGATCGGCGACAGTGCACGGATCAGACAGGTCTTAAGCAACGTGATCTCCAATGCGGTCAAATTCACCAAAGAAGGGTCCATCAAGATCCGGGCAACGAGCGAGAGCGTAGGCGGGCAAACGGTCAATCTGAAGATCAGCGTGGCAGATACGGGGATCGGTATCAGGGAGCAGGATTACGATAAGATCTTCGAATCCTTCTCGCAGGTTGACAGCAAACGCAACCGGGAAGTGGAAGGAACCGGACTCGGGCTTGCCATTTCGCGGCGTCTCATCCGTCTGATGGGCGGAACGATCGAGGTGGAAAGTGAATACGGGAAAGGCAGTATCTTTAAGATCTGTATTCCGCAGGAGATCGCGGCTGTCGGCGAAGAGGCGGTAGCCGACGCGGGTGCAGGCGCCGGAAAGAAGCCGCTTAGTGCATCAAAGGCGAAGATTCTGGTCGTTGATGACAACAGCGTGAACCTCTTTGTTGCAAAAAGCCTGCTGGAACTGTTTAAGATCCGCCCGACCTGCGTACTGAGCGGTGCGCTGGCTGTGAAAGCAACTTCCAAAAATCACTATGACCTGATCCTGATGGATTATATGATGCCGCAGATGGACGGCATAGAGGCCATGAAGAAGATCCGGGAAGCGGTCCCGGAATATCGCGATATCCCGATCATCGCCTTTACGGCCAATGCCGTGGAAGAGGCGCGCGAGCTGCTTCTGAAGGAAGGTATGGATGACTTTATCGCAAAGCCTGTTAAGGCCGAAGAACTGGAGGCCGTGCTTGATAAGTGGCTTCCAGACGAAGTTAAGGATTGACAGAAAAATCAAACGACGTTACAATATGCTCAACCTGACGGAAAGATTTGATCTAACCGAAAGCGCGAACCCAAATTCCGATAAGAGAATCAGTATGCTTATTTGGCCGTGCTTTTGGCACGGCCTTTTTATTTGATAGAATTTGCGGAGCGAAACAGTACCGTCAGACGAAAGGAGCAGATATGAGTGAAACAGCTACACGGGTAGCCGTGATCGGCATCATCGTGGAAAATCCGGACAGCATTGCCACACTCAATGATATCCTGTCCCTGCACAGGGAGCACATCATCGGCAGGATGGGTCTTCCCTATACCAAGAAGAACATCAGCTGCATTACGGTTGTGGTCGATGCCGCGCAGAATGAGATCAATACGCTCTGCGGGCAGATCGGGCGGTTGGACGGCGTCTCATCCAAGGCGGCATTCAGCAATGTATAGGGAATTTCTTCGGAAACTGGCAGCAGGGGAAGCGCTTGATAAAGAGGCTTATCTGTCCCTGATTGAAAATCGCGATGTAATACGCGATGAGGCGGCTTCATTGGCCTGTAATCTTCGGAGACGGGTCTATGGAGATAAGATCTTTATCCGCGGCCTGATCGAGTTTACGAATTATTGTAAAAATCAATGCTATTACTGCGGGATCCGTGCCGGGAATCCGCATGTGGAACGGTACCGCCTGATGCCGGATGAGATCCTATCCTGTGCGGCAACAGGGTACGAACTGGGCTTTCGCACCTTCGTGCTGCAGGGCGGCGAAGATCCGTATTATACGGATGAGATCCTGACCGGGATTGTGCGGGATATCAAGGCGGCGCATCCGGACTGTGCCCTGACGCTTTCGATCGGTGAGAGAAGCTATGAAAGCTACAGGAAGCTTAAGGAGGCAGGTGCCGACCGGTATCTTTTGCGGCATGAGACGGTAAACCCCAAGCACTATGCCACGCTGCACCCGGCTTCCATGGAGTGGGAGCACCGCATACAGTGCTTAAGGCAACTGAAAGAGCTGGGTTACCAGACCGGGGCGGGATTCATGGTCGGTTCGCCCGGACAGACGATGGAAGATCTGGCGGATGAGATGATCTTCCTGCGGGAACTTCAGCCGCAGATGGTCGGGATCGGTCCCTTTATCCCGCATCAGGATACCCCGTTTGCAAAAGAGGCGGCAGGAAGTGCGGAACTGACCACGTTTCTGTTATCGCTGATCCGGCTGACATTGCCGAATGTCCTGTTGCCGGCCACAACGGCACTTGGCACCATCGATCCGATGGGACGGGAAAAGGGGATCCTTGCCGGTGCAAACGTACTGATGCCGAATCTTTCGCCGGCCGATGTACGGGATAAATACCTGCTTTACGACAATAAGATCTGTACGGGTGACGAGGCTGCCGCATGTATCGCGTGTCTGAAGATGCGCGTTGAGAAGACGGGTTGCAGGATCGTGACCGAACGCGGAGATTTTTGTGATGCATCGAAAGATGCATCATGTAACACCCGCTCATTTGCGGGAGCAAATTCAGGATGAGCGGGGATTCCCGTTTTGTGGCACAGAGAATAATATTGGAGGTTAAGAATATGAAGTATGACATGCATTCCATGAAGGCAGAGGAATTCATCAATGACGCGGAGATCCGTGAGACCGTCGCATTTGCGAACGAGCACAAAAACGATCTGGCGCTGGTGGATGAGATCCTTGAGAAAGCAAAGAAAAGAAAAGGACTCTCTCACAGAGAAGCAAGCGTTCTGCTCGCATGTGAGGACGAAGCAAAAGTCAAAGAGATCTATGATCTTGCTGAACAGATCAAAAAAGATTTCTACGGAAACAGGATCGTACTCTTTGCACCGCTCTATCTGTCCAATTATTGCGTGAACGGCTGTCTCTACTGTCCGTATCATTTAAAGAACAAACACATTCCGCGTAAGAAACTGACGCAGGAAGAAGTGGCAAAAGAAGTGATCGCTCTGCAGGATATGGGCCATAAGCGGCTTGCGATCGAAGCCGGCGAGGATCCGGTGAACAACCCGATCGAATATATTCTTGATTGCATCAAGACGATCTATTCCATTAAGCATAAGAACGGTGCGATCCGCCGTGTGAACGTCAACATTGCAGCGACCACGGTCGAGAATTACACGAAGTTAAAGGATGCCGGGATCGGAACCTACATCCTGTTCCAGGAAACCTACAATAAAGAAAATTACGAAGTGCTGCATCCGACGGGACCGAAGCACGACTACGCTTATCATACGGAAGCCATGGACCGCGCGATGGAAGGCGGCATTGATGATGTCGGTATCGGCGTTCTGTTCGGGCTTGATAACTATGCTTACGAGTTCGCAGGCCTCTTAATGCATGCGGAACACTTAGAAGCCGTACACGGCGTCGGCCCGCATACCATCAGCGTACCCAGAGTAAAACCTGCCGATGACATCGATCCGGATGATTTTGACAATTCCTTAAGTGATGACATGTTCTGCAAAATCGCAGCCTGCATCCGTATCGCGGTTCCCTATACCGGCATGATCATCTCCACGCGTGAGACCCCGGAAGTCAGGGAAAAGATCATTCGTCTCGGCGTCAGCCAGATCAGCGGCGGGTCGAGAACCTCCGTCGGCGGCTACGCAGAGGAAGAAAGACCGCAGGATACGGCGCAGTTTGATGTATCCGACTGCAGAACCTTGGATGAAGTGGTCAACTGGCTGATGCGTGCCGGCTACATTCCTTCCTTCTGTACGGCTTGTTACCGTGAAGGCAGGACCGGCGACCGTTTCATGGAACTGTGCAAATCCGGCCAGATCCAGAACTGCTGTCATCCGAACGCCCTGATGACGCTGAAAGAATTTTTGATCGATTACGCATCCGATGACACGAAGCGCATCGGGGAAGAAGTGATCGAGCGCGAGATCGACACGATCCCCAAAGAAAAGGTGCGTGAGATCGTGCGCGAGCGGCTTGTGAAGATCGCTGACGGAGAACGCGATTTCCGCTTTTAATGCATTCATCAACAGCAGAAACGACACTTCCTCGTCTCGCTCTTTGACGCTCGCTCGGAAGGTGTTTCTGCTGTCTCAATTGAAAGGAATTAAAAATGAGCTTACACGATACTCCAACTGCGGAGCGTACCCACATCGGTTTCTTCGGGTTGCGCAATGCCGGCAAGAGCAGCCTCGTCAATCAGGTTACGGGGCAGGAGATGTCCCTGGTCAGTGATGTGAAAGGGACGACGACCGATCCCGTGAAGAAAAGCATGGAACTGTTACCGCTCGGACCGGTCACGATCATCGATACGCCAGGTTTCGACGATGAGGGAACGCTCGGTGAAATGCGTGTCCGCAAGACCAAAGAAGCGCTTGCGGTCTGTGATATTGCGGTGCTGGTCACGGAGCACGATCAGCTGACAGCCATTGAAGAAGAACTGCTCTCCGTGATCAGGGAGCGCAAGATCCCCCATTTTCTTGTCCGCAACAAGGCAGACCTTGCGGAAGCCCACGGGGATGCGAAAGAGCGACCGGCAGTCGATAGCGGGGCGGGTTTGACTTTGCTGCGTGTCAGCGCGAAGACGGGAGACGGCATTCATGAACTGAAGGAAGCGATGGCGCATGCGATGGAGGACAGGGAAAAGCAGATCCGGCTGGTTGCCGACCTGTTAAGTCCTGAGGATATCGTGATCCTGGTCATTCCGATCGATACATCGGCACCAAAAGGCCGCCTGATCCTGCCGCAGCAGGAAGCGCTCCGGGATATCCTGGATGCGGGGGCCATCAGCATGGTCACGGGTGTTGAGACAATTCCCGACACCCTTGTATCCTTAAAGAAGGATCCCGCACTTGTGATCACGGATTCGCAGGCTTTCGGAAAGGTCATGAAGCTGGTTCCGGAACGGATCCCGCTGACCTCTTTTTCGATCCTGATGGCGCGTTATAAGGGATTTTTAAAGACGGCGTTAAAAGGCGCGGAAGCGATCGATACGTTGCCGGATCAAGCGAAGATCCTGATCGCCGAGGGCTGTACGCACCACAGACAATGTGAGGATATCGGGACTGTGAAGCTGCCGAAATGGCTGAAAGAATATACCGGGAAAGAACCTGAATTCATGTTTACTTCCGGACACGGTTATCCGGAAGATCTTAATCAGTATGACCTGGTGATCCACTGCGGGGCCTGCATGCTGAACGATCAGGAAGTGGCAAACAGGATGAATAAGGCGATCGATGCAGGCGTTCCGTTTACCAATTACGGAACGGCGATCGCGCATATGAACGGGATCTTAAAGAGAAGTACGGCACCGGTTCTGCCATACCTTGCCTGATCAGTTTTGTTTTGTCAGAAATTCCTCTGAGATGTTAAGAGTCTGATCGCGTAACGCTTTGTCAATGTCGTTTCTGGACATGGGTTTTCCGAACAGATAGCCCTGCAGGCGTTCGCAGCCGATCTCTACCAGGAAACCGGCCTGTTCTTCGGTTTCCACACCTTCCGTGAGCGTCTTCATATCCACCTGTTCCGCAAGCCGCACGATGCTGTTTAGGATCGTGCCGGCTTTTTTATTGGCAGCAAAGTTTGAGAGGAACTGCATATCGATCTTCATGACATCAAACTGGAAGTCCTTTAAAACATTTAAGGAAGAATAGCCCGATCCGAAATCATCGAGCCACAGGGAATATCCGGCCTCGCGGAACCGTTTAATGGTCGTATCGAGCAGTTCCGCATTCCCGCTCATGGCACTCTCGGTAATCTCAATATGCAGATATTCTTTGGGAACATGGTACTCTTCCGTGTAAGTGTTGCAGACGGCAAGCATGTCCGTCACCTCAAAATCCAGGAAGGAGAAATTGACGGAAACGGGTGCGGTAACATGATATTTCTCAAGAGATGCCTGAATATCGCTGCAAACGGTTTTGACCACATATTGATCCAGCTTATGGATCAGCCGGTATTCTTCCAGAACGGAGATGAAATCGGCGGGAGATAAGAAACCGTATTCCGGATCTTCCCATCTTGCGAGTGCTTCAAAACCGCAGATCTTCCGGTTCTTCGACCATACGACGGGCTGGTAATAGATCGTGATATAGCCGCACTCCAGAGCATGATCGATGTTGTTTACGATATACTGCTTTCTGTGAAAATCACGGTCCATTTCTTCATCATACTCGGCATAATCCTTATCGAAGTATTTCTTAATGCCGCCGCATGCATATCTCGCGCGGTCGCATGCGATCGACACATCCGTATCCTTTTTCGGGGTGTAAGAACCGACCTTCAGTCCAAGATAGACCTCGGGATGTTTCGTATTGATCCGTTTGCGCACCACGTTCAGGCGGTCATGCATGTTTTCGGCATCCGCTAAGATCATGAAATGATCATCGGAAAACCTTGCCACGGGCACGTCATGAAAGACCTCTTCCAAAATGCCTGCGATCTGTTTCAGGAACGCATTCCCTTCCCGGAACCCGTATTTGTCATTGTAGGTCTTGAAGTTTTCGATATCCACAAACAGGAAGCGTTTGGTTTCAGGATCGGTGGCCGGATCCGCAAGCACGATCTTGGCTTCCCGTCTGAAATAGTGCATGTTGGGAATGCCGGTCAGATCATCGTGTAACGCCACGCTTTCCAAATGCGCGTTGATGCTTTCGAGGCTTTCATCTTTTTTTGCTGCCATCAGATGCTGGTAATAGACGCCGAAGCTTGCCATGATCAGGGATATCCAGGTCATGAACAGATTGATCTGTGTCGCATAGGTGGCGGACTTGCCTTGATCGATCACCAGGTAGAACAGGATAAAGGAAACAGTCAGGATCAAAAAGGCGATGGACGGTTTCCAGGCCAGCAGACAGGTGACGAAAATGGTCATCGTCATAAAGGTTAAGAACTGCTCGCCTTTGACGTAATCCAGATAGGAAATATAAATCCCGAACCCGATCGCAATGACCGAGAAGAATGACAGGGCATAAGTACCGCGCCTGTAGTTGTCGGTCTTGTTATGGGTATATTTATAGGCATGAATAAACAGGAAAACGGAAGCGGCAAGAAGCAGAAGATAAGAAGAGAGATGCTGCACGAACCAGCTGGCACTGCGTGCGCGCTCTCCGGTTGCCAGTTCCACAAAAAGACTCACGATCATAAAGACTTCCAAAGCGATGATCACAAACGACATATAAGTTGCCGTTTGCATATTGGCCATGCGGAAGTACCGTCTGACGTATGGGGAGAGCTTTTCAAAGCCCAGTCTTTGCCGTATTCTTTTGATCATGGCTTGATTATATCATTAACAATGGCCCGATGACAATGGACGTATAAAAAAGTCCCTGCTACAATAAGAACAGAATCGTGCCTGATGCGAAAAGGGAGGAAGCGGTATGGGAATGGAAGCATTTATCGGAAGTAAGAATGAGCGGTTAAACAGTCAGCTTACGTTTACGGGAGAGATTGACCGGATGACGTCCGTTCTGCGAAGAACTCTTCTGATCGACAAGAGCCGCAGGGAGAACGATGCGGAACACTCCTGGCATATCGCGGTCATGGCCATGCTGTTTTCCGAGTATGCAAAGGAAAAACCGGATATCGGCCGCGTGGTGCAGATGTGTGTCGTTCACGATCTGGTAGAGATCTATGCGGGAGATACGTTCGCCTATGATGTGACCGGTAATCAGGATAAAGAAGAGCGGGAACAAAAAGCGGCCGATAAACTCTTCGCGCTGTTGCCGCCCGATCAGGGAGAAATGATCCGTTCACTTTGGGAAGAATTCGATGCCATGGAAACGGCGGATGCAAAGTATGCGGCCTGCATGGACCGGTTGCAGCCCTTCTTCCACAACACACTGACCGACGGTCATACCTGGGTGGAAGGCGGTACATGTCGTGCGCAGGTGGAGCAAAGAACCGCTGTGATCAAAGAGGTTATGCCGGAAGTATACAAGTGGATCGAAGCGAGCATTGACCGTGCGATCGAAAGCGGCTGGCTGAAGCCTTAACCGGAAAATTTGAAAAAAACCCTTGACAACCTGTTTGTCAGGGGTTATATTATGACCATAAACCGACCGACGGTCGATAAACGATACAGAGGAAAGGGAGCACAAAAGGAAAATGAAGCAGGGCAATTTCGGAAAATTTTTACTGTTATGGGCCGGGGAACTGGTTTCTACGATCGGCGGCGGCCTGACCAGCTTCGGACTGAGCGTCTATGTCTTCCGCCTGACGGGCAGCGCAGCGGATACGGCACTGGTCGCACTGCTGGCTTTCCTTCCGACACTTTTGCTCAGTGTTCCTGCGGGTGTGCTGGCGGATAGGATGGACAGGAGGCTGCTCATGATCATCGGCGACGGCTGCTCTGCGATCGGGATCATCTACATTCTGATCTGCATGCTGCGGGGTGGCGCCACGCTTTGGCAGATCTGTCTCGGTGTTTTTGTCAGCTCGTTCTTTTCTTCGCTTCTTGAGCCTGCATACCGTGCCACGATCACGGATCTGCTCACGAAGGAAGAGTATACCAAGGCAAGCGGGATGGTGAGCCTTGCCGGCAGTGCAAGATATCTGTTTTCACCCATCATCGCGGGAGCGCTCCTTGCCGTTTCGGATATCCGCCTGTTGCTGGTCATTGACATCTGCACCTTTTTCCTGACGGTGATCACGACTTTGATCGTCAGAAGACGCCTTGATACGAAAACGGAAGAGAAGGATTCTTCGTTTACAGATGATCTGAAGGACGGCTGGAGAGCGGTTGCAGGTAACCGGGGTGTTTTGATCCTGGTCGTGATGAGTTCGTTCATCACCCTGTTCATGGGATCCATCCAGATCCTGTCAGAGCCGATGATCCTTGATTTTGCAGATGCTTCGACACTCGGGGTCGCGGAGACCGTGTGTGCCTGCGGGATGCTCGTATCCGGTGTGCTGCTTGGGATCAAAGGGATCAAAAAGGGATTTGTAAAGATCATTTCCGCATCCTTAAGCGGCTGCGGGATCGCGATGGTCCTCTTCGGGATGAAAGATGCGATCGCACTGATCTGTGTCGCCGGCTTCCTCTTTTTCTTTATGCTGCCGTTTGCGAATACCTGTCTGGACTATCTGGTTCGGACCAACATCCCGGACGAGCTGCAGGGAAGAGCCTGGGGCGTGATCGGATTTATCTCCCAGCTCGGGTACGTTGTCGCTTACGGATTGTTCGGCGTGATCGCGGACGGGATCGCAAATGCTACGGGATTCAGCGTCGGCAGGGGCGCCGGGATCACGATCATGATCTCCGGAGTGTTCATGGCCCTGATCGCGATCGCACTCTACGGAAGCCGGAGTGTCCGCGGACTGGAAGATGCCGGAAAAGAAACACCGGCCGCACAGAACGTTTAAAACGCATAAAACAAAGAACAAACCTATTGGTAAAACACATTTATACAACACATTCAGGAGGTAGAAAAATGGAACATTATACTTATAAACCCGTACGATTTTATCTGACGGTATTCGGATTCACCTGGGGATTCTGGATCCTGGCCCTCATCTTCAAAGATACGCCGGCCATGTTCATCCTTATGCTGCTCGGTCTCATCGCGCCGTCTGTGATCGCAGTCGTAACGATTTTGACTTCGGGCAACAAGATGCTTAAGGAAGATTTAAAGAGAAAGCTGGTCGGCTGCTATCGGATCAAGCCGCTCTATATTCTGCTCGCGGTCGCATTGTTTGGCGTAGTGGTTGCCATCTCAATCGGCATCTCGGTTCTTTGCGGCGGATCGCCCGAACAGTTTTCCTTCACACAGGATTTTTCGTTCTCGATCGCAGGAACCTCTGCATTGCTTACGATCTTTCTGGCATCCGTGATCGAAGAAGTGGCCTGGAGAGGTTACGGAGAAGATGCTGTCGGCCAGTATAACAGTTGGTTCAAGGAATCCCTGATCTTTGCATGTATCTGGGGTTGCTGGCACCTGCCCCTGTTCTGGATCCCGGGTACCTATCACTACGGACTGAAAGAAATGGGTGTCATTTATGTGCTGAATTTCCTGTTAAGCTGCATTCCGGTTGATTTTATCCAGACGTGGCTCTATGTAAAAAACAGAAGAAGCATGCTGGCAACGATCATCTTCCATCTCTTCATCAATATCATGCAGGAGAAGATCGCAATGACACCGGAGACCAAGATCATCGAAACAGGCGTGATCGCAGTCGTTGCAGCGATCATCGTGCTCACGAACAAGAAAATGTTCTTTGAAAAAGACCATATCGGCCGCCTGCTGGAACTCCAGTTTGCCGACGACAAAAAATGAGCCCTTGGGGTTTGCCATGTCTCCGAAGGAGCATGGCCTACGGGGTTAGGGGTTCATTTTCTACAGGAAAACTCTGCAAGATTCTACAGGATGCTCTGTCCGATCAGGATGATGAGCGGCAGCGAGAGCGCAAAGAACAGTGTCGAGAGCAGAACGCTGTTGACACACAATACCGGCTCCTGGTCAAGCTGCATCGCATAGATGGATGTCAGCGTCGCACAGGGGGTGCCAAGATACACAAGGATACACATCTTGGAATCCGTATCCAGT
>JAFYDQ010000164.1 GCA_017544705.1 Lachnospiraceae bacterium | reverse complement strand
ATATCTGTATTCGGCGCTGGACACGGTCATGCATTATACCGCACGCACTTCATAAGCCATGATGACAAAACAGGGTTTCACACGATTAAAACAGAATACAGTGATCGCCGTGCTGATCCCCTGCCTGCTTTGTGCCTGCGGAAAGAAAGCAGGAGAACCTGAAAAGGCGGCAGAAACGGTCTCAAACCCTCCCGTGATCGTTGTGAACAGCACGGAAGAGGTGGTGGAAGATCATACTGAAGAAGAGGCGGAAGCCATCCTGCAGACGATGTCGCTTGACGAAAAGATCGCGCAGATGGTCATGCCGGCGATCCGTGTATGGGGGATCGATGATCCCAAACCGGTTACGGAATTAAATGAAGAATTAACGGAAGCATTTCAAAAGCATGCTTTCGGAGGTGTGATCCTGTTTGCGCAGAACCTGACCGATACAGAGCAGACGGTAAAGCTTACCGATGCGCTGCAGGAAGCAAATCATGTGTCGGATAACAGGATGCCGTTGCTTGTCGCGGCCGATCAGGAGGGCGGTTCCGTTACAAGGCTTGCACAGGGCATCAGCGGTCCCGGAAACATGGCACTTGGCGCGACAGGTGATGTCACAGCCTGCCGGAGTATCGCGGAAATTCTCGGAGAGGAAATGACCGCACAGGGGATCAATACGGATTTTGCACCGGTTCTGGATGTCAACAGCGATCCGTCCAATCCGGTCATCGGGATCCGTTCTTTCTCGGATGATCCGAAGCTGGTTGCCGATTGCGGGAAGGAATTTATCGACGGACTGAACGCGCAGAACGTGGTCACCTCCATAAAACATTTCCCGGGACACGGAGATACGGACACGGATTCCCATGCGGGTCTTCCGTGCATTGACAAACCCCTTGCGGAATTAAAGGAGACGGAACTGGTTCCGTTTAGCGCATGTCTTGCGGATACGGATATGGTCATGACGGCGCACATTGAATTTCCGCAGATCGAACAGACCACTTATATATCAAAGGAGAGTGGAGAAGAGATCCTGCTTCCCGCAACGCTTTCGAAGACGGTCATTACGGATCTTCTTCGCACGGAGTTGGGATTTGACGGTGTGGTCATCACGGATTCCCTGGAGATGGGTGCGATCACGAAGCATTTCGACCGGCTGGATGCGGCAAAGCTTGCCATCAATGCCGGCGCGGACATGCTCTTAATGCCTGCGACCATGCGCTCTGTCGAAGAGATAGCAGACATGGATGCGTATCTTATGGCCATAAAAGGTATGGTTGAGAATGGGGAGATTCCGGCAGAGCGGATCGATGAGGCCGTAAGAAGGATCCTGATCATGAAGATCCGAAACGGCTTAAAAGGTGATGCCGCTTGTAATACAGATGTCGCGCACGCTATGGAAGTCACGGGATCTGTGGAGCATCTTAATAAGGAATGGGAACTTGCCTGTTCCTGTGTAACAATGCTTAAAAATGACGGCATGGCAATTCCTTCTTTATCTAATGGGAAAACAGTGATCCTGCTTCCCGATGAATCCCTAAGCGAATATGCACAGGCCGGTCTTCAGCGGCTGAAGGATGAAGGCTTAATGGATGAGGGTGCGGATGTTTCCCTGCTCTGTTATCCGGAAGAGACGAAGGATGCGGCTGCCCTTGTGCGATCCGTTGACCGGATCATTGCGGTCTCTACGGTCCGTAAGCGCACGCAGCTGGATCCGGATCATAAGGACGGAGCCGGGTCCGCGTTTTTGGATGGAGTGATCCGTGCAGCAAAATCGCAAAATCGCAGGCTGACCCTTATCAGTGCCGCGCTTCCTTATGATACGGCAAGATATCAGGATGCGGATGCGATCCTTGCCTGCTATAACGGCAAAGTCAATCTGTCGGCTGCGATCTTTACGGCATTTGGCGGTGCGGATGCGCCCGGGCGTTTACCGGTAGCGGTCCCTGCGCTTACGGAAGACTTTCAATATGCAGACAGGATCCTGTATGAGCGGGGCTATTCCCTTGCACGGACAGAAGGGGAAAGCGTCACACTCGGAGATGAACAGTTTGATGCATACCTGCCGCTGCTTTCCGGAAAAAAAATTGCACTTTTTTCCAACCATACCGGGATCGTCGGCGATTCGCCGGCCGGGAAGCACATATTGGATGAACTGATTCAGCGCGGCGTTGACGTGGAGGTGGTTTTTGCACCGGAGCACGGATTCCGCGGAACGGCTGATGCGGGAGAGGACATCGATGACGGCGTCGATGATAAGACACAGGTTCCGGTCCTGTCTTTATTCGGGAGCGGAAGTACACAGAGTCCGTCGCAGGCGGATATGGACCGGTTTGATACGCTCCTTGTTGATATACAGGATGTGGGTCTCCGGTATTATACCTATTATATAACCCTGTATTACCTGATGGATGCCTGTGCCAAATATCATAAGGAAGTGATCGTTTTAGACCGGCCGAACCCGAACGGGTTCTATGTGGACGGTCCGGTCTTAAAAGACGGTTTTCAGTCCGGTGTCGGGAAACTGCCGCTGCCCGTTGTGCACGGCATGACCCTGGGCGAGCTTGCCGGCATGATCAACGGGGAAGGCTGGCTTACGGGCGGCAGCCAATGCAGCCTCACGGTGATCCCCTGCAAGGATTACACGCATGACACAAAGGCAAATCTGATCACAAACCCGTCCCCGAACTTAAAAGATATGCAGGCAATTTACCTGTATGCATCGACCTGCTTTTTCGAGAATACGGCGCTTTCCGTCGGGCGGGGTACGGGTTATCCGTTTGAGATTTACGGAAGTCCTTATTTTGCGGATGTTGCAGACTGCGATTACCGTTTTACCCCGCAGAGCATGAGCGGGGCAACAAATCCGCCGTTTCAGGGACAGGTCTGCTACGGATATGACCTGCGGCAAAAATCACGGGATGAAATCTTTGCCGAAGGAATCTGTCTGGATTACCTGATCGATGCGTACAACACCATGCAGAAAGTACACCCGGAGGTTGATTTTTTCGGCTCGCCCGATAAGAACGGCCACTACTGGATCGATCTGCTTTCCGGTTCCGATGAACTCAGAAAGAAAATCGTTGCGGGGAAAAGTTCCGAAGAGATCAAAGCATCCTGGCAGGCAGAGATTCAGGGATTTATGAAACAGCGGGAACCTTATCTGCTGTATCCGTGATCTTTTATTATCATGTGGAAGAAGAACACAAAATCTGTTACAATATTTCACGGAGCGGTATCGGAAACGAAGTTCCGGAATAGAAATAAATTCTGGATAAGGAGAAGAAAATGACCAAAAAGAAATTTCTGACAGGCGGCCTGATCCTTACAGCAGCTTTTATGCTGGCAGGATGCGGCAGCAAAAGCAAGGCGAACGAAGGGTACTATCCCTTAACGGAGATTACGGAGGGAGATGTTACCGTTTCGGAAAAGGATCTCGACGAATACGGCTTGGAAGACAGCTATGCAGTCTTTTATGATGACGGCGACGGCTATCTGGTCCTGATGGATACGCCTTCCGATTTTACCTATGACAAAAAGAAAGAAGTATTGAATACGGACTTCGGTGAAGTTTCTATTTCCGTCAAAGGAAAGACCGTGACATTATCAGACAGTCAGGTTTCCATGACATTCACCAAGAGCAAAGAAAGCACACCGGAAAAACCGGATTACCCGTCCTTTGACGGAGCCGCATGGGCAACAGACGGCGGGGATGACTGGAGTGGCGGATCTTCCGGCGAATCAGGCGGGGAAGCTGTGGTTTCGGATGCCGCGCTGGATTTCTGGAATGATTACTGGTTTGGCTGGATGGAAATTGACGGCTTCATGAACGAATATGACCAGTACGAGGGGATCAAATACCCGATGCTTGCATATACGACATTGGAAGCGGACGGAACCGGCACGATGCTTCTGTGGGATAACGGCGGTAACTGGGCAGAGGTTGACTGCTCCAACAACGGATACGGCCTGACGGATCTCGGTACAATGGTTTCGGAAAGCGGTTACTTCTATGATTATGATCTCGGACATGCCGATTGGAATATCGATCCGGGAACGGATCCGAAGAAGAGAGAAAATTACGTTTACATCGACGGACGTTGCGAAGACGAGAACGGTGAGCATCTGTTCACTTATGATATTCATCTTGTGAAGTGGGGACAGACCTGGGACGGATTTGATGACGATGAATTGCCGGATGAGTACGACTGGTATCTGCAACAGATCGAAGACGGCGTATATGTACCGGATCAACTTCCAGAGTAACGTGATAGGAGGACAGATATATGGCTTTTTGTAGTAATTGTGGTAACAAAATACCGGATGGCGCAAAATTCTGCATGTCCTGCGGAACGCCCGTAGTGATCATGCCGGCACCCGCGGCACCCGTTGCACCGGCACCTGCAGCACCTGTTGCGGCAGAACCTGTTGTTACACAACCGGAAACTGTAGCAGTACCGGAGCCGGAACCCATACCGGAGGTAGTACCTGAACCTGTACCGGAAGCAGTACCGGAAGTTGTACCCGAACCTGAACCTGAACCGATGCCTGTGCAGGAAGCGGCACCCGAGCCGGTTGCACAACCGGAACCTGTGCAGCCGCAGATACAGCAGCCTGTACAGCCGCAGGTACAAGCTGTGGCATCAACATATCCGCCGGGAACCATGATCGGCCTTAATGTGGAGGAACCCGATATGGAGAGCGGCGAAGAACCGGAACCGATCGTCGGCACTTATGTGATCCCCGGCATGGGAGGCATGGTACAGCAGGCACCCGTGCAGCCGCAGGTACAACAGGCACCCGTACAGCCACAGGTACATCAGGCAGCAGTACAGCAGGCAGTAGCACAGCCGCAGATGCAACAGGCAGCAGTACAGCCGCAGGTACAACAGGCAGCAGTACAGCCGCAGGTACAACAGGCAGTAGCGCAGCCGCAGATGCAACGGAACGTGCAACCGCAGATGCAGGCAATGGGACCGCAGAAGAAAAAGGTTTGGCCGATCGTGCTGGCTATCGTCGGTGGCGGCCTGACATTACTCATTGTCGCGATCGTTGCGGTAGTTTTGATCGTGAAGTCCAACACGGCAAGCGCACCGCAGGGTGAAGGAACGGCACTTGTCGATCTGCTTGACGATGCGGCATACAACAGACAGATGATGAACGAATAATCATATATATAATTAAGGAGGAAAGAATATGCAATATTCAATCGAAGGCGGAAGTTTACCGGCACTCATTATCTCATTACAGGCAGGCGAACAGCTGATCAGTGAGGTCGGCGGCAGAACATGGAGCAGAGGCCCTGTTGTTACGGAAACGACATCCGGCGGCGGAGCAAAAAAAGCACTTGGCAGAATGCTGACCGGTGAAAGCATGTTCATGAGTACCTATACCGCACAGGGACCTTGCGAGATCGCTTTTACTTCTTCGTTCCCGGGCAGAATCGTCGGCAGGGAATTACAGGCAGGCGAGAGCATGATCGCACAGAAGAGCGCATTCCTTTGCGCAACGGCAGGGGTGGAACTTGCCATGCATGTCAATAAGAATGCCGGCACAGGTCTTGTAGGCGGTGAAGGCTTCCTGATGCAGAGAGTGACCGGCCCCGGTATGGTATTCTTTGAGATCGACGGATATTGCAAGGAATATGATCTGCAGCCGGGTGAACAGATCGTCTGCGATACGGGAGTAATGGCTCTGATGGACAGCACGGTTACGATGAGCGTCCAGACCGTTAAGGGACTGAAGAACAAACTGCTTGGCGGCGAAGGCCTGTTTGATACGGTCTTAACCGGCCCCGGAAAGGTTTATCTGCAGACGATGACCGTTGCACAGCTTGCAAAACTCGTGATTCCGTTCCTGCCTAAGAAATAAACGCACAAAACGGTATCACGATCCATAAGTAATTGAAACGCCCGGCTGAAAAAAACCGGGCGTTTTCCAAAAGGAGGATAACATGCCGATACTTGCCGCGTTTATGGTACCGCATCCGCCGATGATCGTTCCGCAGATCGGAAGAGGCAGTGAAGAGCAGGTCAGGACAACGATCAATGCTTACGAACAGGTCGCAGATGAGATCGCAGCCCTGAAGCCGGAGACCATCATCATAACGAGTCCGCATGCGACGATGTATGCCGATTATTTTCATATTTCTCCCGGCAGAAATGCAGAAGGTTCTTTTGCAAATTTCGGGGCAGGAGAAGTGCGTTTCTATGAGACCTACGATGAAGAACTGACCAGGCGCATCACAAAGCAGGCAGAGGAATGGCATGTGGATGCGGGAACGATGGGAGAGCGTGACCGCCATCTCGACCACGGCACCATGGTCCCCCTGTATTTTATCAGACAGCGATACAATGACTTTAAGATCGTACGAATCGGTCTCTCCGGCCTTCCGCTCATCGATCATTACAGATTGGGGATGCTGATCAGGGAAGTCGTTGAGGCCACTGACAGACGCGCGGTCTTTGTTGCAAGCGGTGATCTGTCCCATAAACTGCAGACCTACGGGCCGTACGGCTTTGCACCCGAGGGGCCGCAGTATGACGAACGGATCATGGATGTATGCGGCAGGGCGGCATTTGACAAGCTGCTTGATTTTGACGAAGGATTCTGTGAAAAGGCGGCGGAATGCGGCCACAGATCGTTTGTGATCATGGCAGGAACGTTTGACGGACAGGCGGTAAAGGCAACCGCACTTTCACACGAGGATGTAACGGGTGTCGGATACGGGATCTGTACGTTTTATCCGGAAGGTCCCGATGAAAGCAGACACTTTGGAGATCAGTATATGCAGAAATGGAACAGGAACGAATCGACGGATCCGTACGTGGCGCTTGCCCGCAGATCATTGGAGAGTTATATCTTAAGAAACGAAACGATCGATGTACCGGATGATCTTCCGGAAGAAATGATCCAGAAAAAGGCCGGCGCATTTGTGTCGATCCATAAGTTCGGAAAGCTTAGGGGCTGTATCGGTACGATCATGGCAACGACAGATTCCGTCGCCGAGGAGATCATTCAGAATGCGATCAGCGCATCCACCAGGGATCCGCGCTTTAATCCGATCGAACCGGAAGAACTGCAATGGCTTGAGATCAACGTGGACGTGTTGTCGGAAGCGGAAGATATTGCGGACATGTCGGAACTGGATGTGAAAAAGTACGGCGTGATCGTCAGTTCCGGAATGCGGAGGGGATTGCTTCTGCCCGATCTTGAAGGGGTGGATACCGTGGAAGAACAGGTTTCCATTGCCATGCAAAAAGGCGGGATCAGGCCCGGCGAACCGGTAAGCCTGCAGCGGTTTGAAGTGATCAGGCACAAATAGGAGCAAAAGGCTGCATGGAAAAATGTGACGTGTGTTTCAGACATTGTCAGATAGAAGAGGGGAAAACCGGCTTTTGCGGTGTGCGAGGCTGCAGGGACGGAAAAGTGATCCCTTTAAATTACGGTAAGATCACATCCCTTGCACTCGACCCGATCGAGAAAAAGCCGCTCAGACGGTTTTTCCCGGGCAGCATGATCCTATCGGCCGGAAGCTACGGATGCAATCTGCGCTGCCCGTTCTGCCAGAATGCAGAGATTTCCTGGTCTGAGCGTGCAAAGCGGTTTGCTTATGAGGCAGATGAACTCAGTCCCGAAGAACTTGCCAAGATAGCGGGTTCGTGCAGGGATAAAGGGAACATCGGCCTTGCGTTTACCTACAACGAGCCGCTGATCGGGTACGAATTTATTCTGGATACGGCAAAGCTCGTACACGAAGCGGGGATGAAGAACGTTCTGGTCACAAACGGATGCACTACCCTTTGCGTTCTTGAGAAGCTGGCCCCCTTTATTGATGCCATGAATATCGATCTCAAAGGCTTTACGGACCGTTATTACCGGGACGTGCTTGGCGGAGATCTCGAAATGGTTAAGGATTTTATCAGGGAGAGCGTGCGCATCTGCCATGTGGAATGCACAACGCTGATCGTGCCCGGCGAAAATGATTCCGAAGAGGAGATGGAGGAGATCAGCAGCTTTATTGCATCCCTTACGGATGAGACGGGAAGACGGATCGGGAAAGAGATCCCGCTTCATATTTCCAGGTTTTTCCCGCAGTTTCATATGCGGGACAGACAAGCAACAGATGTGGCCCTGATCTACCGGTTAAAAGAGGTCGCAGAGAAAAACCTTACGTATGTGTATACGGGAAACTGTTAGGATATCAAGGTGAACAAGCAGGAAACAGACAAAAGAGGAAACCATGTTGCCGGCGTGATCATGGCAGCAGGGTGCTCAAGCAGGATGGGACAGTTTAAGCCGCTGCTTCCGATCGGTGATACGACTTTTATCAAGCGGATCATCGGGGTCATGCGATCTGCCGGTATCGGGGAGATCGTTGTTGTTGGCGGTGCGAAATATGAGGAATTATCCGCACATCTTTATAAAGAGGATGTGCGTCTGCTTTATAATGCCGGCTATGAAACAACGGACATGTTCACTTCATTTCAGATCGCATTGCGCACATTGACGGATGCATCGGCCATTGTGGCCACACCGGTTGATATAGCGCTGCCGGATACGGAGGTATATCAAAAGCTGCTTGGCGCAGACCCCGATGCCGATCTTGTGAAACCGACATATCAGGGACGGGGAGGACATCCCCTGCTGATCAGACAGCGCGTATTTCCGGCGCTCTTATCATACACCGGAGAAGACGGGCTTAGGGGTGCGTTAATTGCGGCGGATGCGGTATGCGCACGCGTGGATGTTAAGCAGAAGGGAATCCTGATGGATGCGGATACACCGGAAGATTACAAGGCGGTCTGCGACATGTTAAAATATTGACAAAATGAGACAAAATGAGTAAAATCAATTGTTGACTATGCGTTAGATTGGAGTGAATGGCGTGGCAAAATACATCGTCAAAAGAATCCTTTTGGCAATCGTATCGATCATCATTGTCAGCGCGATCACATTCTTTGTTATGAACGCGATCCCGGGCGGTCCGTTCAATAAGGAGAAGGCGACCAGCGCGCAGGCACAGAAGGTTCTGGAGGAACGGTATAATCTGGACAAACCTGTGCCGGAACAATATGTATTGTATATGAATAATCTGATCCACGGAGACTGGGGCGTGTCCCTGCACAGCGGCCGTGACATCTGGGGCGAGATCTCGTCCCGGTTCAGTGTGTCCGCAAGGCTTGGCGGAATGGCTGCGGCAGTTGCGATCGTTGTGGGACTGATCCTCGGCGCACTGGCAGCACTGACCAGAAACAAATGGCCGGATCGTGCGATCGTATTCTTTACAACGCTCGGAACCGCGATGCCTTCCTTTGTGCTGGCAACGTTGCTGCTTCTGGTATTCTGCCTGAAGTTAAAACTGGTTCCCGTGTGGTCCAGCTCCAATCCGAATTATACGCTTCCGATCATTGCATTGAGTGTTTACCCGATGGCCTATATCACAAGGTTGACGAAGACCAGCATGCTGGATGCCTTAAACCAGGATTATGTCCGCACAGCCAAAGCGAAGGGTGTTGCGGGTTGGAAGGTGATCTTTAAGCATGCACTCAGGAATGCGCTGATCCCTGTCATTACCTATGTCGGTCCAATGGTTGCCTATATTCTGACCGGTTCCATGGTGGTTGAGAATATCTTCACGATCGGCGGTCTCGGTTCTTCGTTTGTTACAAGCATCACGAACAGAGACTATACCATGATCATGGCGACCACGATCTTTCTTGCGATCCTGATGGTCATTGCAAATCTTTTGACCGATATCGCATATAAGTTTGTGGATCCGAGAATTACGTTTGACTGATAGTTGGAGAAGATATAGATATGCAGGAAGAAAAGCTGAAAAAGAGACAGTTCTTGTCTGCTCAGGTCGATCTGAGCAAATTCAATAAATCCCAATTTGAGGCTGCAAGTGATGAGGAAAAGCGGCAGCAGGATGTCATGGGAGAGTCTACGACCTTCTTAAAGGACGGTATGAGACGTCTTCGTAAAAATCCGCTAGCCATGGGCAGTATCATTGTGCTTTTGCTGATCATCTTAACGATCATCGTCGCACCTTCGATCGTTCCCTACAGCTATTCCGAGATCATTTCCGTAAACGGAAAAAGGGATAAATCGGCAGCCAATCTGGGACCTTTCGAGTATTCCAAAGCCGAACAGAAATATATGAAATCCTCGGGCGAAAAGCTGTTCCCGCACATTCTCGGAACGGACAGTTTAAGCCGCGATTATTTTATCCGCGTGATCTACGGAACCAGAGTCAGCCTTTCCGTCGGCGTGGTAGCGGCGATCATGGTTCTGATCATCGGCCTGTTATACGGTTCCATTGCGGGGTACTTTGGCGGAAGGGTTGACCTCATCATGATGCGGATCGTGGATATCATTTATTCGCTGCCGGACATGCTGATCATCATCCTGCTCTCCGTTGTATTTAACGAGCGGCTGAAACCGGTCATCGACAAGACGATCTTAAGCGTGCTCGGTACGAACATGATCTCCATGTTCCTTGTATTTGGTCTGTTATACTGGGTCAGCATGGCAAGACTGATCCGCGGCCAGATCCTTTCCATTAAGAATAATGAATATGTTCTTGCGGCAAAATGTATCGGAACCAAGAATTCCAGGATCCTGCGCAGACATATCCTTCCCAACTGCTTATCCGTGATCATCATCACAACGGCCCTGCAGGTACCGAGTGCGATCTTTACGGAGAGTTATTTAAGTTTCCTGGGACTTGGCGTATCCGCACCGTTAACTTCGCTGGGCTCTCTTGCAAATGATGCCAGGGCCGGCATGCAGTCTTATCCGCTGCGCCTGGTTGTACCTGCCGTGATCATCTGTCTGATCGTTCTTGCGCTGAACCTTCTTGGCGACGGACTCAGGGATGCGTTTGATTCCAAGCTGAATTAGGGGGACGGATATGAGCGAAGAGACAAAATACATTCTGGAAGTTAAAGATCTTCATACAAGCTTTTTCACCGACGCAGGCGAGGTCTGTGCGGTGAACGGTATCTCGTTTACCTTAGAGCCGGGGAAAACCCTCGGGATCGTGGGCGAGTCGGGTTCCGGCAAGTCCGTTACGGCTTATTCCGTGATGCAGATCCTTGCGGAAACCGGAAAGATCACGGGCGGAGAAGTGCTCTATAAGGGCGAAGACATCACAAAATGGGATAAGAAACAGATGCAGGGATTCCGTGGATCGAAGTGCTCGATCATCTTCCAGGATCCGATGACCAGTTTAAATCCCGTATTTACGGTCGGTTCGCAGCTTAAGGAGGCAATCCTTCTGCATACCGACAAGAATAAGAAAGAAGCATATGACAGGGCGGTGGAGATGCTGACACTGGTCGGCGTCAATGAACCGGAAAGCCGTATGAAACAATATCCGCACGAGCTTTCGGGCGGTATGAGACAGCGCGTCATGATCGCGATGGCGCTTGCCTGCGAACCGGATATCCTGATCGCGGATGAGCCGACTACGGCACTTGATGTAACCATTCAGGCGCAGATCCTGGAGCTTATGATGGAATTGCAGGAGAAGCTCGGCATGGCGATCATCATGGTCACGCATGATCTGGGTGTCATCGCCAGCATGTGTGATGAGATTTTGGTCATGTACGGCGGAAGAGTCTGCGAGCGCGGTACGGCGGATGATATTTTTTACCGCTCCGCACATGAATATACCAAGGGTCTGCTTCGCTCCATTCCGAAGAATGACAATCTGAATGAGAAGCTGATCCCGATCGGGGGCACACCGATCAATCTGCTGCAGATGCCGGAAGGATGCGCATTCTGCCCGCGGTGTGAGAATGCGATGAAGATCTGCTTAACAAAACAGCCGGAGGAACTTCGGGTATCCGAAACGCATCTGGCAAGTTGTTTCATGAATGTAAAAGAGCTCTTTGAGGCACAGGGGGAAGAGGCAAATGGATAATCAGAAAAACCTCCTTGAGGTATCCCATTTAAAACAGTATTTTCCCGTGCGTCAGGGATTGCATAAGATTCCCTTAAAGGCTGTGGATGATGTATCCTTTACGATCCGCCCGGGCGAGACGTTGGGTCTTGTCGGGGAATCGGGATGCGGAAAGACTACGGTCGGCAGAACCCTTCTCCGTCTGTATCAGCCGACTGCCGGCAGGATCGTTTTCGACGGGGATGTGTTATTTGACAGCGAGCAGGGGATCGACGTGGACATGCTGCCCTATCGCAAGCAGATGCAGATGGTATTCCAGGATCCCTATTCCTCACTGAATCCGAGAATGACCGTTGAGGATATCATCGGGGAGCCGCTGGATGTTCATAAACTCTACAGCAACCGGAAAGAACGACGTGAAAAGATCTTAAGCCTCATGGAAACGGTCGGACTGAATGCGGAACACGCGATGCGTTATGCGCATGAGTTCTCCGGCGGACAGAGACAGAGGATCGGGATCGCAAGGGCTTTGGCCGTAAATCCGAAATTCATTGTCTGTGATGAGCCGGTTTCGGCGCTTGACGTATCCATTCAGGCGCAGGTTGTCAATATGTTTGAGGAACTGCAGGACAAACTGGGCGTTGCCTATCTGTTCATCGCGCACGATCTGCTGGTGGTACACCATATTTCGAACCGCATCGCAGTCATGTATCTCGGCAGGATCGTAGAAACCGCAGACGCGGATGAACTGAACGAATCACCGATTCATCCCTACACACTTTCTCTGCTCTCGGCTGTGCCGATCCCCGATCCCAAGACAGCCCGGGCTCAGAAACGTATCATTCTCGAAGGCGACGTACCCAGTCCGCTGAACATGCCGTCTGGCTGCGCATTCCGCACAAGATGCCGTTACGCAACGGAACAGTGTGCAGCGGAATGTCCCGGTCTTACCGACAGAGGCAACGGTCATCTGGTTGCGTGCTGGAATAAATAATAAAACCAACACTCCAGGACCATGAACATAAGCCAGCCGGGGTGCTTGCACACCGGACAGCTTATGTTTATGATGCTGGGGCGGATGCGGACGCAAAGCGTCCCTGGTTTTAAGAAACCCTATCAACAAAGCAAGGAGGAAAGTTTTATGAAAAGAAAGGCTTTGGCTCTGTTTCTTTCAGCGGT
>JAFYDQ010000163.1 GCA_017544705.1 Lachnospiraceae bacterium | reverse complement strand
GCTCTTCCGATCTGCTTCTTTCACGTTGACTTTCTGCAGCCCGTCATACTCATACAGGGCGGAAATCTTCACCTTCTTCTGCTTGTCGGGTTCATGCGCATTGACGATCACGACTTCCTGATTGACATTCACGATGCCGTTATCAACTTTGCCGACCCCGATCCGGCCCACGTACTCGTTGTAATCGATCGTGGAGATCAGCACCTGCGTGCCGGCATCCGGATCGCCCTCGGGCGCGGGATATAATTCAGGATCGCCTCAAACAGCGGCTCCATCGTCGGCGTGATGTTCTTATAATCCCGCCCCGACTGGCCGGTCTTGGCCGATGCAAAAATAAACGGGCAGTCCAGCTGCGCATCGCTTGCATCCAGGTCCATGAACAGTTCCAGTACTTCATCGACGACGTCCACGCATCTGGCTTCCGGCCGGTCAACTTTATTGACACACACGATCACGGGAAGTTTCAGCGCCATTGCCTTTTTCAGCACGAACTTGGTCTGCGGCATCACGCCCTCAAACGCATCCACGACCAAAACCGCGCCGTCAACCATCTTTAAGACGCGCTCCACCTCGCCGCCGAAATCCGCATGTCCCGGCGTATCGACAATATTAATCTTTGTATTCTTATAGGTTACTGCCGTGTTCTTGGATAAAATCGTGATCCCGCGCTCACGCTCGATGTCATTCGAGTCCATGACGCGCTCCGCGACTTCCTGATTTTCCCGGAATACGCCGCTCTGCTTGAGCAGTTCATCCACCAACGTCGTCTTGCCGTGATCGACGTGGGCAATGATCGCGATATTCCTGATGTCCTCTCTCTTCTGTCTCATAACACTCCTCTGATTTGTTTCAGTTTCCTATCTTGATACTCCGGGATCGGTCACCCGGTCATATGCAGAAGATGCGTCGCAACCTGGAAATAGATCACCAGGGAAAGCGCATCCACGATCGTCGTAATGAACGGGGATGCCATGACCGCTGGGTCAAATCCCATCTTCTGTGCAAGCATCGGCAGGGTACAGCCGACCAGTTTTGCAAACAGCACTGCGATCACGAGCGTGATGCATACCACGAAAGCAACCGGCACCGGTACACGCTCGATGATCATCATTTTTACAAAATTCGCAACCGCAAGCGTCGCACCGCAAAGCAGTGCCACCCGCGATTCCTTCCACATGATCCGGAAGATGTCCTTAAAGTCGATCTCATTTAAGGAAAGGCCACGGATGATCGTAACGCTCGCCTGTCCGCCGGCATTTCCGCCCGTATCCATGAGCATCGGGATAAAGGATGTCAGCACGACATAGGTACTCAGCGCATTCTCGTAATGCGTGATGATCCCGCCGGTTACGGTCGCAGAGATCATGAGCAGGAGGAGCCATGGGATCCTCTTCTTCCAGGTCTCAAAAATGCCCGTTTTCATGTAAGGCTTATCGGTCGGCAGGATCGCGGCCATTTTTTCGATATCCTCCGTTGCCTCTTCCTGCAGGATGTCGACAACGTCATCGATGGTGATGATCCCAACCAGCCGGTCTTCATTATCTACGACAGGCATCGCGGTAAAGTCATATTTGGAGAACATCATCGCAACTTCTTCCTGGTCCGTCATGGTATTACAGGAAATGACGTTGTCATTCATGATGTCCCCGATGATCTCATCTTCCTTATGAATGAGCAGCTTTCTGAGGCCCACGGTACCGATCAGGTGCCGTTCCTTATCGAGCACATAGCAGATGTTGATCGTTTCTTTATCGACACCGGTCTTACGGATCCGCTCGATTGCCTGTGACACGGTCAGATTTTCCTTCAGGTCTACGAACTCGACCGTCATGATCGATCCGGCGGAATCCTCCGGATACCGTAACAGATGGTTGATGTCACGTCTGGTCTCCGCATTTGCGTTGGCCAGCAGTTTCTTGACCACGCTCGCCGGCATCTCTTCCATCAGGTCGGTCGCGTCATCGGCCATCAGATTATTGATGATGTTGGCTGCTTCCCGGTCCGTCAGCGAAGTGATGATCATCTGCTCCGTCTCGATCGGCAGATAGGCAAATACATCCGCTGCCATGGTCTTTGGCAGGATCCGGAAAACCTTGATCAGTTCTTCTCTCGGAAGGTTCTCAAAGATCGCCGCGATATCGGCCTCATTCCATTCCGCAAGTTCCTGTCTGAGGCGCGAGTACTGCTTCTGTTCAATTAATTCCAAAATCTCTTCCATCTGCATTTCGCACCTCCCACGGCACATCCACGGTTGTGAGATCGCCCTTTTCGATCGTGGCATTCCCTGCCGTCACATCCGTGATCTGCCTGATCATGGTTTCTTCCTGATCCTTCAGTAGAATGATCGTAAAAATCACCTGCGCACCGTATTCGGTATCCTGCAGGATCACTTTTTCTTTTCCGAACAATGTCTGCAGCTTGCTGATGCTGCCGTAATCCGTTCCGATCGTATAGACCGTCCCCGTTTGGCGCGTGACGATCTCACAATTTGCAAGTCCTTCCTTCACGGCCCCCTGATAGGCCCGAATCAGCCCGCCGGTCCCAAGCAGTGTTCCGCCAAAGTATCTGGTCACGACACAGCATACATTTGTGAGTGCGCATCCCTGCAGCACTTCGAGCATCGGCCGTCCTGCCGTGCCCGCGGGCTCGCCGTCATCACTGCATCTTGTGACCTGCGCATTTTCGCCCACGATAAAAGCAGTACAGTTATGCTTTGCATCCCAATACTTCTTTTTGATCTCATTAATAAAAGCGGTCGCTTCTTCTTCCGTTTCTACCGGTTTCAGAGTGGCGATGAATCTGGATTTTTTCTCCGTGATCTCGCCTACGCCGCCTGTCTTTAAGCATTGTATGGTGCCCATGAACCCATCATAAAGGAATGTTGTCGATAAATCAACCGCAAATACTTTCTTTTCAGATGTTTTTCTGTTATACTATACGGATGATGTGCTTTGTAAAAATCACACGATTTAGTACATGAACTGTTTCCGGTAATACCATATATGGATGAAGGAGTAATATATGAACTACGGAAGAGCGGGAATTAGGCAGAGACAAAAAGCTTTGAATTCCGCCTCGACAAGAATGGGCAAGTCCATCGCCGTCATCATCTTTCAGATCATTGTGTTTGCTGCGGTTGCGGCAGCCGTGATCGGTCTGTGCGGCGGTGTCGGCATATTTATGGGTGTCATCGACACGGCACCGGATGTTACGGATGTGGATGTCTCCCCTGCAGGTTTCTCCACGTCGGTCTATGACAACAAAGGCAACATGGTGACCAAACTGATCGCGGAGAATTCCAACCGTATCTACGTGACTTTGGATAAGATCCCGGAACATACGCAGCATGCGTTTGTCGCGATCGAGGATGAACGTTTCTATACCCATAACGGTATTGATATCCAGGGTATCATGCGTGCCGGCGTGAAAGCGCTCATCGACGGGGATTTCTCGCAGGGTGCTTCGACCATCACGCAGCAGCTGTTAAAGAACAACGTCTTTACCTCCTGGACCAGTGAGTCCAGTAAGATCGAAAAATTCAAACGTAAATTCCAGGAACAGTACTGTGCGATCCAGCTCGAGAAGAACATGAGCAAGGAAACGATCCTGGAGAACTACTTAAATACCATCAACTTAGGACAGGGAACGCTTGGCGTGCAGGCTGCGAGCAACCGTTATTTCGGAAAGCCCGCTGCGGAACTGACCATTTCGGAATCCGCGGTCATCGCCGCGATCACGCAGAACCCTTCCCGCTGGAACCCGATCACGCATCCGGACAACAATGCGATGCGCCGGGAAGAAGTCCTGAAAAAGATGCGCGACCAGGGCTACATCACCCCTGCCGAATTTGACGAGGCGATGGCGGATGATGTCTACTCCCGGATCAAGAACGTCAATGAAACGACCGAGAAGAATTCGATCTATTCCTACTTCATCGATGAGCTGACCGACCAGGTGTTAAGCGACCTGCAGGAGGTCAAAGGCTACAGTTACACGCAGGCCTACAATGCCCTCTACAGCGGCGGTTTGAGCATCTTCACGACACAGGATAAAGAACTGCAGAAGATCTGTGATGAAGAATTTGCAAATCCGGACAACTACCCCGAGAGCGTCAAGTGGCTGCTTACCTATGAGCTGACTCTGGAAGACGCAGACGGAGACCTGATCAACTTCAGTAAAGAGAAATTTGAAAAACACTTTAAACAGGAAGATCCGACCTTCAACATGATCTTCGACAACGAAGAAGAAGCGAAAGCCAAGGTCGAAGAATACAAGGCATTTGTCATGGAACCGGGTTATACCTTCGTTGCGGAGAATATCTCGATCACACCGCAGCCGCAGGCTTCCATGACTTTGATCGATCACCATACCGGTGAAGTCAAAGCGATCGTCGGCGGACGCGGAACGAAAGCCGCATCGCTGACACTGAACCGTGCAACCAACACGAAACGGCAGCCCGGATCCTGCTTCAAGGTCCTTGCCGCCTATGCGCCGGCACTGGATTCCGCAGGTTTCACGCTTGCAAGCACCCAGGTCGATGAGCCGTTCACCTATACCAACGGCCGTCCCGTATCCAACTGGTATGATACCGGATACAAAGGCATCTGTACCGTCAGATACGGTATCGAGCAGTCCTTAAACATTGTCGCGGTCAAGACCTTAACGGATATCGGGCCGCAGCTCGGCTTTGACTATCTGCAGAACTTCGGGTTCACGACCCTGATCGACAGACGTACCGAATGGGATGGTTCGATCTCATCCGATATTACACAGTCTTTGGCACTCGGCGGTGTCACGGACGGTGTAACGAACCTGGAAATCACGGCCGCTTATGCTACGATCGCAAACCAGGGTACCTACACGAAGCCCTTATTCTATACCAAGGTTCTCGATCATGACGGAAACGTCTTATTGGAGAACCAGACCCAAACACGCCAGGTTATCAAAGAGACCACCGCTTACCTGCTGACATCCGCCATGATCGACGTAGTCACCAAGGGTACCGGCGCAAGGGTTAATTTCGGTAACATGGGCATCGCCGGAAAAACCGGTACGACCAGTAAGGATGTCGACGTATGGTTCTGCGGCTTCACACCGTATTATACCTGCGGCTGCTGGGCCGGTTATGACAACAACGTACACATGGGGAAATCCGAGACAAGCATCGCCAAAACATTATGGCGCGCCTGCATGAGCAGGATCCATGAGAATCTGGAATACAAAGACTTTGTGCAGCCCGAAGGCATCACTTCCGCCACGGTCTGCTCCAAATCCGGCAAGCTGGCCGTTGCGGGCCTGTGTGATCTGGACGGCAGTGCATATTCGGAGATCTTCGCAATCGATAACGTTCCCTCCTCCACCTGTGATATGCATATGGTCGGTTCCGTTTGTACGGCAACGGGTCTTCGTGCTACCGACACCTGCCCGTATATCGGTACCGGCGTGATCTATGCGGATTCAACCGGCGATCCTTACGCCAGCACACCGTACTGCGTACACAGTTATATGAACGGGGTTCCGCTGTTTGCCATCCCGGACGGTATGACGATCAATGACTTCGTGGATGCCGCAAGCGCTGCAATGGCAGGCGGCGGCGGAGAATAAAAAGCAGGAACACTTAAGAAGCGTTCCTGCCAAGCTGAAAGGTCATCCGGTAAGTGGTTTCTTCTGCCTCCTGCGTGATGGCATCCGAATCGGCAAATAAATGTATGGTTTCCAAAAGATACTGTTCTAAGAACGGTATCTTTTTTTCCGTGCTGCCGCGTCTTTTGATGACAAATTCCGTTTCCGTCTCGTTGGTCACGGAAGAAGAGACGGCAAAATCAAACACCGCAGCTTCCTGATTCATGCTCTCGCAAAGCGTTTTATAAACGATCAGCCAGAACAGGAAACGAATGTTGACGGCTTTGACTTTTACGGCTCCATCCGGCAGTGCAATACTACCCGCAGAAAGCGTAAAGCCGCTCCTGCCCTGTGTGAGTTTTTCAAAATCGGAAGCCAGCACGCCTGCAAAATCACCCGTATCCACCGTCTCCGTTGTCTGCATGCGCAGATACACGTCAAAGATCTGTTTGATCTGCGCCATCCCCCGGCCATCCGTAAGGGATAATGCATGTTCGAAAAAGAGGTCCGTGATCGCCCGGATCTTCCCGTAACTGAACTGCTGCTTTTTCAGCGCATCCTTCAGGGACTTCAGGGTGTTTTGGAAATCCTCGTTTTCCTGCAGGATCTTCTTCTCATGCAGCACCTGTTCCCTGGATATTTCGGCTGCATCCAGAGATTCTTCGATCTCCTCGACCATTTCCCGCACATCCCAGGGTGCCACAAAGATCTTGTGGATCGCATGGCGGTTTACCAGCTTCGTGATCAGCAGGGAATTGAGCACGTCCACACAGACATTTAAAATGACCGTCGGATAATCCCTGCTGCAGATCTCCACCAGTTGGCTTAAACGCATATCCGGAATATTGATATCAACAAGCAGAAGGCCGACCTCCTGTTTGCCCATGATATCAAGTGCCTCGGCGGCTGATTTTGCCACAGTCAGTTCCACGTTTCTCTCACGGAACGTCTCCTTGAATGACTGCGCGATCTTATCGTTTGCCTGAATGTATACGATGTTTCTGGCCATACGGATTCCTTACCGATCAGTTCCTGATCACTTTGTTTCCTGCGGTTGCATGAGCAGCGCCATGATCTCATTGCTCCGGTTCACGAACTTCGTCATTGCCTCCGCACCAAGCGGTTTGTTGGCAAGGAGCGCCAGATCATAAAGCTGCTCACAGAACATCGGCACATGCTCATCATCCTTATTGTCGATGATGTACTGCACCAGTTTATTGGAAGCATTGAGCGTCAGTGTCTGCTCTTCATCGTTAAACATTCCCATATCCATACCGCTTGATGCGTACATCTTCATCATGTCCATCATCCTGCGGCTTTCCTCGGAAGTCGTGAGTACGGAGGAAACGTTTTCATCTTTGAGTTTCTCGACTTTGACCGTTAACTTTTCTTTGTTCAGCACCTTCTTAAACAGCTCCGAAAGTACCTTGGTCTGTTTGTCCAGTTTCTTCTGTTCGGTCTTGTTGACGTCTTCCTTGAAACTCTGCGTTAAGTCGGCGTCGATGCGCATGAACTTCACATCTTCGTTCTTGCTCTCAAGCTGCGAAATGAAAGGCTGGTCGATATTGTGCGTTAAGATCACGGCGTCCATACCCTGGTCCTTAAACATCTTGATGTACTGCGACTGCTGCACTTCATCCGTAACATAGTAAACGATCTTGCGGGGTTCCTTTTCACCG
>JAFYDQ010000162.1 GCA_017544705.1 Lachnospiraceae bacterium | reverse complement strand
TCCGTTCATCCCGTGATTTCCGCCTCCAATCCCTGATGCCATGTATCCTCCGGTCGCTGTGACTTTTCCTCCACTAATCGTTATATTGCCTCCTCTTGCTTGTAGTCCGCTGCCGATTCCGGCTCCGTTATTTCCTCCGGTTGCCGTGACGATTCCTCCCGTGATATTAACCTGTCCGCCAACACGCGGTCCGCCGCCGATTCCGGCTCCGTTATTTCCTCCGGTTGCTGTCAAACTACCCTGAACTGCGTTCGCATCCTGTATTGTAATTGAAGAACCACTATCACCCAATGCGGCATGATCATTTCCACCTTGTACAGTGTTTGTCCCATCCAGTTCGATCACAACATTGCCGGAAGTTGAAACAGCAGCCGCGCCAAGATTACCGGCATTTATATTCACGTTACTTAATGTCACCTGCGCGGGATGATTCTCATCTCCCGTCGAATTAATCGTTATTGTACTACTGTAATCAGCGTTATGACCCGAAATAACAGTATCTGTTGTTTCTTGATGATTATTAATGTTATTGTCAGGTTGCGATACGGTTCTGTTCCCATTTTCATCAGAATTAACCGTAACCGATCCGTTTGCAAGATCATATGGTTCTGCCAATACCAGCGCCGGCAGGTAGATTACCATTACAAGTGCCAGAAATACGCTCACGATTGCTGCAGTAATTTTCCTGATCATTCCCTTATTTCCTTGCATAATAACCCTCCCATTTGCGTTTCATTGTTACACTTTATTATACGACTTCTCTTCTGTGAAAGACAGTATTTATGCGCATTTTGACTCAGTCAACTTTCGCGGGAAATGTGACGGTTGCGGACCGGTGATGATGTGTTGATAATTAACGGGCGAAGAAGGGTAAGAATGGGCGATAAAATAATCAAAGGCACTCCTACGGGAGCTACAGGCTCCGGGGGACAGTATTATCAGGGAAATGACGGGCATATTTGGTGGGTGAATCCCCAAACAGGTCACGCCGAAAAATCCATATATGACAATAAACCGGATCCGCAACCCGCGAATAATGCGAATAATGCAAATAACAGCAATAATAATGCTGCGTCATCGCCGATCACGAAGACATCCGAAGCAATTATCCTTGTGAATGGTGAAGAAAAGGAACGAATACCGATAAAGGGAGACACTGAGCCTTTCCTTAAAGATTATGATGTAAAGGATGCTGATCTGGCTTTCGGTATTCTGGTCGGCGGAGAGCTGTACGAATAGTTACGGCAGCGACCGGATGTGCTTGCGAAGCGGCAGGATCTCAAACGGCGGAACGGACAGAGAATCCACGCCGAGACCGATAAAGTAGTCTGTCAGCTCTTCATCCGCCGCCAGTTCTCCGCAGATACCCGCTTCTATGTGATTTTTATGTGCATTCTGAACGGTCATTTCGATCATCTTCATGATCGACTTATGATGGATGTTCTGAAATTCTTTCAGTTCCGCATTCTGCCGGTCCATGGCAAGGGTATACTGGGTCAGGTCATTGGTCCCGATACTGAAGAAATCGACCTTTTTGGCAAGTTCATCACTGATCAGTACCGCTGCGGGTGTTTCGATCATGATCCCCACCTTCAGCGCTCCGATCTGCACATTTTGCGACTGTAATTCTTCCCTGACCTCCTTAAGGATCGAAAGGATCCGGTCGACTTCCTCTTCAGACGTGATCATCGGGAACATGATCCCGAGATTCCCGTAGGCACTTGCCCGATAGATGGCACGCAGCTGCGTTTTGAAAACTTCCGGGCGAGTAAAGCAAAAGCGGATCGCCCGAAGCCCCATGGCAGGGTTATCTTCCGAAGCCAGCCTGACATACTCCGCCTGTTTATCCGCGCAGATATCCATTGTACGGATGATCACTTCCTTATCCTGCATGATCGATGCAACCGTGCGGTAATGTTCAAACTGTGTTTCTTCCGACGGAAAATCCGTACCGTTTAAGTACAGGAATTCACTTCGAAACAGGCCGATGCCCTCCGCCTCATACAGGCCGGCGCGCCTGGCATCCTCAATGTTTCCGATATTTGCATAGACTTTGATCGACCGGCCGCTTTTTGTGACCGCAGCCTTCCCGATCATCTGTTCCAGTTCTTTTTGTCCCGCCTCATAAGCGTTCTTGGCATCCGTCAGGCGGTTGACGGTCTCCTGATCCGGATCAATCAGAAATACGCCCTCAACACCGTCTACGATACCACGCTTATCATACGCATCCGAAAGGATCATGTCCGTATTGACAAGCATCGGGATTTCCATGGACTTGGCAATGATGGATGTATGGGAATTGACCGACCCGTTAATGAGCACGATCGCCAGGATCTTCGTTACATCCAGTGCGACAAGTTCGGCCGGTGTCAGATCGTCCGCAACCAGAATGACCGGTTCATCCGGCAGCACGATCTCATCGCGGATGTGCTGGATCTCACGGATCACACGGTCAGCGATGTCGCGCAGATCCACCGAGCGTTCATTCAGGTAGGCATTGTCCCGGATATTTGCAAAGAAATTCTCTTTTTCCTTTCCTGCCAGATATACCGCATAACTTGCGTTATAGTGCTCTGCCTTGATCTTTTGTCTTACCGCTTCCTCAAAATCCGGCTCTTCAAGAAGCATGGCGTACACGGAAAAGATCATGGCCTTTTTGTCGCCGACCTTTTCTTTTGCTACCTGCTCCATCCTCCGGACTTCATTTACCGCCCGCTTTCTGGCATAAAGAAACATTTCCCATTCTTTATCGACCGCATCGGTTTTTTCCGGCATGATCTGTATGGGTCTCTTTTCCCGGATCATGATCTTTCCGATCGCGATCCCCTGTTGTACACTTTGTCCCGTTACTTTGATCACGGTGTATCTCCCGGTAAATGGTAAATGAAATCTATATCAGCATAAACAGCAGGATCAGGATCAGCCCCATTCCTGCAAGCGAAAGTGCGAATGACAGAGATCTTGCGATGATCGCATCATTCTCATAAAGCCATGTGAACTGCATGGCCAGTTTGTGCTCCGCGTTCTCTTTTCTCGGACGGTAGATCCAGACGGTTTCATTCAGCGCATGTATGGTCCGGTCCAGAAAACCACCCACGGAATGTGTCAGAGGCGTCCCTTCGATACGCTCCTGCGGAAGCCGCTCTTCCTTAAATACGGTTTTCCGAAGAGAGACGACCACAAAATCCAAAAGCCGGTCCGCGATCCTGCAGACAAATACGCCGATCTGCAGCAGAACGGGAACCGTAACGTCCACAAACTTATCTAAAATCCTGCAGAAGAATCCGCAGATGCCGGGCAAAACCGTAAGCAGCAGCGGT
>JAFYDQ010000161.1 GCA_017544705.1 Lachnospiraceae bacterium | reverse complement strand
TTGGTCGGCGTGAGCAATGCATCGCCCAGGTTCATGCCGAGATGGTCGATGTAGGTGTGCAGCTTCTCTTCCGTCATCGGGAACACGCGGCGCACCAGTGAGAACCCGTTGGAGTGCAGACCAGAAGATGCGATGCCGATCAAAACGTCTCCGGGTTTGATTTTTTCGCCCGTGATCAGATCCTTGCGGTCCACAACACCTACCGCAAAGCCTGCAAGATCGTATTCATCCTCCGGCATGAGCCCCGGATGCTCCGCCGTCTCGCCGCCGATGAGCGCAGCGCCTGCCATCTTGCAGCCTTCCGCCACGCCTTTGACGATGTCCGCAATCTTCTCGGGCTCGTTCCTGCCGCAGGCAATGTAATCTAAGAAAAAGAGCGGCTCGCCGCCTGCGCATGCAACGTCGTTGACGCACATCGCAACCGCATCGATGCCGATCGTGTCATGCTTGTTCATTAAGAAGGCGATCTTGACTTTCGTGCCGCATCCGTCGGTTCCCGACAGCAGCACCGGATCGTCCATCTTCTGGATCTTCTTTAAGGAAAACGCGCCGGAAAATCCGCCGAGCCCCGAGAGCACTTCTTCGCGCATGGTCTTCTGCACGTGCTCCTTCATCAGCTCCACGGACCGGTATCCGGCCTCGATGTCAACACCCGAACTCTTGTAATCCATTGATATCCTCCTTATTGCCTGCCGGTTCGTGCCGGTCTGCAGTTTTGAACCACTAACCCCGTCCCGAAAGGTCCATTTGCAGTTTTGCGTCTTTCTGCTGCACCGCTTCGCAAAGTTCGTCTTTATATTCCTTGAGTTTTTGAAGCAAAATGGGATCGGAAATAGCCAGCATTTTCACTGCCAGGATCCCTGCGTTTGCGCCGCCGCCTATCGCTACGGTCGCAACCGGAATGCCGCTTGGCATCTGCACGATCGAGTAGAGCGAATCCCTGCCGCCAAGGCTTGTCGTATGCATCGGGACCCCGATGACCGGCATCGGAAAGATCGCCGCACACATGCCCGGCAGATGCGCCGCCATGCCGGCACCCGCAATGATCACCTTGAAGCCTTTGCTCTCGGCGCTCTTTGCATAGTCAAAAAACACATCCGGCTCCCTGTGTGCCGAGATGATCGTCATCTCATAATCCACACCGAATTTATCCAGGATCTCCGCTGCCTTTTTCATCACCGGCAGATCGGAATCAGAACCCATAACGATACCGACTTTACTCATAAAATCTCCTTCCCGACCATACAGGTCGCGCGCAATTCTATTGTACCTTAATTCCTGAGTGCAAGCAACGGACGATTCAATTCTTCAAGCCCTTCCAGCACAAACAATCCGTCCTCAATGATCACCGTTTCCGCCCCGTCTTGTCCGATCGCCGTGATCGATGCAAGTTCGTCGTAGGGGATCGTAATATCCGTGTGGCAGTGGAAGTATGCCTTCTTCGGATCCGTCTTGCGGTTCAGCGTGATCTCGTTGTCCCTGGCCACGATCTTTTTACCGTCCGGATTGTAAGTGACAAGGTCCTCATCGTAGCTGTAGCAGGTGTCGCCGAGCGCAAAGTGCGGCCCGGTCTTTTCCGCGATCAGAATGTCCAGGCGGTCCTGGATGTCATAGGTGATCGCCATCTTATAGGCCGTCGTGTTCGTGCCGATCGCAAATTCCCCAAGCGGGAGAAAATCATGATGGTAGAGCACGTTGTCCTTAAAGTATTTTTTGTTTTCTTCTTCGGTGTCAAAATTCGCGCAGGAATAATCCGCAACGCGTCCGTCTTTTAAAGTCACGGAGAGGTCCACATATTTTAAGCCGTCCAGATAGACCTGCGTGACATGCAGCACGCCGTTGGTGCCGGTCAGCTTCGGGGAGGTGAACACCTCGCCGACCGGAATGTTGACGTCCGCCACACAGTTTTCAAAGATCGTTTCGGTCGCAGGATCTTTAAGGTCATAAAGCGCGACGGTGATGTCCGTGTGGTTCTTCCCTTTCCCCAGAACATGCACGAATTTTGCCCGGTCGAGCGTATCGATCAGGATCTGCTGCATATGCTCGTAGCGCTTGTAGTCGAGCGTATTGACTTTGACGGTCTCTTTGAAGATCTCTTCGAAATCCTTGCCGATCCCGGGGCATGGGAACGAAATGATCGTGAAGCTTCGCTCCTCGCCGATGATGTATTCGTTGGTCAGCCGTCCGCTCTCCTCCGCATAGGAGACCGCGAGCTTCTGCTGCTTCTCATTTAACTTCAGCGCTTCCGCTTTCGACTCCGGATCGAACGGAACGTCTCCGAAGGTTTCGATCACGGCCGGTCCCGCATGATGGTTCGCGAGTGATTTTGACCCCTCAAATGCGTTCTTCAAAACGTCGATCCTGCGGTTCACGAAATCCTTGTCATAGTAGAGCGCCTCGTCTTCCTTGTGGTCAAAATCATACTGCCTGTTGGCAGAGGTTCCGTGATACCCGATCCGGTACGCGCCCTTGCGGTTGAGCGACAAGGTGCCCGCGCGGCGCATGGTCACTTTCAGGCCCATTTTGGCAAAAAGCGGGAGGGATGCACGGACCATTTTCTCAAGACCTAAGGGAAAGCGCACCTCGGCGACTTCCTTTTTGGAAAGGTCTTTGTTGCCGTTCACAAAACCGATCCGATAGCCTTCCGTATAAACGGATGCCAGGCTTTCAATCTCTGCATCAGGCATCTTGGCAAACAGCTTCTGCAATCCGAGCTCGTTGTCCGAAATATAGTCGCCGAAATAATAGAGATATTTCGGATCGTTGAGATCGCATTCCTCAATGATCTTCCTTGCAAAATCACACGCCGGGTCCAGCTGTTCGTTCAGTTTCTTCGGTACCAAAATGTCGCAGTTATCGCTCTCAAACCAGTAGACGGTATCGCGTAGCGCCTCTGCTTCCGGCAGGTCTTCTTCCGCGAGCGCCAGCTGGTCATAGATCTCAATGAAGAGTTCGTAAAAAAGCGTGATGACTTCCAAATCCTGCTCGAACACATAAGGAATGAGGCCGCGGATCTCCGTATAAAGAAAACTGAAGATCTGCCCGTAGCGTTCGTCGTATCCGGCTTCCTTCATGCTTGCTACGGCATACGCCGGATTTGCGTAACTCTTCTCATAGTTTTCTTCCAGCACGTCTTCATAGAGCCTGCGGTTCATTTCCTTAAGCTCGTTTAAATTCATCGCGCGTAGTCTTCCGTTTGCAACGCTTTTGTATGTTTCATCAAGCAGCACAATGAACTCCGCCACTTTCGCAAAGTACGCACGAAACGGCTCGCATACGCTCTGCTCTGTTCTGATCTCCCTAATCCTGCCAATCGACAGGTTGTATCGTTCCGTGATCATTGATTCCTCCGAATTGAATGTTTCGTAATTATTTGATTTATATTATGCGATTTCGTAATTTTCTGCTCTGAAATTTGCGATTTTGGCGGTCGCTTACCTACCGGCGCGCCCGATCGTTCAATTTAGTAGGTATCGAAAATTTTTTGATCAATTCGCTTACCTACCAAATCCGCAATTGTGCCTTCGCGGTAGGTATTTTTTTCACTTTTTCATTCGTGACGCGTTTGATTTTTACAAAAATCGATCGATTTTATGGTTTTCATACCTACCAACGGAGTGTTTTATTGCGTTTAGTAGGTATCGGCTTCGGATCATTTTTTTCGACCACCTACCGATCGCTGTTCCGGGCGAGTTTAGTAGGTATTTCCCGGCCGCCGATGTAGCAGCCGACGCCGCAGCCGACGCCGCAGCCACAATCGCCGCAAGCAACTTCACGCAAACAATGTTCCAAAAAGCACCATTGATGTCCAGAGTAACAACAGCACGATGTTGGCGATCAGCGCGATGCGCGGGACCCAAATGAAAATGTCGCGTTCACGCAGACTGATGATCGCTGCGATGATCCCGATGAGATCGCCGAGTGCTGCAAACATTCCGACAGCGCCAAGCTTGGCCGGGACGTCGCCGCCGTGCGCAAAAGCGTAGGCGATACAGGAGATCATGGCAAGCAACGAGACAATGCCGATCACGCACGAGATGATCCCGTTCTCCGACTGATGCTTCGTGGTGAACATGAAGCTCTTTTTCTTTTTGATCTTCTTCGGTTTTGGCATCTATCTAACCCCGTACGTCTCGTAATAGGTGTCGATCGCTGCCTTGATCTGATCATCGATGACAACCTGTCCGTTTACCGGTTTGTTATAGAGTGCTTCCACGACTTCTTCCATAGTCACGATCGCAGATGCCGGGAACCCGTACGTTTCACTCACTTCATCCAAGGCACTCTTCTTTCCGCCAAGTCCCACTTCCATTCGGTTTAGAGAGACCATGAGCCCCTTGATCTCAACGTCGCCCTGCGCTTTGACGATCGGCACGGTCTCTTCCATTGATTTTCCGGAAGTCGTCACGTCCTCGATCATCATTACGCGGTCACCGTCCTGCAGTTTCGAGCCGAGCAAAATGCCCGTATCGCCGTGGTCTTTGACTTCCTTGCGGTTGCTGCAGTAGCGGATCTCTTTTCCGTAGAGCTCCGAGATCGCCATGCACGTTGCAACGGAGAGCGGAATGCCCTTGTAAGCGGGTCCG